>JBAYZS010000004.1:0-85385 GCA_041672395.1 Dysgonamonadaceae bacterium | reverse complement strand
ACTGACATTGCCTGCCAAAACTGAGAAAACATCGGTTGTTGTGTTAATTTCGGGCAGTGGAGCGCAAAACAGGGATGAGGAGCTGTTTGGACACAAACCTTTTTTGGTAATTGCTGATTATTTAACACGAAACGGTATTGGGGTTTTACGTTTTGATGATAGAGGAGTTGGGGCATCGAAAGGTAATTATAATTCGGCTACTTCAGCTGATTTGGCAAATGATGTAGAGGCAGCGGTTTCTTATTTGATGACAAAAAGTCAGATTGATAAAAAGAATATTGGACTGATTGGTCACAGTGAGGGTGGACTCATTGCTCCAATGGTTGCACAAAGAAACAAGAACGTGGCTTTTATCATTCTTTTGGCGGGACCTGGACTCCGGGGCGATAAATTATTGGAATTGCAGACCTTGGCTGTAACAAAAGCTAATGGTGCATCTGATGAACTTGTCAAAAGAATGCTCAAGTTCAATAAAGGTACTTATGATCTTGTTCTAAACTCTAATGATACGGAAAAACTTAAAATAGATTTAGAGAATTATTTGCAGAAGGCTTTTAAAGAAAATCCTGATTTTACTCCGGGTTTTTCAACTGAACAACTCAATAGTTATATAAAAGCATCTGTCGCACAAATGACTACACCTTGGATGAAATATTATATAAAATATGACCCATATCCTACATTGACAAAATTGAAAATTCCTGTCTTGGCGCTTAATGGTGCAAAAGATACGCAGGTAGCGCCAAAAGAGAATCTTGAAGCAATACGGAAAGCATTTGATGAAAGTGGTAATAAAAAGCTGACAGCTATTGAATTACCAAATCTTAATCACTTGTTTCAGGAATCAACAACTGGCTCTCCAAACGAATATCCTAAGATAGAACAAACTTTTTCTCCAACAGCATTAGAGCAAATGAATTCGTGGATTCATAAGCATCTAAAATAAGTCGATAAGAATAGATTCTAATAGAAAACCACTTGTTCTGTAATATGTTAAAACAGAACAGGTGGTTGTTTTTTTAAATTTGTTCAATTATACAATTTTCTTGAAAAAGCGATTATCTAAGGATAATTTACCGGCTCCGGTGAAGAATGTTGCAACAAAAACTATCAACAGATCAAGCGCATGACCGTAAGTCATGAATCCGTCTCCAGCCATTAAATGTGTACCTAAAGCAATTGCCATCATTCCCGATAAAAACACTGTTGCGGGTCGAAACAATAATCCTAATGCAAACAATATTCCACCTACGGATTCAGTAAGTGCTGCCAATAATCCCCAAAATGTGGGCGCAAAGCCAATTCCAAATGCAGACAAAGAACTCCCAATCGCAGTCCAAGTTTCAACTCCACCCATTATTTTGGGTAATCCGTGGAAGAAAATCGATATTCCAATTCCGACTCTTAAAATGAGTAATCCTGTATTTAATAATTTTTCTTTTGTAGTCATTTCTATAATTAATTTGTGTTTAATGAGTATACTAAACTAAATAACAGCAATAATTGTTTATTTTTGTTCCATAAATAAAATTGATATGTCCACTTTCGCACCGTTTTCAAAACCACTATATGTAATGCTCAAGCCTGTTGGAGCCCTTTGTAATCTCAGATGCGAGTATTGCTATTATCTTGAAAAATCTGGTTTATATATACAAAACAAGAATCATGTGATGAGCGACGAACTACTGGAACGGTTCACAAAAGAGTATATTGAATCTCAAACAATGTCGCAAATAATGTTTACTTGGCATGGCGGGGAAACGTTAATGAGACCGTTAAGTTTTTATAAACGGGCAATCGAACTACAAAAACAATACGCTCGCGGAAAACAGATTGATAATTCTTTACAAACAAACGGTACTCTGCTTACTGATGAGTGGTGCAAATTCTTTAAAGAGAATAATTTTTTGGTGGGAATTTCAATTGATGGTCCACAGGATTTTCATGATGAATACCGACGCGACAGCATGGACCGACCATCATTCCAAAAGGTTATACGTGGAATTGAACTGTTAAAGAAATATGATGTTGAATTCAATTGTATGGCTGTGGTAAACGATTATAATGCTGATTACCCACTGGAATTCTACCAGTTTTTCAAAAAGATTGGTTGCCAGTATTTGCAATTTACTCCTATTGTGGAACGATTAATAGATAATACGACAATGAAACTGGCTTCGGCAAAGGACTCAACGGCACAATTAGCTCCTTTTAGTGTTTCACCTGAACAATGGGGAAATTTCCTTTGCACAATTTTTGATGAGTGGGTAAAACAAGATGTGGGTAAGATTTTTGTGCAATTGTTTGATTCTACTTTAGCCAATTGGGTTGGTCAGCAACCTGGAGTATGCACAATGGCTAAAACTTGTGGGCATGCAGGTGTAATGGAATTTAACGGGGATGTTTATTCATGCGACCACTTCGTTTTCCCCGAATATCGGTTGGAAAATATTTATACAAAGCCTTTAGCATCAATGATGTATTCCGACACGCAATTGAAATTTGGCAACGATAAGTTTGATAAGCTTCCACAACAATGTAGAGAATGTGATTTTTTGTTTGCTTGTAATGGCGAATGCCCCAAAAACAGATTTATAACAGACAAGTATGGGAATCAGGGCCTTAACTATCTATGCAAGGGATATTATCAGTTTTTTCAACATGTGGCACCTTATATGGATTTTATGAAAAAAGAATTGTTGGCTGAACGTGCTCCGGCAAATGTGATGGATTGGGTTAGAGATAATCGGTAAATATCGCAGAAAGTAACTACCTATATCATAGATCGAATCGGAATTTATTGCGGAGAGAATGGGATTCGAACCCATGATACACTTTTGGCGTATACACGCTTTCCAGGCGTGCCTCTTCAACCACTCGAGCATCTCTCCTTTATAAAATCTTGAAAGCTTGTTTCAAAACAGGGCACAAAAATAAGGAAATTATTAGTCAAAATCAAATTCCATTGATTTTTAGTTGGATTCCGACAAGAAATATTATAAATCGACGCTGCTCATTTTCTGAATTAACCTTTTATTTGGTCTTCTAAAAGTTCAAACCAATCTAATTGCTCCTCTCACCATGGTCTCACTATGCTCCCACTATGGTCTCACTCTTTTCCAATGCTCCTCCCTCTAAATTTCCGATATCCTAAAACGCTCAAACAATACTTAGCCAAATCAAACTTAACATAAATTCTAACCTTCCTCACTTATATTTTTTCCAATCACTTATCCCAAAAAGATCATTGGCATTTTTAGTAGTGATTTCGGCAATATCTTGGTCATTCACTTCATATATCTCGGCCAACTTGCTGACTATCATAGAAAGATAGGACGACTCATTACGCTTACCTCTATAGGGTACAGGAGATAGGTACGGGGAGTCGGTCTCAAGGACAATCTTTTCTTTTGGACATCGTGGAAGCACTTTCGACAGTCCTGAGTTTTTGTATGTCACAACACCATTTATGCCGACATAAAAGTTTTCAAGTGCTAATATCGAATCTAATTCTTCTAATGAACCTCCAAAACTATGAAATACGCCTCTTAATGATGATGCCCCAACTCGAATAATCGACTCAACACACTCATTAATAGCATTTCGGGAATGAATGGCGACTGGCAAATTATTTTCTATACTCCATTCTAATTGTGCTTCAAATGCCTTAATCTGTTCATTCTTTAATGATTGATCCCAATATAGATCTATACCAATCTCACCTACTGCAATATAATTGCGATTCTTTAATTCTTCATATATATTTGAAAGCTGATTTTCCCAGTCAGTCGTCACACTGGTTGGATGAAGCCCCATCATTGGAATGAAAAAATCGGGAAGTGAATCCACAAGTTGCTTTAGTGGACTGATTGATTCTTCATCTATATTAGGCAACAAAATGGTTTCTATACCTGCTTCTTTTGCTCGTTCTATAACACGCTCAATATCATTAACAAACTGATCATCATATAAATGCGCGTGCGTATCTACCAATTTCATTAGAAATTTTCTCCTTTTCTTTTGTAATATACAATGCCGTATTCGATATTATTTTTTAACCGCTCTTCGGTCGGATAATCAAAATTAGCTTGCTCCACTTCTTCCCAAATTTCATAAATCACTTTATCAACTACATTTCTGTAGTTTGAAATTTCTTCGAGATAATGTGCCGTGGTTTTTTGATATTGTTGTTGTACTTGATAACCTTCTTTGAATATCGAAAACATAACACTAAGTTTAGCTATTGATGGATTATAAATAGGTACGGCGCCTTTTACGGTTCTATTGTTTTCACCATCAATAATTCTTTTGCCCCACTCAAGCAATTGTTCGTTGGAAGCAAGTTCGGGAACTAGCATATTACTATCTTGTAATCCATATAATCCAAGCTGTTCTGATTTGATTTCTGAACGTATAACGCAAAAATAGAGTACTTGGATAAAATGAGATAAGTACATTCTGCAGTTCTTCACTTTATGCTGAAAGGATTTATTTGCTTTTACTTGAGTGCTAAATGCCTGCTGGTAAAGCTCATACAATCTTTCCAACTTACTAAGTGCTGTTTTTGCATTACTTAAAGTTTTCGCAGAAATAGCCATCTCTCTGAAATCAGTATTGCTGCATTTTTCAATTGCTGTTTTCAGAGCTTTAATGCGTGCTGCATCAGTATTTGGTATTCTGCGATAAGGCATATCTTATTTCTCTCGATATGTAAGCGTTTCTGAAATAGTTATTAATTTCTTTTTTCTTTCGTCAGAAACCTGAACCTTAGATAAATAATCTAATCCTTCTAGATAATATTTCTCTATTGCTTTTGCGGATATCTGTTTCAAATTCAATTCATCATAGATATTTTTGATTGCGTTAATCTTCTGTTCTGGATCGTAGTCGACAGCATTAATCCATTTTATCAGTTGCTCTTTCTGCGCTGGATTTGTGCGTTCTAATGCATTTATTAACAAAAAGGTTTTCTTATTACAGAGAATATCGCCACCAATATTTTTTCCAAAAACATTAGAGTTGCCATAAACATCCAACAGATCGTCTTTAATCTGATATGCTAACCCCATTTTTATTCCAAAATCATACAGAAGATTTGCATCATGTTCTGGTGAATTCGTTACAATTGCCCCAAGTTTTAATGAACATGCAATAAGTACTGCCGTTTTCAGTCTGACCATCTCAATATATTCATCCTCTGTGACATCTAATCTGTTTTCGAAATCCATATCGTATTGTTGACCTTCACATACTTCAATTGCAGTACTTGAGAAAAGGTTTAACACATTGGACAAAACTTCTTTTGGCGCTTTTGCAATAAACTGATAAGCAACTATCTGCATGGCATCACCAGATAAAATAGCAACATTATCGTTCCATTTTTTATGTACTGTTAATTTGCCACGACGTCTGTCTGCTCGATCCATAAGATCATCATGTAAGAGACTGAAATTATGAAATATCTCCACTCCTAATGCAACGGGCATTGCAGGTGACACGTCTTCTTTGAATAAATTGGCAGACATTAGCGTAAGTAATGGCCTTAATCTTTTACCTCCTAAAGATAGAATATAATGAATCGGATTATATAAGTTTGAAGGAGTTCCATCCATGGAAATGGATTTTACTGCTTCATTAATTAAATTCTCAAGTTCTGATACTTTATAAATCATATTAATTTATTTATGGTTTTATAATTTATTACATTATCTTATACGGAAATCTATTGGTATAAATATTTGAACGCGAACAGCAACCCCATTATTTTTTCCGGGAATCCATTTTGGCATATCTTTTATTATCCTAACAGCTTCTGCATCCAAAAGAGAATCGACACCCTCAACTACTTCAACATGTGAAATACTACCATCGGTTTCAACAATAAAACTGCATAGAACAATTCCCTCAACTCCCTTGTTTTCGGCCGAAATCGGATACTTTAATGTCCGATTGAGATATTGAATAAATGAATATTGGTCTCCCGGAAACTGTGGAAGCTCATCTACTTTTATATATAATTCACCTTCAACTTTAACTTCTTTCTCTTTTGGAGGGATTGGATTTGCTACAATCTCTTTAGTCCCTTTTTGATTTCCTTCAGCAACTTCTATGTTAATATCCTCTATTTGTGATAAGTTATCTGTTTGTATTTTTTGCGTTACTTCTGTTTGTATTTTTTCAAGATTTATCATAGTATTAATCGGTGGTGGCATAATTGGTTGTGAAATATCTTCTGGTATGTCAGGTGCTTCAAGTTCAATTGCCGATAATTCTGTCACTTGGGTCATTAATTCTTTTAAGCTCTGCTTATTATGATATGACGAATAAAAATAGAACAAAATAAACAGTACACAAAAGGGAATGACTACAATAAAGAAAGCCCACAAATGTCGCTTTCCAGAAGATTCTCTTAACCGATAAGCGCCATAACTTTTATTTTTGCCTTCAAAAACAATGTCAATCCATTTATGGGACATTAAATTCATTCCCTTTGCCATTTTTAAATTAGAAGTTTACAAAAGCATGATTATTTTAAACTAATTGGAAATTAATCAAGCATCACTATTTATAATAGGTTTAGCTTTTCCATTTTCGTTATATATAACTACCAATGTCTGATATTCTGCCAAAAATACACTTTTTTTTAGTCATCAGCTCAAAAGGATCATGAAAACATAAAAAAAAGACGTGAAGGAATGTTATTATATGGACTGATTACAAATATTTATGTATTCATCAACTATTCTTTAGTTTATAAATATTTCTAAGATTTCTTCCGTAACCTTCATAATCCAACCCATATCCTACAATAAAATCATCAGGTATTTCAAGTGCCACATAATCTAATTCAATATCCTGAATTAATGATTCCGGCTTAAACAGTAATGTTGAAACCCTTATCTCTTTTGGATTATTCTTATTTAATTGACTTAGGAGTGATTTCATCGTATTACCCGTATCGACAATATCTTCGATAATCACAACTGTGCGCCCTTCTATATCACCATTTAAGCCAAGTACTTCATGAATTTTTCCCGTTGACGATGTACCTTTGTAGGAAGATAAACGAACAAAGGTTATTTCACAAGATATAGTGATATATTTCATTAGTTCACCGGCAAACATAAACGAGCCATTAAGTACTGCAATGAAAATTGGATTTGAATCTTTCAAATCGGCATTCATTTTAGAAGCTATTCGTCTTATATTTGCTTCAATAATTTCAGAATTAATAAACAATTCAAACTCTTTGTCCTTTATTACTACACTCTCCATAGGAAATGAAATTTAATAAAGTACAAATTTACTATATTTTTATAAATATATCAATTTGAGTTTTGAAACAAAAAAAAGAGAAGCTTGTCTGCTTCTCTTTTTATAATGATTAAAATCAATATTAATTTGTTTTGCGAATAATATCAGTTAATTTAACTCTCTGGAAAGTCATATGTGCAACACTGCTTTCATATAGAATCCCAACTGTTTCTTTATCAACCATAGTCATACAAGAATATCCCCATCCATAATCTTCATCAAGCATAACTTGATAATCATTAGGAAATGTGAGACCACCATCTATACTCGCTTTTATAGTAATATGATGTCGGCCTTGAGTTGTGTTTGGATTGGAGAACAGCAGAATATCTTTTCCAAGTACATTATCTTCTGCTTTAACACTAATCAAACTAGCCATACAAACAGGTTCTTGTAATACACTGCGATTGGAAGGATGTTCAGTCCATGTTCTACCTAAATCTTTTGTAATAGAAACAGCTCGACTTCCACCACGATCATCGCGCATATTCAACATCAATACACCAAGTTCTATTTCTGCTACTTGCGATTCGGTTGTTTTAGAACGGGCAGCATTATGAAGGTTCCATGTCTTTCCACTATCTTTACTATACATGATTCCAGCATTTGGAGTCCGTGTGGAATCGATAAACTGAATTGGGAAAACCAAGGTACCATCTTGCATTGTTATTCCTCTGCCCGGTCCTTGCAATAAGAAATACCACGATGGATCTTTAACTTGTTCTGTCAAATTGATAGGTTTAGACCATGTTTTACCATCATCTTCGCTTTTTACCAACATAAGTTGCGCCGTTTGATTCAAATCCATGCCCGGTTGTGAATTCACCCAAGCACGTCCATTGCCCAAACCATGCGTCCACGCAGCAACAATCCATATTGTACCTGTTTTTTCATCAACTAGAATTGAAGGATCACCCACTCCATTTTGTGTTTTTGGTAGACCGCCAAATTCACCAAAACTCATAGCGACACGCATTGGTTCCCATGTCTGACCTTTATCTGTACTTCGACTGATACCTATCTCAACATATTCTTGTAAGTCGACGCTACTATTATAACGAATATCATAAACGCCCAATAAAGTTCCCTTATTAGATGTTACTAATCCAGGAATTCGATAAGCAGCAGAACCATCGTCACCCGCTTGGCGAACTCCATAACCCATTCTATGAACTTCAGAATCATCAGCGAAAGCCAATGGAGCTTGTTTGGAATCAAGTTTTACAGAAGTCAGATCCACTTTTATTTTAGAAAGGAGAGATGCGTTTGGCTTCATTTCAAGACTAATCCAGAAATAATTGATTTCGGGAAACAGATTATATTTAGAAGTAAACACTACTCTATTTTTAGGTGATAACTTCTCTGCAACTTTAATAGAATAAGATGGATTAGCAAACCTTGTTTTACCAGGAGAATTGCTTGGAATATACTGAACTGGTGCATAATAAGTTTGGCCTGCACGCTGAGTAGCTTCAGTTCCACCATAATACAATTTAATGGCCTTAATTTCAGAGAGATTGACATCTTTTCCAAATTGAAGAGTTACTTCATTCAATTGTTTTGTCTGTTGAGCATCAATTCGGATGTAGAACAACACATTATCGGCCCTGTCAATAAGAATGGGTATTTGCGTTTGTTTTACTTTTACAGTATCAACAGCATAAATACTGATGAATGTTGTTAGAAATAATAAAATAAGCGTAATATTCTTCTTCATATATTTAAATTTTATAGAGTTACAAAGATAATGTTTTTTCATAAATGTACTAATAACCGTTCATTAAATAAATTATATATTAATCGTGTAATAATACTTGATTCAATTTAATTACGGCTTGCATAAAAAGGTATAAAGCAACATAACTATCCGGTAATGAAACGGGAATTCAGAGGCAACTATCCGTCAATGAATCAAGAGCAGCAGGATAATTATCCGGAAATGAAACAATAAGTCCAGTATAAAAGCAATAAAAAGGAATCGCTCAAAGACATTGTTTTCATACGTAAATTTGATAATGCATAATTATTTAATATTCAATTAATTAATATTTTGTTATTAATTACAACACTCAACTATGACAAAATAAAAGATAGCATTCATCTTAAGGACAAATGCACCGGTTAGACGAGAAAACAAAACAGATAAGAGAATTAAAATTTCATACGCGTGCTCGTGGCAACAGTCTGGGGTACTTATCTGTTGATATCAGTTTCATAATCGACTTAGGCATCTTATAGATCCCGTGCGTCAGTAAACATCGACCTTTTGTTTTTGTTCCCCGTTATGTTGGATTTTACTCATTATACAGCTGTAGGACTCAAAGGCTTAGAAGGCTCCAGTTGAACTGCATATCCCATCTTTTCTAATTCGCCCTTTAAATACTTTTTCCGCCTTTTCTCTATTTGGGAGTTTAAATAATCCGCTCCCAGCTCATGGTACGGTACATTGTATTTTAAGACAAAATACACCGATTTGAGAATGGAATGAGCAATAGCAATTATAGCTCTTTTTTTACCACGCCTAGCGGCTAAACGATGATAACGGGTAAGATAAAACGTGTTCTTTGTACGCGATGCAGCCCATGCGGCTTCTACTAGTGTTGTTTTTGCCTGCTTGTTACCGTGGGTTGTTCTGCCGCTTTTTTTTTACCCGCGCTCTCATTATTACCAGGCGATACACCTACCCAGCTTGCCAAATGCTTTTCGCTTGGAAAAACCTCCATATCCAGCCCGATTTCAGCGATAAGATCGTCAGCGGTTTTATGACTTAATCCCGGAATCTCACGAAGGAGTTCCATTACGTTTTCGTAAGGCGAAAGAATTTGCCTTATCTTTTGATTAAGCTCTTCAATTGAAGATTCAATATGCCGGTTGTTTGAGCGGATTGCACCCATCAGGTAGATGTGGTGGTCAGTAATATTACCATTACAAGCTTCCCAAATCTCTTCTTTGGTCGCTCTGATTTTTTTGTGATATACCTCATCTATATCCTCGGGAGTTACCTTTTTACCATCACAGAGTTTGTTAATCAATTTTGTGGCTGTAATACCTGAGGTATCGCTTAATACACTCGAGAGTTTCACATTACAATCTTCCAAAATACGAATGATTCGGTTTTTGTTGGATGCCACATCCTGGATCAACTTCTTTCGGTAACGAGTTAAATCACGTAATTCCCTCTGTTCTCGTGGAGGAATGTAGCTCGGCTTTAGCAAACCGGCAAGAAGAAGTTTACATATCCAGCGACTGTCTTTTTTGTCTGTTTTATGCCCCGGTACGTTCTTAACGTGCCGGGCATTGACAATCCAAACAGTTATACCCGTTGGCTCAAGGATGTTGTAAACCGGCTTCCAGTATACACCCGTACTCTCCATTGCTACGTGAGTAATCTTGTTTTCGACTAACCAGTCTTTCAATTCTGTCAAAGAACTCGTGAACGTTCCAAATTCCAGGGTGGTACGTTTTAGCCCCTCGCCGTCTATGGTGGCGACAACCGTTTCTTTGTGTACGTCTAGACCGCAACCGCGGCTGACTACTTGTTCAAATGATACTGTCTCCATACTGCCTGAATATAAAGTTTTGTGAGAGCCTGTAAAGGCAATAAAACAAAACAAAATAAATCCCGGCAATGTTTAATCAGCGCAACTCTATATTTTCATGCGCTTGAGTGTTAAATACAACATGGAGGTTTCATAAATGTAAATAGAAATCCTTGACTAACGATTTGAATTCAGAAGAATATTGATGTCTGGCAAGTTCGATGGTCAAATGTTGATCAAGTACTTCAGATACGTTATTTGCAGAAAATTCCAATAAAACACGTTTTGGATTTGAATCCGGAAGAGGAAAAACCGAAAGTGATTTAGAAATATGCCAACCACAATCAAGAGCTATTTGCTCAGCATCTGTCTTTTGGTTATAAGGCAAGATCAGCGAAAGTTTCCCATCATCAGAAACCAAACCTCTGCTCAATTGAATAAGGTTATGCAAAGATAGAGAATCAGCATGGCGAGCTAAAGAACGAGAAGTGTTGGGTGATTTCAACGAATCAACAAAATATGGAGGATTTGACACTATATGATTAAACCTGTCTTGCGGTCTGTCAGCAAGCTTTTGAAAAGAAATATGACTTACCATCAGCCTGTTGGAAAAAGGAGAACCTGTAAAGTTCTCGCGAGTCTGTTCGATAGCACCTGCATCCGTATCAATAGCAAGAACCCTTGCATCTCGATTTCTTTGAGCAAGCATTAAAGCGATCAATCCCGACCCAGTGCCAACATCCAATATACTTTCAGCCAAAGCGACATCAGCCCACGCCCCCAGCAAAACACCGTCCGTACCCACTTTCATAGCACAACGGTTGTGATAAACTACAAATTGTTTAAATGCAAAATATGGATTTGGCATCACATTAATTATTAATCTTAAATTCTGGCACGAATTTTGGAACCATTCAATATAAACAGCGACAAAAATAGCAAATTTTAAGGATTATGCTATCTTTGTTGAATAAACAATTAAATTATATGTTTAAGAGACTCAATATATCCAATGATGATAGCGATCAGAGTGTAATTTCATTCATAGCTAATAATGTGACTGAAGGTCATCAAGATTTAAACGAAGAGCAATTACCCGATTTAATTCCCATTTTGCCATTACGAAATACCATTGTTTTTCCGGGAAGCAGTCTGCCCATCTCTGTTGGCAGAGATAAATCGTTGAAACTGGTAAAAGCTTTAGGTAAAACACCACAATATATTGGGTTGGTCTGCCAAAAAGACACAAATATAGAAGAGCCCACATCAAAAGATATATATAATATAGGAGTAATTGCAGAGGTTATTCGTGTAATTGAACTTGCCGATAATAATTTAAGTCTCATTGTTCAAGCGAAAAAACGTTTTGAATGGTTTGAGATGCAACAATCAGAGCCCTATTTTAAAGCCACATTTAAAACATTAGAGACCAAAAAGGTATCTAAAAACGATAAAGAATATGACGCATTATTGGATTCAATCCGTGATGCGGTAACTCAAATGTTGCATTTGCTGGGAGATCCACCAAAAGAATTGCTTCGTACAATAAACGATGAAGCATTTGAAAGTATGCTTCTCAGCTATTGCGGAACAAATCTGCCCATCGAAAGCAGAGAAAAACAGGAATTGCTATCTATTAATGATGAAAAAGAGCAAGCCTATAGAATGTTGATGATTCTAAACCGTGAGAATCAAGTGCTGGAACTCAAGTTGAACATCCAGTTGAAGACACGTGAGGATTTGAATCAACAACAAAAAGAATACTATCTGCAACAGCAGATCCGCACAATTCAGGAGGAGCTGGGTGGAAACACACAGCAAATTGAGGTTAATGAGTTCCACAAAAAAGCAATTAAAAAGAAATGGGATGATGCTGTAGCAGAAACATTTGAGAAAGAGCTCAAAAAGCTGGAGCGTCTCAATCCGCAGTCGCCAGATTATTCTGTACAATTCGGTTATCTCGAAAACATTCTGGAACTGCCATGGAATGAGTACACCAAAGACAATTTCAACCTTCATAATGCCCAGAAGACCCTTGACAAAGACCATTTTGGAATGGAAAAAGTGAAAGAGCGTATCATTGAGCATTTGGCAGTATTAAAATTAAAAGGTGATTTGAAAGCACCAATCATTTGTCTGTATGGCCCTCCCGGAGTAGGAAAAACTTCTCTTGGGAAATCCATTGCCAAGGCATTGAACAGAAAATATGTACGCATTTCGTTAGGCGGCTTGCACGATGAAGCAGAAATCAGAGGACACAGACGCACCTATATTGGCGCTATACCAGGGAGAATTATTGAAAATATAAAGAAAGCAGGTACCTCAAATCCGGTATTTGTACTTGACGAAATAGACAAAATTGGAAATGATTTCAGGGGCGATCCCTCTTCAGCCTTGCTTGAAGTGTTGGATCCAGAACAGAATAATACGTTTCACGACAATTATTTGTCGATCGACTACGACTTGTCGAAGGTACTGTTTATTGCCACAGCAAACAATCTAAACACGGTGCCACAGCCGTTACTCGACAGGATGGAGTTGATTAATGTAGGCGGTTATATTACTGAAGAAAAAATTGAGATAGCCTATCGCCACCTTGTTCCGAAAGAGTTAGAAAGTCACGGTATAAGCAAGAAAGATTTTAAGATCTCCAAACCAGCCATCAGAAAGATCATTGATGACTACACACGCGAATCGGGAGTGCGCGAATTGGATAAGAAAATAGCAAAAGTCATGCGTAAAATCGCTCGCCACATTGCTTCAGAAGAAAGCTATCCAAAAAATCTTGAACCCGTTAATTTGAAAGAATATCTAGGTCCCGAGGAATATAATAAAGATATGTACCAAGGCAATGAATACGCCGGAGTGGTTACAGGATTGGCCTGGACTGCCGTCGGTGGTGAAATTCTATTTGTTGAGGGTTCACTTAGCAAAGGAAAGGGGTCCAAACTGACATTAACCGGTAATTTAGGAGATGTAATGAAAGAATCTGCCATGTTAGCAATGGAATATATTCATTCACATGCAGAAGAAATTGATATTGACTCAGAGATATTTGAGAACTGGAACACCCACATTCACGTTCCTGAAGGCGCCATTCCCAAAGACGGACCGTCGGCCGGAATTACGATGGTAACATCCCTTGCATCTTTGTTTACGCAACAAAAAGTGAGACCCAATCTGGCAATGACAGGTGAGATAACATTAAGAGGGAAAGTGTTGCCAGTGGGTGGCATTCGCGAAAAAATTCTTGCTGCTAAGAGGGCAGGTATAAAAGAGGTTATTTTAAGCGAGGAGAACAAAAAGGATATTGAAGAAATTAAAGAAGAGTATGTTAAAGGTTTGGAATTTCATTATGTGACAGATATTAAAGAAGTTCTGGATTTAGCTTTACTCAAGGAGAAAGTCAAAAATCCCAAGAATTTAATTGTAATGAAGTGAGATAATCAATAAAAGATTGTGAAAACTCATGTATTTATTTTACGATATTTTCACATTTACTCACGTTATTAAAGACAAAGTGACTCAACACTTCACTAAGAGCATAGTGGGAGCATAGTGAGAGGAAGGTGAGAGAATAGAGGTAGTAAGAGGGTGATTTTAAACGTGAAAGGATGTTAAAAGGCGTTGATTCGCAAAATTTCAGTCGTATAATCAACTATTCACGCGAAAAAATGTACTTGAAATGTAAAATAGCTCAAAGTTAAACGTGTAGAATGATCAATAGTAGACTGAAAAAGCAACAATTTAGATAACAGCATTGCAAATAAAAAGGCCTCTTGAAATCAAGAGGCCTTTAATTGTATTTAATCTATTTACTTTTCTCTGTAGTACCTAAAGTCTTTCAGCAAATCCTGCAAACGCTTACGCGCAAAAAATATTCTGCTTTTAACGGTTCCAATTGGTAAATCCAAATGCTGTGCAATTTCTTCGTACTTATATCCAGAGACATGCATTGAAAAGGGAATCTTATACTCATTTGAAAAACTATTTATTGCCGTATTTATTTCTTTAATTGTATACGCCCCATCAGGAGTGTCAAATCCAGAATCCTGTGGTAAATTCAAATGATACAAGTTTTCTGTTTTATCAATGATTGTTTGACTTCTAACAATTTTGCGATAGTTATTAACAAAAATATTATGCATAATAGTGAATACCCAACCTTTGAAATTCACGTTTTCATAATACTTCTCTTTATTATCCAATACTCTAAGAGTTGTTTCCTGCAACAGGTCTTTAGCTTCCTCCCTATTGGCAGTAAGTGTTAACGCAAAATTCATCATGTTATCCTGTAAACTTAGTAGTTTTGTTTCGAATGAATTAGTTGCTTCCATAATTCTTATATTTTATTGTGTTAAAGACAAGAGTCAATTATCATCTAATTTTTACTCGTCTCTCACAAAGATAATAAGATATATTTATAATTATCAAATAATTCTTGTTCAAAAACATATAAAGAGTGTTAATAAAATTATTAAACATTTAATACATTGATTTTCAGGCATTTTAAATCATATTTTAACTAAACAAATCACTCTATAACCAATCGATTTTGTTTATATCTATTTTATCTAAATTTATTACGTAAATATTACGAAATAGATATTAATTATTTTTTTAGTTAAAACAGAATCGTTTGAATTCGTTTACCAGAGCAAGTTTTTTAACACATGAGATTTAATTAAAATATTAAAAAACCATTCTTTTGTTAAAAAGAGCATGTCAGTTTTATCTTGTGGCACATTATTTGCTTTTATTATGTTAGTAAAAAACAAACAGAATAACGATATGCAAAAAGAAGGACAGATTGGGGTAACTACAGAAAATATTTTCCCCATTATTAAAAAATTTCTTTACAGTGATCAGGAAATTTTTCTTCGCGAAGTAGTTTCAAACGCGGTAGATGCTTCTCAAAAGCTTAAAACGTATGCCTCAAAAGGCGAATTTAAAGGCGAATTGGACGACTTGTCGGTCAGGGTATCCATTGATCCAAAGGCCAAGACCCTTACTGTTTCAGATAGAGGTATTGGAATGACAGCCGAGGAAGTAGACAAATACATTAATCAAATTGCTTTCTCATCGGCAAACGATTTTATAGAGAAATACAAAGATGATCCTAACGCGATTATCGGTCATTTCGGACTTGGATTTTACTCTACTTTCATGGTTTCAAAAAAGGTTGAGATCATCACCAAGTCATACAAAGAAGATGCACATGCCGTAAAGTGGTTAAGTGATGGAACGGTCGAATATAAAATGACTGAAACCGACAAGGCTGATCGCGGTACTGACATTATCATGCACATTGATGATGAACATAAAGAGTTTCTTGAAAAAGACCAGATTGAATCAATCTTAAAAAAGCATTGTCGTTTTTTGCCCGTGCCTATTGTTTCAGGTAAAAAGCAAGAATGGAAAGACGGTAAATATGTTGATACAGAAGAAGACAATGTTATCAACAACACAGAGCCCCTATGGAAAAAGGCACCAGTCGGATTAAAAGACGAAGATTACACAAATTTTTATCATCAATTGTATCCGATGACTATGGATGAGCCGATGTTTTGGATACATTTAAATGTAGATTATCCATTCCATCTTACGGGAATTTTATATTTCCCAAGGGTAAAAAGCAACCTCGACCTGCAGCGCAACAAGATACAGCTATATAGCAATCAGGTATTTGTGACCGATTCCGTGGAAGGTATTGTTCCCGAATTCCTCACCTTTCTTCATGGAGTTATTGATTCACCCGATATCCCATTGAACGTATCCCGTTCTTATCTTCAGAGCGACAGTAATGTAAAGAAAATATCAAATCATATTACAAAGAAAGTATCTGACAAGTTGAACGAGATATTCAAAAACGATCGTTCACAATTTGAAGAAAAATGGGATAGTCTTAAGCTTTTTGTGGAATATGGAATGCTTACAGAAGAGAAATTCTATGATCGCGCTGTAAAATATTGTCTGTTCAAAAACACAGATGATAAATATTTTACGTTTGACGAGTACAAATCGCTGATAGAGAGCAATCAGAAAGATAAAAATGACACATTGATATATTTGTATGCATCAAATAAAGTGGATCAGTTTGCACCTATTGAATCGGCTAAACAAAATGGATATGATGTGCTGATTTTGGATGGACCGCTGGATGTTCACTGGATTGGTTTGATGGAACAGAAATTTGAGAAAACTCGTTTTGTACGTGTCGACAGTGACACCATTGATCATATTATTGAAAAAGAGGATAGTTCTTCAATCGAGCTTACTGACTCTCAGAAAGAAGCTCTAAACGAAGC
The DNA here is from genome assembly GCA_041672395.1 of Dysgonamonadaceae bacterium. Lineage (GTDB taxonomy): Bacteria > Bacteroidota > Bacteroidia > Bacteroidales > Dysgonomonadaceae > UBA5287. The sequence continues at coordinate 68,224 of JBAYZS010000004.1, read as the reverse complement.
CTTTACGTCTCAAATTCCTAAATTGGATAAAACATCCTTTACGGTTGAGTTTAAAGCTTTGAATGAATCGGAACGACCGGTACAAATCACCCAGAATGAATTCACCCGACGCATGAAAGAGATGTCGGCAATGCAACAAGGAATGGCAATGTATGGCGAAATGCCTGATATGTATCAAGTGACAGTAAATGTAAATCATCCTTTAGTTAAGCAAATGGTTACAGATATTGATGGTAAAGAAAAAGAGGCTATATCGACTTATGCCGGTGAGAACACAAAATTGAAACAAATTATCGACCTTGCTCTGTTGTCAAGCGGCATGCTCAGGGGTGAGGAACTGAACAATTTTGTGAAACGAGGATTTGAAACAATTTAATAATCTATCATAAGACAACCACTTATTAAGCCGATAAACAAGATTTGTTTATCGGTTTTTTATTTAAATCATTTCTCTGATTTAAAAAAGCTATATCTTTGTGAAAATAAAATTCTTTAGAAATGGATTATCAATCATATGACGCAACGTATTCTCCTTTCAGAGCTTTTAGTCGCGATGAATGGAAAGTATTAGAAGAACATCCACAATTCCCCATTTCAGAATCCGACATCGATCTCAGCAAGCTACAAGCATTGAATGAGCCCCTGAACATTGAAGAAGTAAACGACGTTTATCTTCCAATGATCAGTTTATTGCAGATTCATTTTACTCATTATGCAAATTTGCACAATGAACTTGATCAGTTCTTTAAAAATACGAGTAGGCGTATTCCTTTTATCATTGGTATTGCGGGAAGTGTTGCCGCAGGAAAAAGTACAACCGCCCGTGTTTTGCAAAAACTGCTATCCATGTTACCAGAAAAGCCAAAGGTTGAATTAATTACAACCGATGGATTTTTATATCCTAATGCAGAATTAGAAAAACGAGGTATCCTTAACAAAAAAGGTTTCCCTGAGAGTTACAATGCCAGGGAGTTGCTCTCTTTTCTGGCCAACGTAAAATCAGGTAAAGAACAGATGGAAGCCCCTGTTTATTCCCATCTTTATTATGATATTATCCCAGATAAAGTGCAGACCATTATTAAGCCAGATATTCTTATTGTTGAAGGAATTAATGTGTTGCAGGTGATGCTGAAGAAAATGAACAGGAGAACGTTGTTCGTATCCGACTTTTTCGACTTTTCAATATATGTTGATGCAAGCGAAAAGAATCTCAGGCAGTGGTATCTTGATCGATTTAAAAAACTTCAGGAAACAGCTTTTCAGAATCCTGACTCTTATTTTCATCAATATGCCTCATATTCTCAGAAAGAGCTGATGGTCTTTGGCAACAATGTGTGGAACGAGATAAACTTGCCTAATTTAAAAGACAATATTCTCCCTACCCGATTCCGCGCAAACCTAATCCTTGAAAAAGGAGAACAGCACGCAGTTCGGGGAGTCCGCATTCGAAAAATATAAATCTCAAGAACAATGATAATAAAAGCAAACGGCAATCTTAAAAGAAGATTGCCGTTTGCTTTTATCTTGTTTCTTAATTCTATAATTCGTTTTTAATAGCTTGGGCAATTTCGATAAACTCGTTCTCAGTGAGTTTAAGTTTTGGATTCGCAAAGTTGGCATCTCCTTCTTTTTGTAAAGGAATCAAATGGATGTGAGCATGAGGTACTTCTAACCCCAGCACCATTACTCCCACTCGCTTGCAGGGTACGGCTTTGTATATGGCCTCAGCCACTTTCTTTGAAAACACCATCATCCCGGCCAATGTTTCATTGTCCAAATCAAACAGATAATCAATTTCTTGTTTTGGTACTATCAAAGTGTGTCCTTTTACCATTGGATTGATATCCAAAAAGGCATAATAATTTTCATCTTCCGCTATTTTGTAAGATGGAATTTCGCCTTTGATTATTTTACTGAAAACTGTTGCCATCTTTGCCTATTAAATTGAGATGTCTATCACTTCAAATGTAATCAATCCGGAGGGTACTTTTATCTCAGCTACCTCACCTACCTTTTTACCAAGTAAACCCTGGGCAATGGGTGTGTTTACTGAAATCTTTCCAATTTTAAGGTTTGCCTCGTTTTCTGAAACCAATGTATAAGTCATCAACTTATTTGTTTTCAGATTCTTAAGTGTAACCTTATTCATGATTTGTATAGAATCAGTTTTAATCATCGCTTCGTCAATCACACGAGCTGTTGATAAAACACTCTTTAATTGTGCTATCTTGGCTTCTAGCATTCCCTGCGCTTCTTTTGCTGCATCGTATTCGGCATTTTCAGAGAGGTCTCCCTTATCTCTGGCTTCAGCAATTTGCCTGGAAATCTCTGGTCTTTGAATAGATTCTAATTCGGCTACTTCCTCTCTCAATTTCCGAAGACCTCCTTCAGTCATGTAAGTAACTGCCATAATTTTAATACTTTATAAGTTAATAATGTTGGTTAATAAAATAATAAAGCGACAAAAAAGAATTCCGGCGCCTTTTTTAGAAACCGGAACTCTTTTTCTCCTACTTATATAAAAGCAAAGATATTAATTAAATATCAATTCTCCAAATTTTGAATTCAGTAAATCAAAAAAAACATTAACTGCGTTTATTATTGTAAGCATCAACATATTGAGAGACTATTACCAGCAATTCTTCACCATATTTATCGATGGTTTTCTTTCCCACATGCGGGATTGCCAAAAGTAATTCGTTATTATCAGGTAAAAGATTAGTTATTCCCAATACTGCTTTTTGTTGCAAAACAACATAAGCAGGAACCTCTAACTCCTTAGCTTTTTCTTTTCGCCATTCTACAAGTTGTTCAAAAAGTTCGGGATGAAGAATATCTGTTGGTATAAATAATTTTTGTCGCTCTTTCTTTTCTTTGACATTATAATTCGGTTCTTTCAATAAAATAAGTGCTCTTTGATGTAAAAACTGATTCAGTTCAAATCCATTTTGTTCCACAAACTCTAATGACATAATCTTATGAACAATTAAAGTATTAAGTTCATTTAATAGTTCATTTGATTTCTTATGAAATTCTTTATTATCGGCAGGCAAATTTATCTGATCCAAGTACTGTTTAAACGGTTGCAATGTTTTTCCAAAGTACGCTGCCCCCTTTTTAAATCTTTCCTGCAATGAGACATTCACTTTAAAATCTTCTAACGTATTGATCTGTAGTTCAAATTGTCTTTGAAACCTAGTAGATACTAGTTGAATATTAGTTTCAAATTCTTCCAGGTATTGTTTATACAATTCAAGTTGTTGCGGATATTGTTGCGAAAAATACTCTTGCACCAAACCCACTTCTTTTTTTAGAAGTTTGTTTATTGGCAAGAAATTAAAGAGTTCACTTACTACTTGAAAATTGTATGTCCGATTCATTTCTTCCAATGCTTTATCATCGGGAACTCTTTTTTCAAGTTCATTTGTGTAAGCATTTACACTTTCGTTATTGATAATGGCCTTTTGGGAAAATTTAGTACTAAGCACCATGCCTTCCAATGTTTTACAACGACTAAGCGCAACATATGCCTGACCATGAGCAAAACTAGCATGTGCATCTATTATTGCATGTTCGAAGGTCAATCCTTGACTTTTATGAATAGTGATAGCCCAAGCCATTTTAACAGGATATTGTTTGAAAACGCCCTCCACTTTTTCAGTAATTTCTTTCGATTCTTCGTCCAGTTCATACTTACTATTTTCCCATTCTTCAGGATTCACTTCAATTTCCTCATCAGCACCTTGTGGTTTAACATAGAAGCCAAGTTCATCTATTTCTGTTATCTCTCCAATCATTCCGTTGTAATAAAGTTTATCAACCGAAGGATCATTTTTTACAAACATTATTTGAGCTCCTTTTTTGAGTACGAGTGTTTTTTCTGTAGGGAAAGAATATTCAGGGTAATTGCCTGTTATTTCAGCATTATACTCATACATCGGTCCTTCGAGTTTAGACATTTCCAACTCGTTAATTTGAAGTGCTTGTGCATTATGTGTAACCAAACGAATATAACCCTCTTCTTTGCTTGGGTTAAAATCAGGAATATATCTTTTATTTAAAGCCGACAAAGTCTGTTCATCAGTCTCATTGTCACGTACTTTATTCAATAGCGACAAAAAAACAGGATCAGTTTGACGATAAACATGCTTCAACTCAATAGTTGCATAATTCGTTTTTTTTAGAGCCTGGCTACTGAAAAAGAAGGATGTTTCATAGTACCTGCTCAGCATCTGCCTCTCCTCCTCTTTTACAACGGGTGCCAATTGTTGTAGATCTCCAATCATTAACAATTGAACACCACCAAAAGGAGCAGAATTATTGCGATACCGGCGGAGAACAGAATCAATGGAGTCCAGAAGATCTGCGCGCACCATACTAATTTCGTCAATAATCAGCAAATCCATGGTTCGTATGATATTTCGTTTCTCCTTACCGAATCGAAATCTAGAATGAGAAGTGTTCAATTTTGTTCCGGGAATGAATGGTGCAAACGGTAATTGGAAAAACGAATGTATAGTTACACCTCCGGCATTTATTGCAGCGATACCAGTTGGGGCAGTCACCACCATTCGTTTAGGTGACATTTTTTTAAGATTCTTCAAAAAGGTAGTTTTGCCTGTTCCGGCCTTTCCTGTAAGAAATAAATTAGTACCAGTATTCTCAATAATTTTATACGCTCTTTCTAGTTCTTCATTGTTCATTATTCAATAATCTTTTCACATTACAAGAACTTGCTCACTTCGTTTAAAAGATTATCGTAGTTTTCAATGCGTGTCAATAAATTACCTTCTCTATCTAAAATAAATGCTGTTGGTATATCTCTTACATTATATCTAGTCAATAAGTCTGAATAAACTGATTCAGGATCGCGAACAGTTACCCAAGGAAGATTATTTGCAACATTCTTCCAAACATGATCGTCGGAATCAAGTGAAATCTGGTATATCTGAAAACCTTGACTTGCCAATTGTGTATAAACCGAATTCAGATTCATGTTATGTTGCAGCGTATATTTGGCATTATAAACAGTAAAATCAAGTAACACCACATTTCCTCTTAAAGAAGAAAGGGAAACTTGTTGACCGTTCAAATTCGGTAATATGATATCCGGCATTTCACTGATTGTTTCAACAGGAACATTTTCAAAAAATTCTTTCTGACGCTCGCTTTGCCTTCTGGTTTTCAATGCGTTCATTGTGAAATCATACAAATGCTTGGAACGTGGTGTTCCTGGATAATATCTATCCCAAGAGGTGGCTACAGCCCCAAACATGGCATAATCTTTTCTGTTCATTGGATCAAAAATCAAGTAATCATCTACTTTTTGAAACAACGCATAGTAAGCAGCTGCACCTGAAGGATTTCCTATAATCAATTTTGTTGCAAAACCTTTATATTCATTTAATAAAGAATCTGCCAATTGCAGATAAGTAATATCATCAATTTCTTTTAAATCATGTTTCTTTGCCAGATCAAAAATGTTTTGACGAACAGTCATTGCTTTATTATCAATTTGTTTTATTTGATCATTGACCACAGAATTCACAGTAGTAAATGTATTTGTGAGTTTCTGAGCATCAGCTTTGACTTGTAAAGTTTCTAAAGAATCTATAGCAAAAACAGCCAACTGATCTTTTAAACGTAATTGATAAAATTCGGGATTCTCCGGTGCTGGAGCTTTAAAAGAAAATGTGCCATCTTTCTTTATTTTCAAAGAATCAATTATATCAACTCCGCCAAGTCCTCGATGTTCCAAATATAAAGTGTCACCTGCTCCTGCGGAGAATTCTCCTTTCACTTCAAATGTTTTTTCGGATTTACAACTCGAAAAAATTACTACTCCAAGGATAAGAGCAAATAGATAATTGAAAAAATGTTTTTTCATATTTAAAAATGATAAGTTGATATAAAGGTGCAAACTTATACAAAAAATACCAAAAATTAAAATGAGGTATTGGTAATTTTTGATTACTTATTTTCAGTATGTAAAGTGATATTTTATTGTTCATTACACTGTTATACCGAAAAGTTTGTTTAAATTTGCACAATTTTAAACAGTAGAAAAAAGTATCAAAAAATTTATGATGAATCCAATTGCTAAGAGTATCAAGCTGTCAGACGGACGCACGATTACTCTCGAAACAGGAAAACTGGCAAAACAAGCTGATGGAGCAGTTACTCTAAGAATGGGTGATACTGTCCTTTTAGCAACAGTATGCGCTGCAAAAAATGCAACCCCCGGAACCGATTTTATGCCACTTCAAGTGGAATATAGAGAAAAATTTGCGTCTAATGGACGCTTTCCAGGTGGCTTTCAAAAACGTGAAGGCAGACCTTCTGATAGTGAAATTCTTACAAGTAGATTAATCGACCGTGCACTAAGACCATTGTTCCCAGACGATTATCATGCAGATGTTTTTGTAAATGTTATTCTGTTCTCATCTGATGGAAAAGATATGCCTGATGCACTTGCTGGTTTAGCTGCTTCGGCTGCTTTGGCTGTTTCAGATATTCCTTTTAACGGACCTATCTCTGAAGTTAGGGTAGCTAGAATTGATGGCAAATTAACCATTAATCCTACATATGAGCAATTGGAAAAAGCTGATATTGACATCATGGTGGGTGCAACGCTCGACAATATTATGATGGTTGAGGGTGAAATGAATGAAGTTTCTGAAGCTGAGATGCTAGAAGCTATTAAATTTGCACACGAAGAAATTAAAAATCAATGTCGCGCTCAAATGGAGTTGACTGAATTGGTTGGAAAAACGTTAAAACGTGAATACAACCATGAAGATAATGATGAAGAACTGCGCAAACAGGTTTGGGATAATTGTTACGCAAAAGCTTATGCAGTAGCTACTGCCGAGAATCCAAACAAACATGAACGCATGGATAATTTTGCGGCTATAGAAGAAGCATTCCTAGAAAGTCTTCCTGAAGAAGAACGTGACACAAAAGCTGCACTCGTTTCAAAATATTATCATGATGTTGAAAAAGAGGCAATGCGCAGAAGCATCCTTGATGAAGGTAAACGTCTTGATGGAAGAAAAACTACTGAAATTCGCCCAATCTGGAGCGAAGTAAACCCACTGCCAGGACCTCATGGTTCAGCTATTTTTACTCGTGGCGAAACGCAATCACTCACTACTGTTACTCTAGGAACAAAACTTGACGAGAAAATTATTGATGATGTTCTTAATCATGGTACTCAGCGTTTCCTTTTACATTATAACTTCCCTCCTTTCTCAACTGGTGAAGCAAAACCACAACGAGGAACAGGACGCCGTGAAATTGGTCATGGTAATCTTGCGCACATGGCATTAAAAAGGATGATTCCTACAGGTTATCCATATGTTTTACGTGTGGTTTCAGAAATTTTGGAATCAAACGGTTCTTCGTCAATGGCTACAGTTTGCGCCGGAACATTGGCTTTGATGGATGCTGGTGTACCCATCAAAAAACCAGTTGCCGGAATTGCTATGGGATTAATATCTGAAAACAAAGGTCAGAATTATGCTGTCCTTTCTGATATTTTGGGCGATGAGGATCACTTAGGTGACATGGACTTTAAAGTGTGTGGAACAAAAGATGGTATCACTGCTACTCAAATGGATATTAAAGTGGACGGACTTTCATATGAAATCCTCGAAAAAGCATTAGCTCAAGCTAAAGTTGGACGCGAGCATATCATGGGTAAGTTGATGGAAACAATTTCTGAACCTCGTGCAGATCTGAAACCTCATGCTCCGCGTATTGAAGTGATTGAAATCCCTAAAGATTTTATTGGAGCTGTTATTGGACCGGGTGGAAAAATAATTCAAGGTATTCAAGAAGAATCAGGTGCAATTGTTACAATTGAGGAAGTAAACAATATTGGTCGTGTTGAAATTTCGGCTACTAATAAGGCTTCCATCGATTTGGCAATGAATAAGATAAAAGGTATCGTTGCTATTCCTGAAATTGGAGAAGTTTATGAAGCTACTGTTCGTTCAATCATGCCTTATGGCGCATTCTGCGAATTTATTCCAGGAAAAGATGGATTGCTCCACATTTCGGAAATAGATTGGAAACGTTTGGAAAAAGTTGAGGATGCAGGAATAAAAGAGGGTGACAAAATTCAAGTGAAACTGATAGAAATCGATCCTCGTAGCGGTAAGTTCAAACTTTCTCGTAAAGTGTTACTACCTCGTCCGGAAAGACCTGAAATTAAGAGAAATGATGAGAATAACAATGATTAAATATCATTAATTAGATAAATCAATAAAAGCGGACTCATACGAGTTCGCTTTTTTATTTTAAAGCCTTATCCAATAATATCAATTCTAATTAATTTGTTTGATGCGAAAGTAAATCTTTGATTTATCGATCTATTGAATATCTTTTCTCAATGACTGTTCTCTTTCCTGTAAAAACCTCATAAGCAATTTTGGTCTTCAGTGTATCTTTAGAAAAGAACTCAATATCAGAAACATCTTCACCTTTTGGATTAACAAGACTGAAAGAATCAGGCATTGGACCAAATTGGGCGGTCACGTCAAACATATCTTTACTTCGTTTTTGAGATAAACAATATTTCTCATACGCTTTCAAATAGGCCAATGTATCATTTCGGGCTTTAATCACCTGAACAGAATCTTGCATGTAAACGGAATCTGTCATCGGATCTTTTAGAAACTCAGTATATTGATACTTTTTTGAACAGGAAAAAAGAGATAAAAACAGAAGAACAATAAATACTCTATTTTTCATATGATACAAAATTATTATTCAATTCTTATAGAAAACATATTGAGATCTCTTTCAGAAGATGAATTACCAATATAAATGGTATAGTTTCCAGGAATAACCTCCATTCGATGAGTGAATTCACTGAAAGACAAAAAAGCATCATTAGATAAAGTCATATTGATATCTTTTGAAGATTTTGCTTGTACATGTACGCGCTTGAATGCTCTTAAAGATTTAATAGGACCTTCAATATCCGAGTCATTCTTTACATACACCTGAATTACTTCATCTCCGTCAAATATTCCCATGTTCTTCAAATTCATACTAACAACTATAGAATCACCTTTATGAATGTTTGATTCTGATAAATGAATATCTGCTAATTCAAAATCACTATAACTTAAACCATATCCGAAAGGAAATAATGGTTTTTCTTTCAAATATCTATAAGTACGACCTTTCATAGAATAGTCGGTATAATCAGGTAATTGTTCATCAGAAGTATAATAAGTAATTGGTAACTTTCCACCTGGATTATAGTCACCAAACAATACATCAGCAACAGCATTTCCGCCTTCTTCACCACCATACCAAGCATTAATCAATGCATCCGCATCATTGACTACATTTTTTAAACCAATAGCACTACCAGCATTAAGGACAAACACAATTGGTTTATTCAAAGTTTTCAGTTCTTTCAGAAAAAGTTGCTGAACTTTTGGCAATTCAATACTCGTTCGATCACCTTTTCTAAAACCAGGAATATCCACTGGCATTTCTTCCCCTTCAAGAGATGGAGAAATGCCCCCTGCAAAAACAATCACATCAGCATCCTTTATTTTTTCAATAACATCATTAAAGTTACCATTAGCAGGCACTTTATAATAATCACAAGCATCATCATAAATGATTTTTGCATTAGGTAACTTATTTTTGATTCCCTGCAACAGAGTGACAGTTGCATTAGGAATTCCATTATAATTACCCCATTGCATAATAGAATCATTTGCATTAGGTCCAACGACAGCTATTGTTTGAAGTTCTTTTGATAATGGCAATATTCTATTTGCATTTTTGAGTAGAACTATGCTTTTTCTGGCCATTTCCAATGCTTTTTGTCTGTGAGTTGGGCTTACAACTATACTATAAGGAATGTTGGACCAAGGAATTTCTTTCTGATCATCAAACATTCCTAAATTGAATCGTCCTAATAATACACGTTTAAGGGATGCATCTATTTCCTGTTCCAATATTTTTCCTTGTCTGAATGCATTAACCAATGAGCTATAGTCACCTCCGCATTCTAAATCTGTCCCACTTCTAAGGGCATCAATAGAAGCACTCATCTTGTCAGAATGAGTTTCATGGCGTTTAGTATTGGGATCTTTTACCCAAAAATCACTGATAGCACCACAATCAGAAACTATCATTCCTTTATATCCCCATTCATTTCGCAAAATATCATTTAATAGAGCTTTATTGCCACAACATGGTTCTCCATCTAGCCTGTTATAAGCACACATTACCTCTTGAACGTTTGCATCCTTTACAAGTTTCTCAAAAGCAGGTAAATATGTTTCCCATAAGTCTCTGGACGAAGCATAAGCATCAAACTCGTGTCGTGACCATTCTGGTCCACTATGAACTGCAAAATGTTTAGCACAAGCATGGGTTTTAAAATAATGAGGATCGTCACCTTGCAAGCCTTTTACGGCAGCTGTTGCTAATTCACCTGTTAAATATGGATCTTCGCCATATGTTTCCATACCCCTACCCCATCTTGGATCACGAAATATATTGATATTTGGAGTCCAGAAAGTCAGGCCAAAATATTGATCATAATTCAATCTGGACTGTGCTTCATTATATTTTGCTCTTGCTTCATCCGATATTATTGTAAAAGTTTCATAAATTGCTTGACTATCAAAAGTGGCGGCTAATCCGATAGCTTGTGGAAAAACTGTTGCCCGTCCAGCTCTTGCAACACCATGCAACGCTTCGTTCCACCAATTATAAGGAGGTATCCCCAGTCTTTCAATCCCAGGGGTATTGTTCATTAGTTGTGAAACTTTTTCCTCTATTGTCATTCTCTCAATCAGATCATTAACCCTCTCTTTTAAAGGAAGATTTTGATCTCTGAAGGGATATTCTTGAGAAAAACAAACTGAAGAATATGACAATGAGATTAATAGAGCCAAAAGAGAAATTAACTTATAATTTAATGAAAACATAGTATTTAATTAATAATAGATTTATGAAAGGGAGCTTTGAGTGACAAATATAATTAAATATATTGTGACTTGATTCTATATAGAAAAAAAAGAGGTGAGCTTTTGCTCACCTCAATATAAAACTTAAGAGAATAATTATTAGTATTCATCTTTGGTACTATTAATACGGAATAACTTCATTATTTCAACAACTACAATTGGTACAAATGATAATCCGATAACGTACAACCAATGAATTCTATCTAATTCTACCAAATCGAATGCGTATCTCATTGGCGGTACTATCAACACAGCCAACATTAAAGCAGCAGAAATAAGTATGGAATAAAGCAGCGGTTTATTGCTAAATGGACTGGTTATAAATGAAGAGCGTTTATTGGAGTGCAAGTTGCGTACGTGAACAAGTTCAGCAAACGCCAATACTGCAAACGCCATAGTCTGACCTAACTTGGGATCGCCTTCATTGAGACCAATCAGATAAGCAACTAACGAAATCAAACCAATAACGATTCCCTGATAACAGATTCGCCAAATCATTCCTTTAGAGAAGAAGCCTTTCTTAGGGTCTCGAGGTTGACGGGTCATGATATCTTTTTCTGCCGGCTCCATGCTAAAAGCAAGTGCGGGCAAACTATCTGTTACCAGATTCACCCAAAGTATCATGATTGGCGTTAGCGGATTCCCCAAATTGAATAATGAAGCAATCAAGATTAAAACAACCTCACCAACATTTGCGGAAAGCAAAAACTGAATTACTTTAAGGATATTGTCATAAATTCGACGTCCTTCTTCAACAGCTGTAACAATAGTAGCAAAATTATCGTCAGTTAAAACTACATCCGATGCATCTTTTGCGACTTCTGTTCCAACGATTCCCATTGCAACACCAATATCTGCTTGCTTTAAGGCAGGAGCATCGTTCACTCCATCACCAGTCATGGCAACAATATCTCCATGTGATTGCCATGCTTTCACTATTCTGACTTTATGTTCTGGAGCCACACGTGCATATACTGAATAATCTGACACATCACGATAAAGTTCGTCATCAGGCATCTCTTCAAGAACAGTACCTGTTATTGCTTTGTCTTTTTCATTATAAATACCTATCTCATCAGCAATAGCAACAGCCGTAACTTTGTGATCACCCGTAATCATAACTGGATGAATACCCGCCGTTCTGCACTTTGCAACCGCATCTATAACTTCAGGACGAGCGGGATCAATCAGCCCTAACAACCCAACGAAAACCAAATTATTCTCTATGGCATCTACATCCACCTTCTCCGGTAAGGTATCTATATCTTTATATGCTACTGAAAGAACACGTAATGCTGATTTGGCCATCCTTTCATTGTTTTCCAGAATTGTAACCTTATCTTCTGCTGTAAGTGGACGAATCTTTCCGAGCATTAGGATATGAGTTGTAACATTTAAAACCTCATCCAGTCCGCCCTTCACATTCACACGAAGTTTACCACCCTCCATTTCATTCACAGTAGCCATACGTTTGCGCTCGGAATCGAATGGTATTTCTGCCATACGTGGAAATTGTTTTTCGAGTTCATTCTTGTTCATGTCCTGCTTCAGAGCAACATCAACGATAGCAGTCTCGGTTGGGTCGCCGGCATTTTGATGCGACCCGTCTGACAACATCTTCAAATGAGCATCTGTACAAAGCACCGATGACTCGAGCAATAATCTTTCGTCATCCGACATTTGTTCAGGAAGTGGAGTATCTCTGAAATCGATTCGATTTCCACCTGTCCAACCTTCAATTACTGTCATTTTGTTCTGGGTAAGCGTGCCCGTTTTATCAGAGCAGATAACTGTTGTGCTTCCCAATGTTTCTACAGAAGGGAGTGTTCGTACAATGGCGTTCATTTTTACCAACCGCTGTACCCCAATAGAAAGTACGATTGTTGCAACAATCTGAAGACCTTCGGGAATAGCAGCAACAGCCAAACTAACCGCCATCATCAACATTTCCAGCCAATTGTTCCCGTAAAGCAATCCTACAATAAAAATAACAGAACAGATTATTAGCGCAACAAATCCCAAGACTTTGCCTAGTTGTCCAAGTCGTTTACTCATAGGCGTTTCTGTGGTGACAGCCTTTTGCAGCATGTCTGCAATCTTTCCAACCTCAGTATCCATTCCTGTGCCAACAATTACACCTTTCCCACGACCATAAGTTACGATACAAGTAGAAAAGGCCATATTTGTTCGGTCTCCAAGAGAAATATCCTCACCTTTAAGCACTTTAATATGCTTTTCTACCGGGACTGACTCGCCGGTAAGTGCAGCTTCCTGTATCTTTAAGTTGGAAGACTCAATCAGTCGCATGTCGGCCGGTACGATATCTCCAGTATCCAGAACAATAATATCTCCCGGTACAACATTGGGAGATGGAATTTCTTCTACATCTCCGTCTCTTAAAACTTTAGATTGAGGGGCACTCATCTTTTTTAACGATTCAAGTGAAGATTGTGCTTTACGCTCCTGTATAGTACCTATGATTGCATTAACTACCAAAATGGCAAGAATAATGAATGTTTCAATCAAACCTTCGCCATTTGTGATTCCTAAAACAGCAGAAATAATGGCAGCAATAAGCAAAATGACAACCATACTGCTTTTAAACTGTTCAAAGAAAATCGTCCAAAGCCCCTTTTGTTTTTGTTGAGCCAGTTCGTTCAACCCATATTCTGCCAGTCGTTTCTCCGCTTCTTCAGAAGAAAGGCCAACGTCAACCGAGACATTGTACTGTTTTAATACATCTTCAGTTGATTGATTATAATATTGATTCATAAATTAATATATGTATAATAGTTTGTTTAATATTCTATTTATAATAGTCAGATACACTATATGAGTTCATCATGTTGAAGGTTAATAAATCCAGGATCTAAACCTGATAAATAGAATTGTTTAATACTCCATAAGTTCCTTATGCTGAACACCAAACAGTATTTAGTAGAATGTGTAGATATAAAATGTACCATAAATATTATATCAAATAAAAACAAAAACTTAACCAAAATGTTCAAATACAAGGTTAACATATCCGAAATCATGTTGTAAAACATAATTTACAAACATAACAATTAACAGGTTTACTTTCATTCATTTTGGTTATATTGCGACGCTATTTTTGATAGTTCTGTTTAATATTCTTCTTTTAAGGGTACTAAACAGAGCATTTTATTTTATAATATCCAAATAATTTAAAAGTTCTAATCATGAAAGTGTATAAAACAAATGAAATCAAAAACATTGCTATTGTAGGCAATTCAGGATCTGGTAAGACCACGCTCGCAGAAGCAATGCTTTTCGAGAGTGGTCTTATAAAACGACGTGGTAGCGTGAAAGCTGGAAATACCGTAACCGATTACTTTCCAGTTGAAAAAGAGTATGGTTACTCTGTATTCTCTACAGTATTTTCCTATGAATGGAAAGATAAGATGATGAATTTCATCGATTGTCCGGGTGCTGATGACTTTGTTGGAAGTGTTATCACTGCACTTAATGTTACTGATATGGCATTGATGTTGATTGATGCAACTAGTGGCGTTGAAGTTGGAACGATTAACCAATTCAGATATACTGAACAATTAAAGAAGCCTGTTGTCTTTCTTATTAACCAAATAGATCATGAAAAAGCTGACTATGAAAACACACTTTCAAGTCTGAAAGAAAGATATGGTAACAAAGTAATTCCTATTCAATATGCTGTTGGAAAGGGAGAATCGTTTGAAGCGATAGTAGATGTACTGAAACAGAAGATGTATCGATATAAATCTGGTGATGCAACTCCTGAAATACTCGACATTCCTGAAAGTGAAAAAGAACGTGCCGATGAATATTACAAAGCACTCTTAGAAGCTTCGGCAGAAAATGATGAGACTTTGATGGAAAAATACTTTGAGCAGGGCACACTTTCTGAAGAAGAAATGCGTGACGGAATTCAAAAAGGAATGTTGGAAAGAAGCATCTTCCCGGTATTTTGCGCTTCAGCAGAAAAGAATCTTGCCGTGCACCGTATCATGAATTTCTTGAGTATGGTTGCACCTTCGCCAGATCAAATTCCGGCTCCAAAAGATGATAAAGATGTGGAAGTTAAACCCGATTCAAATGCATCCACCAGTCTGTTTTTCTTTAAAACAACCGTTGAACCACATATCGGAGAGGTTTCTTACTTTAAGGTAATGTCGGGAATTGTGAAAGAGGGTACCGATTTAATAAACTCAAATCGTAGTTCTAAAGAACGTTTGCAACAAATATACACAGTTGCCGGACAATTACGCAATAAAGCAACGGAACTTCCGGCAGGAAGTATTGGAGCTGCAGTAAAACTGAAAGATGTTCGTACAGGTAACACACTCAACGACAAGGATTCAGAGCACATCTTCAATTTCATTAAGTTTCCTGACCCTAGATATAGAAGAGCTATAAAAGCTAAAGTAGAATCGAACGCGGAAAAATTAAGTGAGGTTCTTACTCGAATGAAAGAAGAAGACCCAACTTGGGTTATTGAAGTTTCAAAAGAACTAAAACAAACAATAGTTTCCGGACAAGGAGAATTTCACTTACGTACTTTGAAATGGAGATTAGAAAACAATGATAAGGTTGAGATTGATTATATTGAACCAAAAATTCCATATCGCGAAACCATAACAAAAGCATCTAGAGCCGACTATCGTCACAAAAAACAATCGGGTGGTGCTGGTCAGTTTGGCGAAGTTCATCTTATTGTTGAGCCCTATTTTGAAGGCGAACCTACAAAAGATATATACCGATTCAACGGTCAGGAATTCAAGATTCAAAATCGTGATACCCAAACTATTGACCTGGATTGGGGCGGCAAACTAGTATTTGTCAACAGTATTGTTGGCGGTGCAATTGATACACGTTTCTTGCCAGCCATTCTTAAAGGTATCATGGCTCGTCTGGAACAAGGACCATTAACAGGTTCTTATGCCCGAGATGTTCGTGTTATTATTTACGATGGTAAAATGCACCCTGTTGACTCCAACGAAATCTCTTTTATGCTTGCAGGACGTAATGCATTCAGTACTGCTTTCAAAAACGCAGGTCCTAAAATTCTTGAGCCTATTTATGACGTAACCGTTTCTGTACCATCAGAATACTTAGGTGATGTGATGAGCGATTTGCAAGGTAGACGAGGTATGATTATGGGTATGGAAAGTGAAAGGGGGATTGAAAATCTTAAGGCACGAGTTCCATTAAAAGAGATGTCTTCCTACTCCACTACACTCAGTTCAATTACTGGCGGTCGCGGTTCATTCACCATGAAATTTGCTAGTTATGAACTTGTTCCTGCGGAGGTTCAGGATAAATTGCTTAAAGCATACGAAGAACAAGAAGATGACGAATAAAAATAATGTTTACTTGTTTATACTGAAAGAAGGGGACTGTCACAAAGGCAGTTCCTTTTTTAAACATAATGCATTGACGACATATCTATTATGTAAATTAAATCAAAATGTGTTTTTAACAGATTTTTATTGTAAATTTGCAGAAATAAATGCACTTAAATTTTCACATCATGCTTAGGAATATCTTTACCCTACTCATAATTTTATCTTCATCTATAGCTATCGCACAAGATTTTGAAGGAACTTTTAAAGAAGGAGACAATTACTTGATTTTCGAAAAAAATACGGCTAAATTCAACATGGATGATGGTATGAATCTGCTGAGCAATATTGTTGGTGAAGGAACTTACACTTATGCCGATAATTATCTTTTGATTAATACCACAGATTATTCAGGCACAAAAACTGAAGCTCAAAGCATGGTAAATACTAAAAAAGACACGCTCACTATTAGCGTGATAAATCAAGACAATTTCTTTGAGAAAGGGGTTTTGATTGAATTACTGAACGATAAAAACAAAGTGTTAGTTGGTGGTGTGACAAATGATGCAGGAATTGCGCTATTCAAAACAAATTTAAAAGTAAAAAAGATAAGAGTCTTTAATATGGGCCATGATGATATCATATTCGATTATAATCCAACAAACGATTATAGAATTAAACTCGCGAAGAATGAGGTTGTTGAGAACCAAGTCGTTGCCTTTGCAATTAAGAAAATTGATGAAGACACACTTTCAGTACTGATGCTTACAACAGAGTATCAACCAGAAAAAGAACCCGAAAAAACATTGGATAAACTGACGAAAAAATCACAGAAAAGAAAAGTGATCGAAAAACGAATGAAGAGGATGTACTGACCAATAAAAAGCAAAATACCATCAGATTTATAAGGTATTTTTCTGGGAGCAAAATGGGTAAATGGTTTGAAAACAGTGTGAATGTTGTATGAACTTGGCGGGAATATATTTGGAAAATGGCGAGAGCATAGTGAGACCATAGTGAGAGGGAAGGTGAGAGCAACATCGAAGTTATTAAAAAGAAGCCCCGAGGATACCCCCGGGGTCTTAAGTTTATATTAAGCAGAATCTCCCCCTATTCTATTCGGGTTAAATTCTCTTTTCTGATTCGTTCTTCAACAATAGCATCCACAACTGCAATTGCGGTAACATTCACAATATCACGTACATTGGTTTCAACATCAAGAATATGCACAGGTTTTTTTAATCCCATCTGAACTGGACCAACAACCTCACCTGAACCAGTTTCACGTAACATTTTATAAGCAGCATTTGCAGAACTTAGATTTGGGAAAATCAATGTGTTTACATCTTTCCCAGCTAAATTTGTGTATGGATATTTTCTGTCGCGTAACTCTTGATTTAGAGCATAGTTAACTTGCATTTCTCCGTCAACAACAATCTCAGGATAGTTTGCATGAAGATAGTCCACAACTTCGTGTACACGCGCCGGGCTTCCATCTGTGTCAGTTCCAAAATTAGAATATGAAACCATTGCAATAACCGGATCATAATTGAACCATTTTACAGCCGCGTTTGCAAGTCGTGCAATATCAACCAGCGCATCTTTAGATGGTTCACGATTATAAAGAGTATCGGCAAGGAACAACATACCTTTCTTTGTATTCACAATGTGCATAGATGCAGTATGATTGAAACCATCGCGTATTCCAATGACCTCTTTAGCGATCTCAATTGTACTAGTGTATTTGCTAAATACTCCAGTAATCATAGCGTCTGCATCACCAGTTTCAACCATCATCATTCCAAAATAATCTCGGTTGAACATTCTCTCAACAGCTTCATCAAGAGTTAACCCTTGACGTGTACGTTTCTCGGTGAGTAATTTGGCATAGCGCAAACGACGTTCATCCTCTCTGTCGTGACGAAGATTCACGATTTCTATTCCCTCCAGACTGATATTGTTTGCAGCCGCCAGCTTACCAATCTTTTCTTCGTTCCCAAGTAAAACGGGAGTACAGATTCCTTCTGAGCGTGCCATTTCGGCAGCTTTCAGCATATTGATATGATTAGAATCAGAGAAGACAACTCGTTTAGGATTCTCTCTAGCGGAATCAAAAAACTGGCGCAGCATCTTGTTATCAAGACCCATAATTTCATCCAAACGGATATTATATGCATTCCAGTCTTCAATTTTTTTGCGTGCTACACCCGACTCAATTGCCGCTTTTGCAACTGCAGGAGCAACGGTTGTAAGTAACCGTGGATCAATCGCTTTTGGTATAATATAATCTCTGCCAAATTTAATTTTGCTTACACTGTATGCTTTGTTAACACCGTCGGGCACAGATTTTTTTGTAAGTTCGGCAAGCGCATAAACAGCAGCAATCTTCATTTCTTCATTGATACATGAAGCTTCTACGTCCAATGCGCCTCTGAATATATATGGGAATCCTAAAACATTATTAATTTGATTCGGATAGTCGGACCTGCCCGTGGCAAAAATGATATCATCTCGAGAGGCCATAGCATCTTCATATGATATTTCCGGATTTGGATTCGCTAATGCAAAAACGATTGGGTTATCATTCATCGACCTAACCATTTCCTTAGTTAAAACACCTGCTACAGATAAACCAAGAAATACATCAGAACCAACCATTGCTTCTTCTAACGTAGTGATTTCCCGGTCGGTAGCAAATGGCTTTTTACGGTCGTTCAGGTCAATGCGCTTTTTAGTGATCACACCTTTTGAATCGACCATTACAATATTCTCTATCTTAGCGCCCAGAGCCATATACAACTTGGTACATGAACTAGCTGCTGCTCCAGCTCCATTTACAACAATACGAATATCTTCAATTTTCTTGTCCGCAAGTTCAAGAGCATTCAACAATCCTGCAGAAGAGATAATTGCTGTTCCATGCTGATCGTCGTGCATGATTGGAATAGTTAATTCCTCTTTCAATCGTTCTTCAATCTCAAAACATTCGGGAGCTTTAATATCTTCCAAATTGATTCCACCAAAAGTTGGAGCGATTGCTTTTACTATCTGGATAAATTTTTCCGGATCTTTCTCATTTATCTCGATATCAAAAACATCTATTCCAGCAAATATTTTGAACAACAGACCCTTACCTTCCATAACGGGTTTACCGGCTAATGCGCCGATATTACCTAAACCTAAAACAGCTGTTCCGTTAGAAATAACTGCAACCAAATTTCCTTTTGCTGTGTAATCGTATGCTTTGCTGGGGTTTTTCTCAATCTCCAGACATGGAGCAGCAACACCCGGTGAGTATGCGAGAGATAGATCGTGTTGTGAACTGTATGGTTTTGTTGGAATAACTTCGATTTTGCCGGGTTTCCCCTGAGAGTGATAACATAAAGCCTCTTCGTTTAATGTACTTGCCATTTTGTTTTAAATTTCTTTATAAAGTTGAATAACCAAACAAAATTACAAATAATTAGTTATAAATGGAACGATTATCTTTAATAATTGCTACAAATTGATAATCGAGAGATAAATTCTGGAGAATTAAAGAGATTTTGATCTAATATTAGTTATTCTTTTCACTTCTTGTAACAGAAGAGGAAAAGCTGGATAAGTCATCCCATGATCATAGCCCTGGAGTTCCAAAAGTTTTGTTTCTTTATGCCCAACAATCTTCATCATCCTGGCCAAATACGCGTTTTCTTCATAGCGACCTAACATTTCCAGTTCTCTGTCGCCAGTTATCAAAAGCAGGGAAGGCGCATCGGCACGCACGTGATAAAGCGGAGCATACTTGTCTACTAATGCCTGAGTATCAGGCATTCCACGTTCCTTTCGGATGGAAAAATGAGTAATAGTTTGAGCACTTAGCGAGATAAGACCAGCTATATGATTAGCATCAATATTATGTTTTGCAAGCCATTGTTTATCAAGACCTACCATGCATGTGAGATATCCGCCGGCGGAATGACCAGAAACAAAAACCAAGGAGGGATTGCCTCCATACTTGTCGATATTTTTAAATACCCATGCCACTGCAGCGGCCGCATCTTCTATATATGCCGGTGCATTTACTTTTGGTGCCAAACGATAATTGACTCCAACAACACACAGACCTTGCTCTTTAAGTGCTTCGGGAATTTCTTTGCTCCCGCCTGTGAGTCCGCCTCCATGAAACCAAACAACAGTAGCAACGTTTTTTTTATCAACGGGATAATAGATGTCTAGTTTGCATCTCTCTTTGATATATGAATCTGAATTTGTGACTTGTGCTTGGTAATAGGGAATATCAGTAACTATTTGATATTTTGTTTGTTGCGATACAGCTACAAACGACATTGCAAACAAAAGAATGTATAATAAAATGGTCTTTTTCATTTGTTATATATTGTTACTGATAATGTACACAAATATAGCGTTTTTATAGATTATAATCATATTTCTGATTGCAAAAGTGGCGACTAATATCGGAAAGAACTCCTTTTTATTTACATAAAAGTAGTATTTTTGCAGCTCATCTTTATTAAAATAATTTAATTATATGAACAAAAGAAATCCGTTTAACAACAAAAAAGCTTTTCGCTTCAAACGCTTTGCACGTAAGACCTACAGCGTTTTTAACAGTATTCATAAAAGTGTTACTATCGGCGTTTTATCCGGAGTAGCATTAATGAGTGCACATGCAGCAGCAGTAATTCCGGTAGAACGAGTGAACATTGATTCTCAATCTGACAGCATCTCTTTAACTCAGTTGGATGAAGTTGTGGTAACCGCATCGACAGTGGATTTGCCAATGAATTTGGCGACAAAGCTGGTTACCGTGATTACAAGTGCTGAGATTGAGCAAGCACCCGTTCGAAGTATTGAAGATTTATTGAATTATGTAGCAGGAGTTGATGTCCTGCAACGCGGACCGCACGGTGTACAAGCGGATGTTTCTCTTCGCGGTGGCTCATTTGATCAGGCGGCAATTCTTCTAAATGGTATTAACCTTACCAATCCACATACCGGGCACTACAGTTTTGATATCCCCATCAATCTTTCTGATATTGAACGCATTGAAATCGTACAAGGACCATCTTGTTTGGTTTATGGTTCGAGCGCTTTTTCTGGAGGAATTAACATAATCACAAAAAAAGATACAGAATCAAACGCATACGCCAAACTTGAAGGTGGTATGCATGGACTATTTGGTGCTGAAGTCCGAGGCGCATATAAGACAAAATCGTCGGTTCACAGTTTATCGACCGGTTATAAAAGTTCAGACGGTTATATAGCAAACAGCGATTATGAAATCGTCAACCTCCTTTGGCAGAGTCAATTTGAAGTAAATAATGCGAATATCGATTTTCAATTTGGTTACAATGATAAAGATTATGGCGCAAACACTTTCTACACAGCAGCTTATCCTAATCAGTACGAAGATACTGAGTCATTTTTTGCGTCGGTTAGGGGGGAAACCATGGGCAAATTGAAATTTATACCTCAATTCTACATGAACAGACACTTTGATGAGTTTCAACTGATCCGCGAGGGTACTCCTGATATTCCTTCTTGGTATACAGATCATAATTATCACCGAAGCGATGTTTTTGGTATGAATATGGCTTTTCAATATACTTCAAAATTGGGTATTTCAAGTTTCGGAAGTGAATTCCGGAATGAGGGTATATTGAGTAATGTGCTTGGAAAACAGATGAATGATACAATCGGGAAATATACAAAATCGGACAATCGTACTAACATGAGCTATTTTCTTGAACACAATTTTATCGTCGACAAGTTTTCATTATCATTAGGAGGTTTGCTGAATCAGAATTCTGCATTAGTCAATAAAGTTAACTTATATCCCTCCATCAACGCTTCATACAGACCAAATAATAATGTGAGCATTTACGCATCTTGGAATAAAGCAACCAGAATGCCCACGTTCACCGATTTATATTACACAACAAAAACACATACCGGCAACACCAATTTAACAACAGAAAATTCGCAGTCTCTTGAAGTGGGTATAAAACTAAAAAATCATTTCTTAAGGGCAACAGTTTCTGCTTTTTATATGATAAGCGACAATCTGATCGACTGGCTAAAGCCTTCTCCTGATGCGCTTTGGGAATCTCGCAACCTCACACGAATAGATAAATCCGGGGTAGAATCTTATCTGACTCTTGATATGGAACAGATTCTTGGTAGAGAACAACCACTGCGTCGTTTTGATTTGGGATACACTTATTTAAATCAGAATAAAGTTGCCGATGAATGGATTTCAAATTATACGCTCAACCACTTGAAGCATAAGTTCACAGCAGGTTTAACACATAATATTGTTGAGAATATGACAATGTCATGGAATTTTCGTTGGCAGGAGAGAGAGGGCTCTTATGTTCAGTATGTTAATACAAAACCGGGAGAAAAAATACAGTACAAACCGTTCTCAGTGTTGGATATAAAATTGAATTATAAACTGAACGACTTGAACTTGTTTGTGAATGGGAACAACATTTTCAATAAAATGTATGTTGATTTGGGAAATATTCCTCAACCGGGATTTTGGCTTTCGGGTGGAATCAATTATTCTTTTACGAAATAAGAAATCAACAAACTTGAACAAAAATTAGTTTAGCAATAGTATCTGAGTTTAGTTTCGTTCATATCGCGACATAACCATATATAGAATATCGATGAACTAAATCTTGTAAAGGGAGGGGCAAAATGCTTCTCCCTTTCTGGTTTGAGAATCATATTTCATTATTACAATTTTTTTGCTTTAATTTGTGGGTAATCTAAGCATAAATCATTGTAATAATTAAAACTATAGGAAATGAAAAATATTATTGGTATAGATTTGGGTGCTACTTCTATCAAAGGAGGATTAGTTATTGGAAATCACTTAATTAAACAAGTTACAAAAAATACAGAAGCCGACAAAGGAGGAGAAACAACGCTAAATATATTGAAAGAAGCTATTCATGAACTAAAATCAGTCGACACTGCTGCGATTGGAATTGGTGTTCCAAGCGTTGTTGACAGTGAAAAAGGAATAGTTTATCACGTTCAAAATATCCGTAATTGGGATGAAGTCCACTTGAAATCCCTACTGGAAAAGGAATTGGATTTACCTGTATTTATCAATAATGATGCAAATTGTTTTGCAATGGGTGAACGCATTTATGGCTTAGGTCAGGATTTTGAGAATTTTGTTGGCATTACTTTAGGGACAGGTGTTGGTGGGGGTATAATTCAAAAGGGGAAATTACTTTCTGATGCAAACTGTGGTTCAGGTGAATATGGCGAAATGCCTTATTTAGATGGTATTCTGGAAGAATATTGTGGAAGCTTCTTCTTTTCAAAATATAATAGCAGCGGTTTAGAGATTATGCAGAGATTTGAGACTGGCGATAATGATGCCGTTGATATCATGAACGAATATGCAAGGCACATTGCTGTTTTAGTGAAAATGATTGTTCTATCGGTTGATCCACAAGCCATCATTTTTGGTGGTGCAATTTCGAATTCTTTTCACTTGTTTAAAGATAAAATGTACGATTCTCTTGTTGAATTCCCATTTCCAAATTCTATCAAGAAACTTAAGATACTTAAATCGGAATTACAGAATATTGGAATCTTGGGAGCTGCGGCTCTTTGTGTGTAGTCTGAATCTCTTTTAACTTATTCTGCCCCAATCAAATCTGTTACCATTCAAACGGCTCAGCTGATGTTTTAGCACGATATGTTCCGGTTCTTGCAACTGAGGATCTTTGTCAATTATTTGTTCGGCTACTTCTCTTGCTTTGATTAAGATATCATTGTCACGAACAAAATCGGCGATATGCAAATCAAAAGGTATACCGCTTTGTTGAGTCCCTTCTAAATCTCCTGGACCACGCAACTTGAGGTCGGCTTCTGCAATCTCAAACCCGTCGTTACTTTCGGTCATGATCTCCATTCGTCTGCGCGTCACCGCTGACAATTCGTAAGGAGTAATCAAAACACAATACGATTGCTCAGCACCACGACCTACCCTTCCCCTCAATTGATGCAATTGAGACAATCCAAATCGTTGTGCACTTTCAACAACCATTACAGAAGCGTTTGGAACATTCACACCTACTTCAATTACCGTTGTGGAAACCATAATCTGTGTTTCATTTGCAACAAACTGGTGCATAATCTCGTCTTTTTCAGCAGGTTTCATTCGACCGTGCATCTTTGAAACTTTAAATTCGGGAAAAGCCTCTTTGATATGAACATACCCCTCTTCTAAACTGCGGAGATCAATTTTTTCACTCTCTTCTATCAACGGAAATACTACATAAACCTGCCTTCCGGAATTGATCTGTTCTCGAATGAAAGTATGCAAAGGACCTCTTTTCTTATCAAACCTATGCAATGTTTTCACGGGTTTCCTTCCGGGAGGGAGTTCATCTATCACTGATACATCCAGATCACCATAAACGGTCATTGCTAATGTGCGTGGAATGGGAGTTGCAGTCATCACTAATACATGAGGAGGGTGATCGTTTTTTGTCCAGAGTTTCGCACGTTGTGCAACTCCAAATCGGTGCTGTTCGTCAATTACCACAAAACCAAGATTATTAAATTGGACTGTGTCTTCAATTAAAGCGTGTGTTCCAATAAGGATTTGAATATCACCCGATCGCAATCCTTCATGAATTATTTCGCGGTTCTTCTTTTTGGTGGAACCTGTCAACAGCGCGACTTCTATTTTCATTCCAGAAAGCATCTTTTTGAAAGTCTCAAAATGTTGAGAAGCCAAAATCTCTGTAGGTGCCATTAGGCAAGTCTGAAAATTATTGTCGATAGCAATTAGCATGCACATGAGTGAAACCAACGTCTTTCCACTTCCAACATCCCCTTGCAACAATCGATTCATTTGCTTTCCGGAAGCAGTATCTTTGCGAATTTCTTTAATCACGCGTTTTTGTGCATTTGTCAATTCAAAGGGAATATATTCTTTATAAAAAGTATTCAAATTCTTGCCTACTTTCTTGAATATAAACCCATTAAGTTTAGTTTTTCTGTCAGATGTATATCTGACAATATTCAGTTGTATATAAAACAACTCTTCGAACTTCAACCTTGTTTCCGCATCCCGTAATTGAATGGGTGATTTTGGAAAATGAATGTTCTCGATTGCATCCTGCAAAGGAATCACATGAGCTGTCTTTATTACATCTACAGATAGGGATTCAGGCAATCGATTATTCAACATACCAAACGCGCTTTCGATGATTTTCTTCATAGCCTTAGAGTTAAGACTATGTCTTTTCATCCCATCTGTAGTATTGTACATAGCCATAAATCCCTCAGGACGGTCACTTTCGTTCAAATATGAATCAATTTCAGGATGAGAAATATTCCATTTGTTGTTGAATAGATTTGGCTTACCAAAAACAATGTATTCCTGATTAATTATATATTTATTCTCAAAGAATTTAACACCCTGAAACCATACCAAATCTACGAATCCCGTTCCGTCAGTAAAATGGGCAACTAATCGTTTTTTCCTACCTTCACCAAATGATTCAAAAGCAGTGATTCTACCTTTCAACTGAACATAAGGCATCGAACCATCAATCTCATGAATATAATACATTCGGCTTCTATCAACATAACGATATGGGTACCAACGTAATAGATCGCCCAAAGTAAACACATCGATTTCTTTGTTCAGGACTTCAGCTCGTTTAGGCCCAACACCGGGAATAAACTTTATGTCAGTTTGTAGAATATCTATCATTCAATATTATTAATGAGAACATGCAAATATATTCAAAAAAAATGAGGAATCACTTTAAAAGCGATTCCCCACTATAAGGATTCTGATGACAATCAGAAAAGGATTTATTACCAAGCAAACAATGGATATTTCATCATTGTTGCATTTACTTTCTCACGAACAGAAGCAATAGTTTGTCCATTTTCAGGATTTGAAAGAACAGTATCGATCATCTCCACGATTTCATCCATAAAGTCTTCTTTAGCACCTCTTGTTGTGATAGCTGGAGTACCGAATCGTAAACCTGAGGTTTGGAAAGGACTGCGACTATCAAAAGGAACCATATTCTTATTTGTTGTGATATCCGCTTCGACAAGAGCTTTCTCTGCAACCTTACCTGTCAGATTGGGAAATTTAAGTCGCAGGTCAACTAAAATACAATGATTGTCCGTTCCGTCCGACACCACTTTATATCCTTTATCAATAAAAGCTTGTGCCATTACAGTCGCATTCTTTTTCACCTGTTTTTGATAAACGACAAATGATTCGTCTAATGCCTCACCAAAAGCAACTGCTTTTGAAGCGATCACATGTTCAAGCGGTCCGCCTTGCATTCCTGGGAAAACAGCGCTATCAAGTAATGCCGACATCATTTTAACTTCACCTTTAGGAGTTTTTCTGCCCCAAGGGTTCGGGAAATCTTTGCCAACCAAAATCACACCTCCACGAGGTCCACGAAGAGTTTTGTGTGTTGTAGAAGTCACAATATGCGCATGTTTGAGTGGATTCTCAAGTAATCCAGCAGCAATCAATCCCGCGGGATGAGCCATATCAACCATAAATATAGCACCGATTTCATCAGCCACTTTACGGATTCGAGCATAATCCCATTCTCTTGAATAAGCCGATGCACCTGCGATTATAAGTTTTGGACGTTCAGCACGAGCCACCTCCTCTAATTGATCATAATCTACTCGTTGGTCATCTTCTTTAACGTTGTATTCCAATGCATGAAACATCAACCCTGAGAAATTAACTGGTGAACCATGAGAAAGGTGACCACCATGAGAAAGATTCAATCCTAAGAACTTGTCACCTGCTTGTAGACATGCAAGAAAAACAGCAGCATTTGCTTGTGCACCTGAGTGAGGTTGTACATTTACCCATTCAGCATTGAAGAGTTTTTTCAAACGGTCTATTGCCAATTGTTCGCTCAAGTCAACTATTTCACAACCACCATAATATCGTTTGCCAGGATAACCTTCGGCATATTTGTTGGTCAACACCGATCCCATAGCTTCAAGTACCTGATCACTTACAAAGTTTTCAGAAGCAATGAGTTCAATGCCCTTTAGCTGACGTTGCTTTTCTCTATCTATAATATCAAAAATCTGTTTGTCTCTTTGCATTTACTCTTAAATTAAAGTGTTTCTAAATAGAGTGCAAATATATCAAAGTTTGGTCTAATTACCTCAATCAAGACTCCATTAATTAGTTATTTTTCTTTGAGAAGATCAGGGCGCAGTCGCTTTGTCCGTTCCAAAGATTGTTCCAGGCGCCATTCAGCGATCTTTTTTTCATGTCCCGAAAGAAGTACATCCGGTACTCGCCATCCGTTGTATTCCGCAGGTCGAGTATAAACCGGTGGAGCCAGAAGGTTATCCTGAAAAGAGTCTGAGAGTGCCGATTGTTCATCGCCGATTGCGCCAGGAATTACTCTCACCACTGCATCAGCAATCATTGCAGCAACTAATTCTCCACCCGTCAGCACAAAGTCACCGATTGATAATTCACGTGTAATAAGGTGTTCCCGAATACGATAATCGATTCCTTTGTAATGACCACATAAAATAATAATGTTTTGCATCAAAGACAACTGATTTGCAGTAGTTTGAGTAAACTGTTCACCATCGGGAGTAGTGAAAATTACTTCATCATAATCACGTTGCGACTTCAGAAAAGAGATAGCCCTGTCAATTGGTTCGATCTGCATAACCATACCCGCTTCACCTCCAAAAGGATAATCGTCCACCCTATGGTGTCTTTTATCCAATGAATAATCTCTCAGATTGTGTAATCCGAACTCCACAAGTCCCTTATTCTGTGCCCTTTTAAGAATAGAAGTAGTCAAAGCCCCTTCTATCATTTCGGGTAAAACAGTTAAAATATCAATGCGCATCATACAAAAATCGTATCCTTAGAATTTTGATACTCCAAAGATACGATTTTCTTTTGATAAAGATATTTCATCTAGTTTCCAGTAGGAACATCACCTGTTTGTTGATTACTTTCTCCGGAAAGCACATCATCGTTAGTGATGCTTCTCTGTACTTTCTTGATAGAAGATTTCAAATCTCCAAATCGATAAGTCATGCTCAAGCGAAGTTCACGCATTGGGAAATAGTTAGTACTTTTTTGCATGAAACCATCTCCTTTTGTTGTTGATTTAAATACAAGATTCTCATTAAATGGATTTTGAATAGATAAGTTGACATCCAATTTCTTATCGAGAAAGCTTTTCATGACACTAAAAGAATAGAAATAGACTCGTGATTGTGTGGTTTGCAATTGCACTCTGTTCATAAAAAGTCCTCCATTAGTAACAATTCGCATGTCTTTTGGTAATGTAAAAGTCATGCCCCCAAAAGCCATTCCGGAAAAACCATTATTCCTCAAATTGGCGTTGGTTGTACTTTGAATATCAGTATATGCAATAGAAGAATTCAAGTTAGCACGTAAAAAATCGACAGGCGACCAGCTTGCATAAATGTTTAAACCAATGTTATGGTTCTTTCCAATATTAGCATAAGTATTGTTTGTAACTCCATCTTTTACAAAGCTATATGAAGAAATTGCATTCCTTGAGAAGTCGTAATTAAGAGTAGTATTAAAGTTGAATTTCTGTGAGAACAAACCATAGTTTAAATTCAGACTATGTGATTGTGTAGCATCCAAATTTGGATTACCGTATGAAATGTTATTTGGGTCTAAATTATTCACAAACGGATTCAAGTACCAGATACCAGGGCGTGAAATGCGCATATTGTACCCAAAGCGAAGATTCTGAGTCATTCCTATTTGATAAGTCACTGCAAATGAAGGCACCAAATCAAAAAACGATGTATTTACCGTAGTATCATTTGCATTGATGAAATGAATTTTCTGATCCGTATATTCACCACGCAAACCAGCTCTGAAGCCCATTTTCCCTTGTTTAAAGTTATATGAAGCATAACCAGAGGCAATATTTTGATCATGGTCGAGATCATTTTTGCGAATCAAATCCTCTTTCCAAACATTGTTATCCACATCATAATAAGTGTTTTCGCTACGGCTCCCATTGTTCCTAAAGATATATTTCGTACCTAATTCGATTGTATGCTTCTTTGAAAGCGGATTCACATAATCAATCTGTCCGGTATGTTCGTTGCCTCCTGCCTTATTGAGAGACTTTTGTCGATAACCGTCGGGATAAAAATAAGTGCCTGTTACATCAGTAAAATAATTTTCGAAACTGCTGTTATTCGGATTTCTGTTAAATCGATAAGATACAGTTAACATCTCGCCTTTCTTACTAAAATTGCGTTGATAGTCGGCCGACAGCTCCATCCCACCGTACTCACTATTTGATGCTGAACTTGAATTGTAACTATATCCGCGCGCTCCGGATGATAAAACATCTTGATGAGAGTCGGAATTTGAGTTCCCTACGTGTCTGGAAATAGATGCATTGAAAAGATTTAAGGTATCTGGTTCATAACTGATTCCCCCACTCAAATACATTCCTTCGTACTTTGATTTACTTCTTCCGTTCTGAGTCAGCATGTTAACCGGATTGGGAGAAAAGTCTTCACGCTCATAAGAAGTTCCTGCTTCGGGACGACGACCGTTATAATATCCCCCGTTTCCTGTAAAACCAAACTTACCATATTTCATTGTCAGATAAGCATTTCCGCCATAGCTTCCATACGATCCAGCATCAGCGCCGACAGACCCAGTATATCCATCATCAACACGTTTATCGGTAATAATATTGATGATTCCGCCCACACCTTCAGCATCATATTTTGCTCCGGGATCAGTAATCACCTCAATATCTTTTATACTGTTGGCAGGCATAGCTTTTAACACTTGTGACGGATTGTTTGTAATCATGTTTGAAGGCTTGCCATTCAGGTAAATTTTAAAACTTGACGAACCTTTCAATTGAATTTGATCTTCAGCATCGACTGTTACCAACGGCACTTTGCGCAGTAAGTCTAGCACATTGGATGTCTTTGCTTCCGGATCATCTTTTACGCTATAAGTTATTTTATCAATATCCATGCTCACCAGCGGTTTTTGTGCAGTCACACTCACTTCGTCCAACATCTTCGAGGAATCGTTCATTGGTAATTCTCCCAAATCTATAGGAGTGTTTTCATCAGTCACTTCAACCTGTTTATTCAATGTTTCTTTTCCCATAAACTGGAAAGAAAACACATAAGTACCTTTTGGTAAGGATACTGAAAATTTTCCGTTATCATCAGTCACCAGCCGTTTCACTACATTAGTAG
Source organism: Dysgonamonadaceae bacterium (assembly GCA_041672395.1). Classification (GTDB taxonomy): domain Bacteria; phylum Bacteroidota; class Bacteroidia; order Bacteroidales; family Dysgonomonadaceae; genus UBA5287. The sequence continues at coordinate 37,590 of JBAYZS010000004.1, read as the reverse complement.
GTGCATTAGCCTGAGCAACAGTAATGGTTACATACGGAAGATGTTTATCAACCTCTTTATCAATTAATTGTCCTGTTATCGAGGCCGTTGATTGAGCGAAGATCGAAATTACAAAGAATAGACTGCAAAATAGAGAAATGATTCGCTTCATAATAGAGAAATTTAATGTTTAATGTAGTAATTGAACTAAAGGATTTATTGTAGCAATAATTTAGACCGATATATTGTTAAAACAGTTACAAAAGTATGTAATTATTTCTAATTGTTAATCTATAATTTTGATAATATATAAAAGTATTTACAAAAAAATGTCAGTTTCTTTTGTAAAATTTAATGATTTTGTTGCTGTAATTTGACGAGTTGAGGGAGGGACCATAGTGAGACCATAGTGGGAGGAGGGTGAGACGTGGACCGGATATTAAAGAATAAATCTCATTTAACTTCTTTAATTTTCTTTTTAATTATAATCACTCCATTTTTGCCCTTCTCCCCAAAAAGTTCTGCAGCCGATAAATCCTTGAGCACAGAAATAGATTCTATATCAACGAGATCGATTGAATTCATATCAAAATTGGCAGGCATTTCCTTATCATCTACGATTATCAATAGATCATTCGTATTTAGTTTAACCTTCTTTTCCTGATTTTTAGTCGTAAAGATAATCACACCATTTTTTCCCTTTTCCCCATAAACTTCCATAGCAGATTTGTCCTTCAGCATAGTAACAGACTCAACATCATCCCGCTTCAAATGGTCAATTCCCTTTTCCATTTCGACCCCATCAACAATATAAAGCGGATTTTCACCAATTTTTGTACTCATCCCACGAACTTTAATCCTACTTGTTTCATCCATCTTGCCTTGACCAACAACCATTACTGAATCTTTGTCAGCAAGTTGCGACTTATCCGAGTCCCCGTTAATCATGATTTTCACAGTATCTTTACTCACAATTTGTGTCCCACTCAATTCTAACGGTTGTTTTGATAAACCAATTGGTTTTTCTGTAAAAATCTTCTTTTGATTAGAAGTAATTTCATCCGATTTTTCAAAGGTTTGTTGAGTTGAAACACTTGCGTTCAATTTTGGTATCGAAAGCACAACCATTGTCGCTGCAAGTAGCGGAAATACAACAACATATCCCCATTTTATACGAGAATTAGATTTGTTTTTCATCATCATAGTAATTCGTTTATGCAAGTTGCGTTGAAGAAAGCTATTTGCCAGAGCGAATTTCACTTCACCAACACTCTTACGTATTAATAATAATTGATATTTTTTTGCATCGATGCCATTATTAAGAACCCATTCATCAGCCTGAAACTCATGAACCGATTGTAATTCGCGTCGAATCAGCCACGCGAAAGGATTTAACCAGAAAACACAAGCAAATAAGTCGAAGAATAAACGGTCGACCGAATGATTTAAGTTCACGTGTGCCCCTTCGTGATCTATTATTGCTTTGTTTTCGATTGAATGATCAACCTGAGAAATAACTATATAATTCCACCAGCTAAAAGGCTCCGTCTGTTTTTCTGTTATGCACAAAACAGCATTCCCATTAAGCCCTTTCTTATCTGACTTTTTGATTATTATAACCAATTGAATTATCCCAATGATATATCTGATAAGGAAAAACGCAAATCCTGCAAAATAAATGGCAGTTATCAAAGACAACCACTGAATATCAATATTAAAACCAGTTGATTCTTCAATAGCAGGCAAATTTGCAATATCTATCGTATTGATTTTCAGAGGTGAAACATCCTCTTTTAGCTCAGGTAATAATTGAAATCTGAATAGAGGCAAAGCAATAATTGTTATCAACATTAAAAACAATGCCACACGATTAGTAGAATAAAAGGTTGTTTTACTAAACAACAACTTGTAAAAACCATACAAAAGAATTGCTACAATAGTTGCCCTAAGTAAGTAGTACAAAAATGTTTCCATTGAATTAAGTATTAAATTAATGATTGTTTTCTACATCATCAAGTAATTTTCGAATCTCGTCGACCGACAAGTCCCTTTCTTTTATCAGCGATGAAACCACATTCAGGTAAGAATTATTGAAATATTTTTTAACCACATTTTTAAGATTACCCTTTTTGTACTCCTCTTCGCAAACAAGAGTAAAATAGCGGTAAGTAGTTCCAAATGCTTCATGAGAAAGATATCCTTTTTCTTCAAGCGATCGAACATAAGTAGACAATGTGTTGAAGTGCGGTTTTGGATCAGGATATTTATCAACCAATTGTTTTACAAATAAATTATCTTCGTCCCAAAAGTATCTCATTACCACCTCTTCTTTAGCTGTTAAATCTTTCATAACCGATATATTTTAAATTGACTTTGCAAACATAACTATAATGTTTCGTTTGTCAACTATATTTAATAGTTAATCTCACCGCCTCTTTTAGTTAAACATTAATAAAAGAGTTATCAGCCTGAATTACAAAGCGTTTGCAATATGCCATCATTATAGCTAAATTATAATGTTTATCATCACTGAATGTATCCACTCAATATATTTCGGGATTTTTATGTAATTTTGCATTTCATACAAATCGGTAATATTCAAACAATATGTTGGTAATAGTTATTATTTTGGCATCAGGCCTATTACTTGGTCGTCTTCTACGAAAAACATCTATACCGAAAAACATAGGGATTGCAGTGAACATTACATTAATGCTATTGCTTTTTGCACTTGGAGTCAGCGTTGGCAGTAATGATGAAGTATTAAGAAATTTTCCATTAATCGGTTTAGATGCACTAATCCTCTCATTAGCCGCAATACTTGGAAGTATTATTTGTGGTAGATTTGTTTATAATAAATTCTTTAGACATAAATCAAACAAATGAAACAGTCGCTCATATATCTGCTTCTATTTGTCGTAGGGATATTACTTGCAATTTTTGTTGTTTTACCCGAATTTTTGGTTGCAAGCAGTTTTTCAAAATGGGTATTATATTTACTTATCTTACTGATTGGCATCCAGTTGGGTTCTGGCAAGAATCTATTTAAAGCAGCAAAAGCATTTGGCGGTAAAATCGTTCTAGTACCCATAGCCACAATAATTGGAACATTTGCAGCAGTATCCATTGTCAGCATTTTTTTACCCCATCGCAGTCTGACCGATTGTTTAAGTGTTGGTGCAGGTTTTGCTTATTATTCACTGTCGAGTGTGCTCATTACCGAAGCACGTGGAGCAGAATTGGGTGCACTTGCATTGATAGCGAACATTATGCGTGAATTTTGTGTTCTCATATTTGCACCGCTGATGGTAAAATACTTTGGAAAATTGGCCCCTATCAATGCTGGTGGAGCAACAACGCTTGACGTCACATTACCTGTTATTTTGAAATATTCGGGACAGGATTTTTTAGTGATTTCAGCATTTCACGGGATGTTCCTTGATATGTCCGTGATGTTGTTTGTTCCACTTTTCCTAAGTTTATAAAATAATACTACAATGAATGTTTATATAATAGTCGCTTTTCTTATTTTCATAATCGCTGATTATATTTATACATTTATCCGTCTAATAAAGATATTACCTCAAACACTTTGGCTAAGAACAACATTTTGTATTTTATATTTTGGGGGAATTGTTGGTTTTGGAGTTTTCCAATTATTTGGCAACAAAATTCCTCTCCCACTCATTGATAGCATATATACATATTCTACATCCTGGCTTATCACCTTACTCTATTTACTATTAATTATCCTTTTTATTGATCTGTTCCCACTTATAAATAGACAGTTCAAAATAATTGATAAAGAGAAAGTTAACAAATATTTCAATCGAAGTATAATTACAACGATATTCATTTTTGGATTAACCACAGCTTTACTTGTTTTTGGCTATGTTATTTATTTTAACAAGAAAAGAATACATTTCACATTCGAAACAAACAAACCTTTAGTATCAAAAAGCCAAATCAGAATAGTTGCAATCAGCGATTTACATTTAGGTTATACAATATCAAAAAATGAAACACTTGAATGGGTAGAATTGATTAATGCCGAGAAGCCCGATATTGTGATTATTGGCGGAGACATTATTGACAATCATCTTCGTCCAGTAAATCATGATTCCTCTTTCCTTGCATTAAAAAATATAAAAGCCCCCATGGGTGTTTTTGCTTGTCTGGGTAATCACGAATATCAATCCGCAGTTCAAAACAATTTTGATTTCAGTCAGGCTGGAATTAACATGCTAATTGACTCTACAGCAACCACTAACGGAATAACCATTATAGGAAGAGACGATTTGGTCAATGTCAATCGAAAATCCTTGAAAGAAATTATGCCTGCTAATTCGGATAGTACTTTTACCATTCTGCTTGATCATCAGCCGTTTGATTTGAACGCAGCAGTAGAAGAAGATATCGACTTCCAATTCTCCGGTCACACCCACAACGGACAAGTTTTTCCACTTCAAGCAATTACAAATGCAATTTACGAAGTTGGTTATGGGTATAAGAAAAAGAGAAACACCCAATTTTACGTATCAAGTGGTTTGGGAATTTGGGGAGGAAAGTTCCGTGTTTTTACCCGCTCAGAATATGTCGTTATTGATTTAGTGAATAATTCAAAATGATATTGATAGTACAAAAAAAAGGGTACAGACATTATTGTTTTATCTGCACCCTTTTTATATTTAAATTAATCTGTTAGATATATGGGATTACTCTTTCCAAATGTACACTTCTTGAACCTTTCAAGAACATGTAATGTTTTATAACAGGTTTGGCTTCTAGTTCTTTAATTAAATCCTCAACGGTTTCAAACACTTGGAAATTCGCAGAAACTTTCTCTGAGAGTTGTGCAAATATGCTTCCTACCAAATAGACTTTATCAAATGATTGTTTGTCGAGATATGCCAACATTTCTGTATGTTCCGGCAGAGCAAAATCACCTAGCTCTTTCATCTCACCAATTATTACGGCTTTGGGTAAATCAGTTGGAATTTTAACAAAAAAGTCGAGTGATGCTTGCATACTGGTGGGATTAGCATTATATGCATCAATAATCAAATCATTCTTTTCAGTTCGCTCAAATTGGGAGCGATTATTTTTGGGCTCATATTCTTCTAAAGCGCTGCTAATTAGTTGAGCATTAATACCAAAGAATTTGCCTATAGCTATTGCAGCCAGAGCATTATCTAAATTATACTCACCAACCAACTGCGTTTTTACGCGATAGGAGTTATCAAAAAATCGCCAGTCGAATTCAAGAAATGGAGAGGATTCGGTAACAGATACAGATGCAAAAAGTGAGGGGTCGTTTCTTCCATAAAGGATTCTATCCATTCCTTCAGACATCTCATACAGACGTTCATTATCCTTATTCACAAACACTTTTCCTTCATTTTCCCTGAGGAAATCGTACAACTCTTTCTTGGTCTTTACCAAATTATCAAATGAGCCAAATCCTTCTATATGAGCTTTACCTATATTTGTAATAAGCCCATAATTGGGTTCGGCAATTTCACATAGTTGCTGAATCTCGTATATGTGATTGGCTCCCATTTCCACTACTGCAATTTCATGCGATTTATTCATGGATAATAGTGTGAGTGGCACGCCAATATGATTATTATAATTGCCTTGTGTATAAGCTACTTTAAATTCTTTTGAAAGTATTGTGGCAATAAGCTCTTTCGTTGTTGTTTTACCATTAGTCCCGGTGATGCCAATTACGGGTATCTTAAGTTTCTTGCGATGATAGTTTGCAAGTTTCTTTAGGGTTTCTAATACATCGGGTACCTTGATAATATGTGAATCAGCTGCCGGCTCTCCCTCCCATTCGTCAACAACCGCATAGATGCATCCTTGTTGTAATGCTTCTTCTGCAAATTTGTTGCCGTTAAAGTTTTCTCCTTTTAATGCAAAAAAAATGGAATCTTTTGGTGTAACTCGTGAATCAGTTGTTACCGATGGATATTTCTTGTAAATAGCGTATAATTCTGATATTTCCATAATAGAACAACAATTATATGCCAATTTTCTTTGCGATTGAAACAGGAACTGATTTTTTATTTACAACTATTGTTAATGTTTTATAGCGTACATATGGTTCTGATACATACCATATTCCCTTATACGGACCTGCTTCTCCCCATGAGTTTTTAACCATATAATATTTGTTACCTTTCTGATCTTTTGCAATTCCGAAAATCTGCATTCCATGATCGTCGGTGGTTCCAAAATTATCGAAATCTTTCTGGCGATCTTCTTGAGTAATGGTTTTTTCTTTTAAGATTTCACTACCAAGTTTACCTCTAATTGCTGCCGTTTTCTCACGTGAAGAAAGTCCTAACCATTTTGCCTGATCACTTCCGGCATTCTCTGGCGCATTCTCGTCTGGGATAATTCCAATTCCTGAATTATTGAATCCTGCTTCACTAACATCGGCTGCCCAAGCAATTGTAAAGCCGTTCATAATAGCATTGTCGATTGTTTCGATAAGTTCGTCCAATTTCAGATTATAAGAATTTGCCCAACGCCAATTGTCGGGTACTTCAATTGGGAAAGCGGCATAAAACGGATGGTGCATAAAAGAGGTAAGTGATACGTAATCAGACTCTTTCAATCCCAAAGATTCTGCAAAACTTTGAGGTGTATATTGTTTTCCGTTATAAGTAAATGTTTGTGGAACTTCGCCAAGATAAGCATCTAAAACGCCAATTATTCCTTTATTCCATACCGGCGAAAGTGTGGTTTTGCCTTCAAATGATTTGATGTAACTACTTAATATGCCGTCCATTTCGCCATGATTATGCGTTGGACTTCCATAATTTAAACCGGGATATGCCTCATCGGGAATAATTCCATATTCGTCAATGGTCTCAACTACGTCGGCAAACGAACCACCGGGTGCAAAATTCAGATTGCCATGCAATCGGGCTGTTTTATCGGCTTTATCTATATAATTGCGACGAACAATGTACATTTCGGACAAATCGTAAGTTCCTTTTCCCATGCGTAACAATTCGGATTCCAAAAATCCAACGCCAGAGAAACTCCAACAAGTGCCGGAACTTGACTGATTCTTAACAGATGTGATCGGATTTTCTTTTACTACCGAAAATGTATAAACGGAACTCTCCTGTGCCTGTAGACTAACAAACAATGCCATAACGGCAATAACTATTGATATTCTTTTCATTCTTAAATTATAATTATGATAATACTTAATTAATTTATATCATTTCTAAAGTCTATATTCACAAAGTTAACGTAAAAAGCAATAAAATTGAGTGCTTTTTATATGAATAAATATATAAAAAAACAAAAAGTGAATTATGAATGATGAAATTCACTAATCGATGGATTCAATATAAAGAAATCCCTGACTTCTTTTTTATACCTCGTTGCACAGATTTGAAAATTATGCAGTATATTTACATTCAAATTAGAATAACAATTATAGTAACTATTTAACTATGGATGATCTCAAACCCAAAAGAAAGAAAAAAAGTAAAAAAGGACTTGTGCTGTTCATTTTCATTTTGATTGCAGCATTAGGTATTTTCTTTTACTGGAAATATTATTTTGTTTTAGGTGAGGGCGTTAAAGCAGGTGAACTTAACCAAATTGTTTACAAAGGAACGTTCTACAAAACATATGAAGGAAAATTAATACAACCTGGTTTAAGGGCCGATAAACCTGGTGGAATACAATCTAATCAGTTTGAATTTTCAGTTGTCGACGTTGAAATAGCTGATAGTTTGATGAAAGAAAGTGGCAAAAATGTGCAGCTTCACTACAAAGAATATAATGGTACACTGCCTTGGCGTGGTCACACCAGATATGTGGTTGATAGTATAATTTCGATTCAGCAAAAATATCCGCAACAGGGAATCTTTGACCAACAAACACAAGAGGTATTACCTTTATATTTGGAAAATTCCTGATGCCAAAGCAAAAATATTACGTAGTCTGGCAGGGACTGAAACCGGGAATCTACACTTCGTGGGATGAATGTAAAATGCAGGTTACTGGTGTGAAAAATGCTCGTTATAAAGCTTTTCCATCTAAGGAAGAGGCTCAAAAGGCGTTTTCTGATAACCCATGGAAATATATAAAGAGAAAGGATAAACCTGCCCCAAAATCGGTTACTTTTGGTGACTATATCACTGACAGTCTCGCTGTCGACGCTGCTTGCAGCGGTAATCCCGGGAAAATGGAATATCGTGGTGTGTTGGTTGAAAACTGTGAAGAGATTTTTCATATAGGGCCTTTGGATGATGGAACAAACAATATTGGTGAATTCCTTGCAATTGTTCATGGTTTGGCTTTGCTGAAACAGAAAAATAGTGATTTACCAATTTATTCCGATAGCGTTAATGCTATAAAATGGGTTCAAAAAAAGAAATGTAATACAAAGTTGAAACCGACAAGTCGCAATCAAGAAATTTTCGATTTTATTTATCGTGCAGAGCAGTGGCTTCAAACAAATAAGTATGAAACTCTCATTCTGAAATGGGAAACTTCACAGTGGGGAGAAATCCCTGCCGACTTTGGAAGAAAATAAACAGGAAAAATACTAAGTGTATTCACTATCTATATAAAAATCCCCAAATAACTAATTAAAGTATTTGGGGATTAATTTGTATTATTTTGTTGAGAATCAATTATTCTTCATCCTCTTCAATTTCTTCTATTATATCTTCTGCGTCAGATTGTTTTGGCGGTTCCAAAGTTGGGAATACACGATAAACATTCTTAGCTATTTTTTGTGCAAAATCATCTAAATCCTCATTAAGAGCCTGTGATACTTGATGATAAATTTCCGCAATATCCATTTCTGTTTCATCTGTCTCACAAAATAACAGTTCTTTTGGTATAAGTGAAACAGATTCCATATTAAAATGCTCTCCGATTGAAAAATTGAATCCGTCTTTAATAAGTACTTCTGTTAACTCAGGCTTCCCTCTATAACCATGAATAATCCATGGTTGTGTGGGTTTCATCTCTTTATGAATTTTACGAATCTCTTCCCATGCCTTAACACAATGTATTATTACCGGCTTCTTAAGTTTCTCTGAAAGTACGATGTGTTGCTTGAACAAAGGAATTTGAAAACTGAAATCGGGACCTTTCAACTTATCAAGACCCGTTTCACCGATGGCTACAATTCTAGGATCAGATGCAATCTCTGTAAGATAGGTCATTTGATCTTTACTGTCTTCAGCATACCATGGATGAACGCCACAAGAAAAACTATGACGCTGATGTGATTCTTTAGCTACTTCAAATTCAAGGGGATACACGTCGAGGATACACGAGTGATAAGGGTCATCTGTGTCCTCTAAAAAAATCTGGTGAGTGTGAATGTCGTATAATTCCATTTTCTTTCTTTACTCTGCTTCGGATACACGTTTCTTTACTTTTTGCTTTGGCTCTGGAACGGGATCGTAACCTGAACCTCCCCAAGGATTACAACTGAGAATCCGTTTCGTTGCAAGAAATAATCCTTTTATTGGACCATGCTTTTTCAATGCTTCAATTGCATATTGAGAACAAGTAGGTGTATATCTGCAACTTGGTGGTGTAAGTGGAGAAATAACAGCACGATAAAAATATACTGGAACTAATAATATCCAAGTAAATATATTTTTCAGAAATGTTAGTACCTTCACTCTTCTTTAGTCTTCAGTTGATAAGCTAATTCATTTAGCGCTTTACACATACTTCTTTCAATCGTTTCATAATCCGTTAAGTCATCTTTTACATATACAAATGCTAAACTTATTTGTCTGTTAGAATACGATAAATCATTTGTGATAATGTTCTTGTTCAGCCGATATGCCTCACGAATAAGACGCTTTATCTTATTTCGTTTAACTGCCAATTTTAACCTCTTCTTTGGAACACTAACCAATATTGATACAAGGTATTCCGAGTCACGTTCACATTCAATATATACAATTTTCAACGGATATTTAAGAAAGGACTTACCTTTAGTAAATAGGTTCTCTATTTTATTTTTTCCGGTAATACGTTCTTTTTTTGTAAGCGTAAAATGAAGTCCTTCTTCCATAATTAAACAGCATTTCCTCCGAAAGCAATTTAACGACAAATATACATTGTTTTTGTCATAAATATTACGCTTTCAGGAAAGAAATTATTAAAAAAATGATCTTAATTTATGTAAAGAGTATTATTTAATCTGTTTGCTTGTGATTTTCTTCAAGAAAAAGCTCAAGTGAGGCACTCATAGAGGGGATACCCGGTTGAGGTGCAACACAGTCCAAACGTAGATTTGCTTCCTCAACAGCCTTTGCAGTTGATAAACCAAAGCAACCAACAGCTATATCTTCTTGTTTGAAATCGGGAAAATTTTTGAACAAAGAAGAAACCCCTAGTGGACTGAAAAAAATAAACATATCAGCATCAAGCTTTTCACCATTTTCAAAATCGTTACTTACAGTACGATACATAACACTTTGAGTGAAATCTATTTTTTTTGATTTGAGAAAATTAGCTACTTCTTCATTATGATCTTCCGGTACTGGGAGAAGAAATTTTTCTTTGGAATGTTTTGATAATGAATTACTCAACCCATCAATCTTTCCGGTTTGACTGAAAAAGATTTTTCTCTTCCGATAAACAATATACTTTTGAAGATAAAGGGCTACTGTTTCAGAAACACAGAAATATTTCATTGTTTCAGGCATAACAATACGCAATTCCTCACATAATGAAAAGAATTTATCAATTGCTGTTCTTGCCGTAAAAACAATTGCTGTGTAATCAGGAATATTGATTCGTTGATGACGAAATTCCTTTACAGACAACCTTTCGACCTTAATAAAAGGTCTAAATTGTAACTCCACATTATATTTTTCCGCAATTTCGAAATACGGTGATTTTCCTGAACTTGGTTGGGGTTGTGATATGAGAATCTTTTTTACTTTTCGCACCTTCATAAAACAATATACTGCCTTAAATAAAATTAAAATAAATCACCCACTTTTATAAGTATAATATAAGGGGCAATTTCAACGCCGCAAAGGTACACAATAAAATAAAATAAACCTATTTTATATTTAACAAAAATGTTTAAGAGAGACCATACAATTGTAAGTCTACTCAGAACAAAAAGTAATAAAAAAATAATGTACATAGCACTTCTAAATTCTGGCATAAAAACAAAAAGAAGTACTGGTATATACGCAATAACACCTATAATCTCTAAACTTAACAGATATCTTGAAATCCATATATTTACATCTTTTTCAAATAATGAATTACCTGTAATCTTATATGTGATTAATTTTAATGAAAGACCTACAGAAAGTCCAATAAACATACAGACTAAGATCAAAAGACGAATATAACCAGGAAACGATGAAATACCATACTCCCACATTACTACAAAAAGAATAATTGAAGTAAACAGTGTGGTTTGTAAAACCAGAAATAGCTTTCCCCAAACTTGCGAGGAAGTTATTTGTTGTTTGTGAATATTAATTTCTCTTATTCCAAAAGAGAAGACATTTTTTATTGTGCTTATAAAAGATGGTCCTTGATATCGTGCAATGATAGCAAAAAGAAAAAGACAAAAAAGTAAAATCAGAAAGAGCACACTTCTCTCAATTTGGGGAATTTTTAATGCCATTCCTTGTATCCCTTCTGATGTTGTATTTTTTACAATAAGACTCAAATCGATATCTTTGAATAGAATTTTATTTGAATCTGTTGAAAGAAATTCAAAATCAGTAGAAAGTCCAATATTATTTGCATTCAATCCCAGTGCAATTGAATCATTTCTCAAAAAAAAAGCAACAGAATCAGTCACCTGTTAAAGATTTTATATATGGTTGAATTGATTTATAATTTTTCAAGTTCACTTAAATTCATAATCGACAAATAGTCTAAAGCTTCTTGAGGCGTTTGAACAACATGCCATAAATCCTCATTAGAAATATTCAAAAAACTTTGCTCAATCATCTTGTTAAGCATTTCTAAAAGAGGATCGTAAAACGATTTTATGTTAAGAAGAACAATTGGACCTTTGTAAAGACCTAACTGCTTCCAAGTAATGATTTCAGTAAGTTCTTCTAACGTTCCAATACCACCAGGTAAGGCAATAGCAGCACTGGATAACCGCGCCATAACCGCCTTACGTTCGTGCAATGAATTAGTTATGATAACCTTTGATAAAGTAGGATGACACCATCCTGCATCTACCATGAATTGAGGGATAACCCCAATGGTTTTACCTCCGTATTTGATTACAGAATCGTTCAACTCTCCCATTAAACCTGCATTTCCAGCTCCAGTTATACATGAAATTTTATTATCAGCAAGTATTTTCCCTAAAATGGTTGCAGCATTAAAATAAACATCGTCAATTTCTGAACTTGAAGCACAATAAACAACAATCCTTGTTTCTTCATTAATTGAAGAATCAAGGATTGTGATATCAGAGCTGTTATTATTTAATTGCATTGTCTTCTTTTTTTACAATGCAAAGATACTTATTAATTTATTCCGAAAGCATCTTTTATCTCATCAACATAATCAAGTTTCTCCCAAGTGAAAAGCTCAACTTCAATCATTTTTGGTTCAGAGTTATATCTAGATTCAAAGACTTTTGTAATCTTTTCAGATTTGCGACCCATATGACCATATGCAGCTGTTTCCAAATAAATTGGCATACGAAGATTAAGTCGTTTCTCAATTGCCTTTGGGCGCATATCAAATAAAACCTTTACTTTTTCGGAGATTTCTCCATCTGATAGATTGACATTGCTCTTGCCGTAGGTATTAACATAAATATTCATCGGTTCAGCAACTCCAATTGCATAAGACACCTGAATGGTAATTTCTGGAGCAACTCCTGCTGCTACGAGATTTTTAGCAATATGGCGAGCAGCATAAGCAGCTGAACGATCGACTTTTGAAGGATCTTTACCTGAAAAACATCCCCCGCCATGTGAAGCTTTTCCACCGTACGTATCAACAATAATTTTTCTGCCGGTAAGACCAGTATCTCCGGTAGGTCCGCCAATGACAAACTTTCCTGTCGGATTGACAAAATATCTAATTTTAGAATCAAACAGAGAGTTTATGTCTTTACGATTTCTATATTTCTCACGAACTCGCGGAATAAGAATATTCACTACATCGTTGAATATTTTATCTTGCATTGCTTTATCTGCCTTATCTTGAGATGCTTGATTATCATTTTCTGGTAGAATAAATTCGTCATGTTGTGTAGAAACAACAATGGTATCAATTCTTATAGGTATACCATCTTTTGAATACTCAACTGTAACCTGAGATTTTGCATCAGGACGAAGATATGGCATAAGGTGCAATTCATTTTTTCTAATATCAGCCAATTCACGCACTAAAGCATGACTTAAGTCTAATGTCAAAGGAATGTAGTTGTCCGTTTCATTAGTAGCATAACCGAACATCATGCCCTGATCACCAGCGCCTTGTTCCATGGGATCAATTTTGTTATCAATTCCACGATTAATATCCGATGATTGTTCATGTATTGCAGAAATAACACCACAAGATTTTGCCTCGAATCCATATTCATTCTTTGTGTAACCAATCTTAGCAATAACATTTCGTGCCACCTCAGCCATATCAATGTATGCATGAGATTTTACTTCTCCTGCCAGCACCACTTGTCCGGTGGTTACTAACGTTTCGCAAGCAACTTTAGAATTTTCATCATAAGCTAAAAACTCATCAAGCAAAGCATCCGAAATTTGATCGGCTACTTTATCGGGGTGCCCTTCTGACACCGACTCGGAAGTAAATAAATAGTTCATACGCGTTACTTTAAATAAATTATTAAATAACGGATAAAAATAGAACTGCAATACAAAGGGAAATATAAAATGCAAAGGATTCTTTTAGCATTTTTTTTTGTGGTTGCAAGCAGCTCAAATCTATCCACATTGTTTAAGTAGCCGCAAAATTACGAATAAGATATTAATATTGAAAACTTAGAATGTTAAATAGTTCAATAAAATAAAAGGATATTCATAATTCAATTTATGAATCTTAAACCTCAGTTATTGTATCATATATTGTATTAATTATTATTAGAATTAATGGGATATAATGACTATATTTGTATTACGAACACTTATAAAACAATAATGCGAGCCCTTATATTTTCAATAATAGCAATATCATTTCTCTTGGTTCCAGTTACAACAGTAGCTCAAGACATGGCCTATCCTATTGAAGGTGATGGAATTACATCATTTTTAAGAAGATGGAATAGAATAGATTCTACCTATTTCAACGAATTTGTTGAAATTAATAAAGATAGAATAAATGATTCATACAATCTGGAATTAGGAACAGTTTATTTAATTCCAGAGCTACTTCCAGGAGATATTTATCCACCGTTGGTATCTATTGAACAACCTACAGACACAAAGGTTTTTGGAAAAAAATACAGTGAGGTTCCATTACGATCAAACACCCTTAAAGATGCATGCTTTTATATAATCTCGGGACATGGGGGGCCTGATACAGGGGCAATCACTCGCATTAATGAACATGAACTGCATGAAGATGAGTATGCGTACGATTTTTCATTGCGACTTGCCCGAAATCTGATGATGGATGGAGCCACCGTTTATATAATTATTCAAGATCCAAATGATGGTATTCGCGATGAGCGGATTCTAAGTAGTAGCAATAACGAGACATGTATGGGTCAGCCCATTCCTAAACCTCAGATTGACAGATTGCAACAGCGTGTTGAAAAAGTAAACGATTTATATAAAAGAGATAAAGATAAATTCAAATATATCCGAGCTATTGAATTGCATATTGACAGTAGGAGCCCAAACGAGAGGATCGATCTTTTCTTCTATTATGCAGATGACCCTCAAAGCAGATTATCATCATATACTTTGCGAAATGAATTATTAAAACAATATCAACTACATCAACCCGGAAGAGGTTTTGTAGGTAATGTTAGTCACCGCGACCTTTATGTGATGCGCAAACTTGAAGTTCCGAATGTTTTGTTAGAGATTGGGAACTTTCAGAACAATTTGGACAGGGAACGCATTTTAAGCTCAAACAATCGTCATGCAATAGCTAATTGGTTATTAGAAGGGTTTTTAGCTGATTACAAAAGAGTTATTGAGCAATAAAAACACAATCATAATCATTGAAGAACCACAACTTTTTAGTACATTTGCAAAGCTTTTAAAGCAAAATCATATGCGTAAGAAATCAAACAAACCCCTTCAAACTTCTAAGGTAACAAAACTGATTGTTAAAGAAGAAACAATTCTAATAGATTTTCTGTTACAAAAAATGGGCGGCATGAGTCGCACTTCCATCAAATCACTTCTTTCGCATAGTCAAGTGACGGTAAACAATGAAACGGTAAAGCGATTCGATCATCAACTTAAGTCGAATGACATCGTAACAATATCCAACAAAAGAAAAGATCCGGAGCTTAAAAATCCCTTACTGAACATCATATTTGAGGATGACGATTTGATTGTTGTTGAAAAAAAGGAAGGATTGCTCACCGTTACCACCGGAAGCGGCATTGACACCACTGCTTTTTCAATACTCAAAGAACATGTTCAACAGCTATCACCGGAGAATAAAATATTCACAGTCCATCGTCTGGACAAATGGACATCAGGGATTCTTGTTTTCGCGAAAAACGCTGATGCTCAACACATGTTGAGAGACCATTGGCACAACATAGTCACAAAACGTACATATATTGCATTAGTTGAGGGTATTGTAAATACGAAGATGGGAAAAATTATCAGCTGGCTAACTGAAAACGAGAAAACTTTTGTCATTTATTCAAGTCCAGTTGACAATGGTGGAAAATTAGCAATCACAAATTATAAGTTAATAGAGTCATTTGAAGACTCGTCCTTACTTGAGATCGAATTGGAAACAGGTCGCAAAAACCAGATACGTGTGCACATGCAAGATATCGGGCACCCAATTGTTGGAGATAAAAAATATGGAGCCAAAACCACCATTGATCGTTTAGCACTTCATGCACAAGTATTGGAATTCTATCACCCAACCACAAACAAACTAATTCATTTTGAATCGCCCATTCCAAAGGAATTCTATAAAACGCCTAAACTTGTGACTGAATAAACTGATTATTAAGTTTAGACATCAATCCATTCGCTTTTTTTCAAATACTTTATAGAGAATCACTATGATTTTTAGTATTTTTGCAATGAATGTTATTACAAACGTTTTGCTTTAACCATTCAATAAAAAGGAAAATCAAATACAAATAAATATTATTATAGAATGAACTTAATTGAAGAAATCATCGCAAAAGCAAAGGCTGATAAACAGCGCATTGTTTTACCCGAAGGTACAGAAAAACGAACGCTTGAAGCAGCAGACAAATTGCTAAAGGATGAAATTGCCGATATAATACTTATTGGTAATCCAGATGAAATCAAAAAGATGTCGGATGAAATGAATTTGACAAACATTGACAAAGCAAACATTATCGACCCAAAGAATCACGCTAAAAAACAAGTTTATGCAGAACTTCTTTTTGATTTGCGAAAGAAAAAGGGAATGACACTTGAACAAGCAAGTCAATTGGTTGAGAATCCTTTGTATCTTGCTTGTCTGATGATAAAAAATGGCGATGCCGATGGTGAAATTGCCGGTGCTCAAAACACTACAGGAGACGTATTGCGTCCAGCGCTTCAAATCATTAAAACTGCTCCGGGAGTGAGTGTGGTTTCCGGTGCATTTATTATGTTTACACAAACTCCTCAATACGGAAAAGAAGGAGTCCTTCTCTTTGCCGATTGTGCAGTAATGCCCAATCCCACAGCCGAAGAGCTTGCTTCTATAGCAATAGCATCTGCACAAACGACACGAGATATTATTGGAATTCAACCACGAGTTGCAATGCTTAGCTTTTCTACAAAAGGCAGCGCTCAACATGAGATGGTTGATAAAGTAACAAAAGCCACAGCATTAGCAAAAGAAATGGCACCAGACCTAGCCATTGATGGTGAGTTACAAGCAGACGCAGCCATTGTTCCCAGTGTAGGCGCAACCAAAGCCCCCGGAAGTGAAGTAGCCGGAAAAGCCAACGTTCTTGTATTCCCGTCATTAGAAGCCGGGAACATTGCATATAAACTGGTTCAGCGCATGGGAAATGCCGAAGCCGTTGGTCCAATACTTCAAGGTATGGCCGCACCGGTAAACGACTTATCACGCGGATGTTCTGTTGAAGATATCTACAAAATGGTTGCAATAGCAGCAAATCAGGCAATTGGATTGAAACGAAATAAATAATTATAAAAATATGGGTGAATTAATCGTTGAACCGATAGAACCATATGGACTTAACATCAGCAGCGTTAAAAAGAATAAACCGATGTTCTCAAAAATAGGTGTTGTTGGTGCCGGAAAAGATGGTAGAGCAATCATTAACCTAACCGCTTCGGCAGGAATGGAAGTGGTGTTTATGGAAGATTCGCAAGAGCAAATCGACATTGTGATGAACAAGCTGAGTAAAAACCTCGATTATAAAATTGAAAACTGGGGCTTAACACAATCAGAAAAAAGAGGTATCATCAATCGAATAATACCAACTCTGGATTACGAGACTTTCAAAGGTTGTGACTTAGTAATTGAAAGTACTCGATACTCTGAAAGCGGACGAAGAAATTTATTACTGCGTAAGAATATATTTAAAAAGCTTGAGAATATTCTTGAACCAACGGCAATCATTGCTACAAACAGTTCGACAGTGATTATCAGTGAACTAGCTACAGATCTTGAACATAAGGAAAGGTGCATGAGCATTTACTTTCCTGTTGTGCATCCGGATGCACGCATTCTTGAGCTCGTAAACGGCATGTACACTTCGGAAGAAGTTTATAGTAAAATGGAGATATTTGCAAAACTCATTGGCTACATCCCTCACAAAGTGAGCGAAAGTAACGGAAATGTAAGTCTTCGTATATTTACATTAATGTTAAATGAAGCATGTCAGATTCTTCTGGAAAGGGTTACTTCTTTTAAGAATATTGAAGAGACGTTCTCCATCATTTATGGTCAACGATTTGGAGTGTTCCGCACAGCGGATATTGTTGGCATTGAGCGTATTGTAACCACAATGGAGTCAATGTTTAACGATTTTGGCGATCCGAAATACAAACCTAATCCACTTCTTTGGAAACTATATCGTTCTCAGCAGTTGGGAGTTCGTACGGGAAAAGGTTTCTACATTTACGACGAAAATGGTAATGTAGCAGGAGAAAACAAATCACTTTATTAACACCTAAAAGCATTGAAAATGAAGATATTAGTTTTAAATTGCGGTAGTTCATCCATTAAATATAAGCTATATAACATGGAGGACCTCAGCGTTTTAGCGCAAGGTGGTATAGAAAAAATCGGTTTAAAAGGATCCTTTTTAAAGCTCACATTACCAAACGATCAAAAAGTGATGCTCGAAGGTGAAATTCTTGAACACCGCGCTGGTATTGAATATATTATGGGCGTATTGTTGAGCAAAAAATATGGCTGCATAGATTCACTTGACGAGATTGATGCTATTGGGCATCGCGTTGTTCATGGAGGAGAAAAGTTTAACAGCAGTGTTCTGATTACTGATGAGGTGATTGAAAAAGTACGTGAATGCATTGATATTGCACCTTTGCACAATCCACCTAACTTAAAAGGTATTGATGCGGTGAAAGAACTGATGCCCGGAAAACCTCAGGTCGCAGTTTTTGATACAGCATTTCATCAAACTATGCCTGATTATGCCTACATGTACGGTCTACCCTACTCGCTTTACGAAAAATATGGCATCCGTAGATATGGATTTCATGGAACCAGTCACCGTTATGTTTCGAAACGAGCATGTGAATTTTTAAATGTACCCTATGAAAGTCAGCGTATTATCACTGCCCATATAGGTAATGGCGGTTCAGTGACTGCAGTTAAAAACGGCAAATCAATAGACACCAGTATGGGAATGACCCCAGTTGAAGGTCTGATGATGGGCACACGTTCAGGCGATGTTGATCCTGGCGTGATTACATTTTTGATGGACAAAGAACATTTAGGTTCACGAGGAGTTTCGTTATTATTGAACAAGTTCTCAGGAGTGTTAGGCATTTCGGGAGTATCGTCAGATATGCGCGAACTGGAAACAGCAATAGACCAGAACAACGAAAGAGCTATACTTGCACTTAAGATGTATAACTACCGCATCAAAAAGTACGTAGGTTCATATACAGCAGCGTTGGGAGGATTAGATATTTTGGTGTTTACCGGTGGAGTTGGCGAAAACCAGTCATCAACACGTGAATATGTGTGTAAAAACATGGAATATATGGGGATTGAACTAGATGAAGAATTAAATGCATCTGTTCGTTCCAAAGAGGTTATAATCAGCAAACCAACTTCAAAAGTGAAGGTTGTTATAATTCCTACTGACGAAGAATTAACCATTGCACGCGATACAATGGAAATTCTTCAAAACAAAGAATAAAAGATCATTGAATTAAAATAAAGAAAACGTCGTTAAGGGATTAGATCCTTTGATGACGTTTTTTTATTAGGGCTCAAACTGGTATGAGTGTGGGTGAAAGCTTTGCTTGATTCCTTTGATGACGTTACATTATGGTTGGACAAAATCTGCATGTCATCACCCCTACATCATCGTAATATCTTCGCAACTGCATTTTAGCACCATCAGTACAAAAATGAATGTAAACAAAAAGACCGACGCAAAAGCATCGGTCTTTTTCATATATCTTAATTTCAATATTACTCAGCAACTACTTCAAATGGGATTACAACAGAAACTTCTTTATGTAATTTAACTACAGCACTGTAGCTTCCCACTTCTTTAACTTGATCTTTGATAGTAATTAGTTTGCGTTCAACTTCAAAACCTTTTTCTTTGAGTGCATCTGCAATTTGAATATTGGTTACTGAACCAAAGATAGTTCCAGTAGAACTTGTTTTTGCGCCAATAGTCAATGAAACGCCTTCCATTTTATCAGCTAATGCCTGAGCATCATTTTTAATCTGTTCAATTTTGTGTGCACGTTGTCTCAGGTTTTCTGCTAAAACCTTTTTAGAAGATTCAGTTGCAATCACTGCTTTACCCTGTGGGATAAGATAATTGCGTGCAAATCCTCTTTTAACGTTTATCACTTCGTCTTTGTACCCTAAGTTGGTTACATCTTCTTTCAATATCACTTCCATTGTTGTTCCTCCTTATTATTTCATTAAATCAGTTACGTATGGAAGCAATGCTAAATGTCTTGATCTTTTAACTGCCTGCGCAATACGACGTTGAAATTTCAATGATGTTCCTGTAATTCGACGTGGTAAAATTTTACCTTGTTCATTCAAGAATTTCTTCAAAAAATCAGGGTCTTTGTAATCGATGTACCTGATTCCGCTTTTTTTGAAGCGACAATATTTCTTCTTTTTAACATCCACTGATAGTGGAGTAAGATATCTAATTTCTGATTGTTTAGCCATTTTTTAATCCTCCTTTACTTCTGATTCAACTTTTGATGTTACCTCTTCAACAGCAGCTTCCGATTTTACAACTTCAACTTCTCTTTTGCTTGTAAAACGGGGTGCATCCTGTTTTTGTGATTTTCTGCTTCTTCTCTTTTCTGCATACGCTAAAGAGAATTTATCCTGCTTGATAGTCAAGAAACGGATAACACGTTCGTCACGACGGAAATTGAGTTCCAATTTGTTGATTACATTTGGCTCTGCTTGGTATTCCAGGAGTGTATAAAACCCGGTACTTTTCTTTTCAATTGGATATGCTAATTTACGCAAGCCCCAATTCTCTTCGTTTACAATAGTAGCCCCTTCATCAGTAAGGAGTTTCTTGAATTTTTCAACCGCTTCCTTCATCTGTGTATCAGACAAAACGGGAGTCAAAATGAAAACGGTTTCGTAATTGTTCATACTTAATTTATTAATTATTAATTATTAAAAAATAGAATCTATTTTAGAGGCGCAAAGATACTATATTTTTCTTAAATATCAAAAACCTACGCTTTTTATTAATCTATGGGTCATAGTTCAACCTTTTTAATGCAAAGTTGTTTAATATTTATAGTAAAACAAATAAAATGAAAAAATTATCTAACCAAGCACTAGTGATTTTTGGTGCGTCTGGCGATTTGACTTATAGAAAACTGCTCCCTGCAATTTTTGATTTATTTATGCTTGATACTCTCCCTGAGGGCTACGCCGTTTTGGGTGTGAGTCGCACAAAGTTTACGGATGCAAAATTCAGGGACAAAATGAAGCATGGCATCAGAGAATTCTCTAATTTCAAAGATGCTCCGGTCGACAAAATGAATGCATTCCTTAAAAAGGTATTTTATCTTGGAATAGATACGGAAAATCATGAGGAGTATTCATTATTAAAAGACAAGCTGGATTATTTGAATAAGAAATGTGATTTGCAGCATAACTTCATATTTTATCTTGCCACACCCCCCAAATTGTATTCTCTTATACCCAAGTTTCTTTATGGTCAGGGACTTACAAATGACTACAAGGGTTTCAGAAGGATAATTATTGAAAAGCCATTCGGTCACGATTTGATTTCTGCAAAAAAACTGAATAAAGAGTTATTGAGTTTTTTTCGTGAAGATCAAATCTACAGAATCGACCACTATCTTGGTAAGGAAACGGTTCAGAACCTGATGGTTACGCGTTTCGCAAATGGTATTTATGAACCTTTATGGAGCAGAAACTACATTGATCACGTTGAAATCACTTCTGCTGAAAGTTTAGGTGTGGAAGACAGAGGCGGCTATTACGATCATGCAGGAGCAATCCGCGATATGGTTCAAAACCATCTTTTACAACTAGTTTCATTGGTTGCCATGGAGCCGCCAATAAAGGCGACACCAGAAGACATCAGATACGAAAAGATGAAAGTCTTCCGTTCATTTCGTCCTTTAACAGAACAAGATATAAAACAGAATGTTATTAGGGGGCAATATACAACGTCCTCTGTTAAAGGTCAGCATATTAAAGGATATCGTGAAGAAAGTGAAGTTAATCCAGATTCACGCACTGAAACGTTTGTCGCTATAAAATTTTATATTGACAACTCCCGATGGGAAGGAGTTCCGTTCTATATTAGAACAGGAAAAAGATTACCTACACGTGTTTCAGAAATTGTAGTTCATTTTAAGCCGTCACCTTCAAAAATATTTAAACCTAAAGAGGGCGAAAATGATAATCAGCTTATTCTTCGTATACAACCTGATGAAGGTATGTTGTTGAAAACGTGGATGAAAGTGCCGGGAAGTGGGTATGATGTAAAAATGGTGAATATGGATTTTCATTATTCAGACCTCAACGATCATTATATTCCTGAAGCATATGAAAGATTGATTTTGGATTGTATGAATGGCGACAACACATTGTTTATGAGCGACGAAGCCGTTGAGGGAACGTGGGAATTTGTTCAACCTATTCTCGAAAACTGGGAGCATGATCCGTCGATTCCACTGCTGGGTTATCCTTCCGGTACGTGGGGTCCCGATAAATCAGATGATCTTATTGAGGGCAAAAACACCTGGAGGTATCCTTGCAAAAACCTGAATGATGATGGAATTTATTGTGAATTATAAATCTGAACTGATTATGAATATGAAACCTGAAATTAAGATTTTTGATGATATAGAATCCTTAAATGTTGAATTTACTAGATTATTGAAAGAGCAATTATGGAAAAAGGGAGAACTTTCCATTGCTTTATCTGGTGGTTCTACTCCAAAGTCATTGTTTGATTTTTGGGCATCAAATGATAAAACAGATTTGGATTGGTCAAAAATCCGATTCTTTTGGAGTGATGAGCGTTGTGTATCTCCTGTCAACGATGAGAGTAATTTCAAAATGACGAAAGAACATTTGTTTGACCATATTCTTGTCCCTGAGAAGAATATCTTTCGTATTTATGGTGAAGATGATTTACAAAAAGAGGTCGAAAGGTATACAAAAGTTTTAACTGACAATGTAGAAATGAGAAATGGTCTGCCATCTTTTGATGTATTAATGTTAGGGCTTGGCAATGATGGACATACAGCCTCTATTTTTCCTCATCAAATAGGACTTTGGGATAGTAGCGATATTTGTGTAGTTGGAACACATCCAGATTCGGGACAAAAAAGAATCAGTCTTTCAGGCAAAACAATTAACAATGCTCACATTATTGTTTTTCTTGTTACGGGAAGATCAAAATCAGAGATTGTTAAAGAAATTGTTTATTCAGCATTAAGCTTTGAGAATAAATACCCGGCTGCTAAAGTCAATCCTGTCTATGGAAAAGTAGTTTGGTTTATAGATAAGAAAGCCGCTAATTTTTTGACTGATTAACGGCTAGTATCTTATTTCAATGTTTTAACCTTGTAGCTGCATGAGACTTTTCCTTTTGTCATTGCAGTCAGTTTACTTTTTATAAGCTGTTTGCGCAATGGTGAAATTTTATCCACAAACATAACACCATCAAGATGGTCGTACTCATGTTGAATACATCTTGCAGTAAATCCAAAATATTCTTCATCGTGTGGTTCGAGATTTTCATCAATATACTGAATTCTAATTCTTTCTTCGCGAGGAACTTTTTCATGTATTCCGGGAATACTTAAACAACCTTCTTCGACTTCTTTTAAATCACCGGTCCGTTCAATAATATGAGGATTGATGAATGTCTTTTTGAAACCTTTCATCTCAGGAACTTCGTCTCCCATAACACTCAAATCGACAACAAAAATCCGATCATTTAATCCCACTTGAGGAGCAGCAAGCCCCACTCCATCAGCATGATACATGGTTTCAAACATGTTGTTAATTAATTCTTGCAGATTGGGATAGGTGGCCGGGTCTATATCTTTTGCTACTTTCCTTAATATGGGTTGACCATATACGTATATTGGTAATATCATAATTTATAATCCTTTCAATCTTTTACTTTCCATATATCCTTGCAGGATAATTGTTGCACTGATCTCATCTACCAGCGACTTATTTTGTCTGTCTTTTTTCTTTAATCCTCCATCAATCATTGTTTGATGAGCCATTTTTGAAGTAAATCGTTCATCAAAAAAAACAATAGGAATTGATGGGTATAATTTTTTTAAACGGTTAGCAAATGGCTCAACGCGTTTCATGTTTTCGGAAAATTCGTTATTGAGTTGCTTGGGTTGACCAACAACTATCTCTGTGACTGCTTCTTTTGAAATATAGGTAGCTAAAAAATCAAAAAGTTCAGTTGTATTTACTGTCGTGAGTCCGTTTGCAATAATTTGTAATGGATCGCTAACGGCAATTCCTGTTCGTTTTTTCCCATAATCAATGGCAAGAATTCTTCCCATCTTAATCGAATTTGCGTTTGCGTAATTGAAAATCGCGACCAAGATATTTTTCACGAACAGTGGGATTATCTGCTAATTCTTCTGCAGTACCCTGAAACAAGACTTTACCTTCAAATAGTAAATAGGCTCTATCAGTTATGCTAAGTGTCTCATCTACATTATGATCGGTAATAAGTATACCAATGTTCTTATATTTTAACTGTGCAACTATCGATTGTATGTCTTGGACTGCAATGGGATCAATACCGGCAAATGGTTCATCCAACATGATGAATTTTGGATCATTTGCCAAACATCTTGCAATTTCGGCACGACGTCTTTCTCCACCGGATAACCTGTCGCCCAGATTCTTACGAACTTTCTGCAATCCAAATTCAGAAATCAAGTTTTCTAACTTGTCTTTTTGATCTTTGGGAGTCAAATCGGTAAACTCAAGTATGGAACGGATATTATCTTCAACCGACATCTTTCTAAAAATAGATGCTTCTTGTGCAAGATAGCCAATGCCGTGCTGAGAACGTTTGTGAACAGAAAATTTGGTAATATTGGTATCTCCAATAAATATATTCCCTTCATTAGGAACTACCAGTCCTACTGTCATATAAAATGTGGTTGTTTTACCTGCTCCATTGGGACCTAACAATCCAACAATTTCTCCCTGACGCACATTGATAGACACATGGTTAACTACTGTGCGATTTTTATACTTTTTTACAAGATTATCTGTTCGCAATGTAGTACCATTATTTGTTTGCAGCTCATTTTCAATTGGTTCTGCAAAATCAACTACAACTGAATCGGTCAATATATCTTCCTTTTGCTTATCCATTTCGGAAAAATTTATGCAAAGATACAAAATTAACAGTAAACTTGATTAAGTTAAAGCTCAAGTATCTTTTAAAAGTAATTAAATCTACTTAATCGGAAACAATGATTTCGCTGCTATCTACTTTCCCATTTACTGGGGGATTAAGTTTGGAAACGCGTACTTCAAGGAAATCAATTGTTGGAAATGCTGATTTAATAGCCTTATATATGCGCCCGGCCAAGTGCTCCAAGAGATTTGACGGCTTTTCCATCTCGGTTTTAACATACTCATAAACATCACCATAATTGATGGTATCATCAATGTTATCTGTTTCTAAAGATTTTGATAAATCTGTTTCAATCCTCAGATTCACGATAAAGTCGTTCCCATAGATTCTTTCCTCCTGAAACACGCCGTGATATGCATAAAAACGCATATTCTTAAGTTCAATAGTTGTCTTCATTAATATTTATCTGTTTAATCTTCAAATGTAAGAATAAATCGTTAAATTTGTTGTTCAATAAAAAAATCATGATTATGAAAACAAATGATATTCCACAAAGACTTAAGGCATTCCGTAGTTTTATGGAAGAAAATAATTTGTCGGCATTTATAGTACCCAGCACTGATGCTCATTTAAGTGAATATCCTCCAAAAGTCTGGGAATCAAGAAAATGGATTAGTGGATTTACCGGCTCAGCTGGAACGGCAGTAATCACGCTTGATAAAGCTGGAGTATGGACTGATTCTCGTTATTTCTTACAAGCCGCCAATGAACTGGAAGGGACTGGTTTTGACCTCTTTAAAATGGGGCAAGCTGAAACTCCAGAAATGATTTCATGGATTATCTCACAACTGAACAAGGGACAGACTGTGGGAATTGATGGATTGGTTTATGCAGCTTCTGATGCGCTTCAGTTACAAAAAAGATTACAATCAAAAGGACTAAAACTGGAAACATCGCTGGACCCCTTCACTGTAATTTGGGAAGACAGACCGGAAATTCCAAAGAATAAAGTGTTCTCACTTCCTGAAAATATCACAGGCGAAACGACTAAAAGTAAAATCGAACGCATTAATACTGCGCTTGACCAAATGGATGCTGATGGTTTGATATTGCTTACACTTGACACAATCGCATGGACTTTCAATATTCGGGGAAATGATGTGGAATTTAATCCTGTTGGGGTTGCGTATGCTTACATCTCAAAAGATGAATCGATAATTTTTATTGATCCCAAAAAAATGACTGATGAATCATCTGCCATTTTAACAGAACAGGGTGTTTCTTTAAAAGACTATGATGAGATCTTTAATTATGTAACAAACCTTAAACAGGGAACAAGAGTCTGTATAACTGGCAATAAGATAAATTACAAGTTGTATCAAAGCATTCCTGATCATTGCAAAATAATGGACACTGCATCACCTGTAGATTTGATGAAGAGCAGAAAAAATGAATCTGAACTGGCAGGTTTCCGTAATGCAATGATTAAAGATGGGGTTGCACTAGTTAAATTTTATATGTGGCTTGAAAAAGCTGTCCCGAATGGTGATGTCAAAGAAACTGATATTGAAGTAAAATTACGAGAATATCGCTTTCAACAAGACCTTTATGTTGGCGAAAGCTTCAGTACTATTGCAGGTTATGCCGGAAATGGTGCAATTGTGCATTATCATGCTCATCCTGAAACATGCAAAACTATAAAACCGGAGGGTTTGCTTCTGATTGATTCGGGGGGGCAATATCAGGATGGGACAACAGATATCACACGTACATGGGCTGTCGGCCCCCTTACCAAACAGATGAAAGCTGATTACACTAATGTGCTGAAAGGACATATCGCTTTGGCAACTGCTATATTCCCAGAAGGAACACGTGGATCTCAACTCGATGTTCTGGCACGACGACCGTTATGGGATGGGTGCGAAACTTATTGGCATGGCACTGGTCACGGAATTGGACATTTTCTTAATGTACATGAGGGACCTCAAAATATTAGACTTGAAGAAAACTCCACAACGCTCCAAATTGGCATGGTTACTTCTAACGAACCGGGAATTTATCGGGCTGATCAACATGGAATCCGTACAGAAAATCTGATCGTTACTCAAAAATATAAAGAGACAGAAGAATTTGGAACTTTCTATAATTTTGAAACTATCACTCTGTGCCATATTGATACTAAACCGATTATTAAGAAGATGCTCAACAAAAAGGAGACAAAATGGCTGAACAATTATCATAAAATGGTTTTCAATAAACTTAAAAAACACCTTAATAAGGAGGAAAAGAAGTGGCTTGAAAACAAAACTCAACCAATTTAATTTTGAAAACAAAATGGCACTTATAAAATCAGTAAGAGGTTTCACTCCCGAGATAGGTGAAAACACTTATTTAGCAGATAATGCAACTATTATTGGTGATGTTGTGATTGGAAAAGATTGCAGCATCTGGTTTAATGCTGTACTTAGGGGTGATGTAAATTCTATCAGGGTTGGCAATCGGGTAAATATTCAGGATGGGGCTGTCGTTCACACACTTTACAAGAAATCAGTAACTGTGATAGATGATGATGTTTCAATTGGTCATAATGTAGTTATTCACGGTGCAAAAATTGAAAAAGGGGCACTCATTGGAATGGGTGCAATAGTTCTGGATCATGCTGTAATTGGTGAAGGGGCAATTATTGCTGCAGGAGCCGTTATTCTAAGTGGAACAAAGGTAGAACCCGGTAGTTTATACGCTGGTGTTCCTGCAAAATTTGTAAAAAAAGTAGATCCTGAACAATCGAAAGAAATGAATCAAAAAATAGCTGGGAACTATTTAATGTATTCAGATTGGTTTAAGCAAGAAGATTAATAAATCAGATAATTATATGAAAGAGGTTGTTCCAAAAGAGCATCCTCTTTTTTTTAAGAATAGATAATTTCTATTTTTCATAAATCACGAAAAGTCAATCTTCTTTGGTTCTATTACATTAAATTATTTATCTTTGCGAGCACAAAAAACATTAAACATGATGATTTGAATATGATAGCTTTAATGATTGTTATTTTCGTAGTCGGATATCTTCTTATCACACTAGAACATCCTCTAAAAATTAACAAAGCTGCAATAGCATTGTTAATTGGAACATTACTCTGGATCATCTACATGTATGCTGCTCCACAAATAATCCCAGGATATAACGGTGATGAATTTCAACATTTTTTAGATAACTCTCATTCGTTAAGTAACAAACCATTTATAGAACAAGTAAGGGAATTTGTTATAAGTTCACAAATCATTGATAGTCTTGGTAATATTTCACAGACATTATTGTTCCTTTTAGGAGCTATGACGATTGTTGAAATAATTGATGTTCATGGAGGGTTCTCTTTTATTACCGATAAAATAACTACACGCCACAAACGTCGTTTATTGTGGATGCTCACTTTCATCACTTTCTTCATGTCGGCAGTTCTTGATAACCTTACTACAACAATCATAATGATCATGTTACTTCGCAAACTTGTTCCCGATAAACATGAGCAATGGATTTATGGTAGTATAATAGTAATTGCTGCAAATAGTGGTGGTGCGTGGTCACCAATCGGAGATGTTACAACTATTATGTTATGGGTAGGTGGAAACATTTCAGCAAACGTTATACCTCACCTATTTTTACCAAGTCTTGTATCAATTGTGATCCCGGCCATACTTATCCAACATGCACTGAAGGGAACAATTGACGATAAAGACATTCCCAAGATTGGAGAAAATCCTGCCTTGTTCAATTATATAAACATTAAAGAACGAGTTATTATTCTTATTTTCGGACTGGCAATATTAATACTCACTCCTGTTTTTAAAACAATTACACATCTTCCACCCTTTATGGGTGTTTGGTTTGGAGTAAGTCTTTTCTGGTTGTATACCGATGTTATGTACAATAAAAAGAATGGAATGCCTGAATTGCATAAAGCAAATCTGCATTCAATTCTCAAACGTTTAGATTACGCTACATTGCTTTTTTTCCTCGGTATTCTGCTCGCTGTGGACGCTTTAGGTGCAGCCGGAATCCTTAATACTATGGCCGATTATATGGTAGAGCATATGCCTAATGTTTATGCGCAAGGCATATCTATCGGCTTGCTTTCTGCAATTGTAGATAATGTTCCGTTAGTAGCTGCTGCAATGGGAATGTATCCTGTCGCCGATGCATCAATGATTGCTACTGCAGCCAACCCCGAATTGTTACAATACTTTGTTGCTGACGGTGTTTTCTGGCACTTCTTGGCTTACTGTGCCGGTACCGGAGGAAGTATTCTGATTATTGGTTCTGCAGCAGGTGTTGTGTTTATGGGAATGGAAAAAGTTCCTTTTGAGTGGTATCTGAAACATATTTCATGGATTGCTTTAATTGGATATCTGGCAGGTGCTGGTGTTTATATATTACAGAATATGCTATTTATGTAAAGATATTAATATTACCTCCTAAGAAAAATACTTTCAATGGAGGTTCTTTTTATCTTCAATTGCTGTAAATATGTTTCGATTTTCTAAATTACAGCAGGATAATCTTTTAACATTATACAAATTAATCTTGGTTTAATTGATTGAACCAATAATATGTCCTGGTCAAAAAAACAAATATCAGTCCTATTAACAGTTTCCGTAACTTCATTTATGGGAACGTTTTTGGTTTCGGGAATAAACATTGCCCTTCCTTCCATTGAAAATAGTTTCTCTCTCAAAGCCATTGAACTAAGTTGGATAATTACTGTTTTTATTCTGGCAACTGCAATGTTTCTTTTACCCGTAGGAAAATGGGGAGACACTTATGGCAATTCCAAATTCTACAAAGCAGGACTTTTCATCTTCACTCTTTCTTCATTCTTATGTGCTATTGCTCCAAATGCAACATGGCTTATTGCCGCACGATTTTTGCAAGGTGTAGGATCAGCTTTTTCAAACACTACAGGTCAAGCAATACTCGTTTCACAGTTTCCTTCTAAAAATAGAGGACAAGTACTTGGTATTTCTGTATCGTCTGTTTATATTGGTTTGGCATTAGGTCCCTTTTTAGGGGGAATTATCGTTCAACAATTTGGATGGCAGATATTATTTTATATTGCCGCTGTATTAGGTATTATGGCAACTATTGTTGCTTTTATATTTCTTGAAGACGACAAAAAAGAAATCCGCGGAAAAAGTAAAACAAATGCTATTGATACACTGATATTTATGAGCGGATTGGTTTTAATGACATATGGTTCATCGCAAATACCAACTATCTTTGGATGGTCAATGTTGATTAGTGGTGTAATCTTACTTGTAATATTCTATTTTCTTGAGACAAAGATAGAAAAGCCAATGCTAGACACAAACCTATTTACACATAATAAACTTTTTGCATATTCTAATCTTGCTGCATTAATAAATTATACAGCTACATTTGCAATAGTCTTTTTTTTAAGTCTTTATTTACAGGATGTTCGAGATATGTCACCTCAAATGACTGGAAGTATTATAATTGCCCAACCCATTATGATGACCATATTATCTCCTATTACTGGTAAATTATCAGATAAAATTCAACCAAGATATCTGTCAACATTAGGTATGTCGATCTGTACTGTTGGATTGGCATCTCTGGCTTTTCTAAACGAAACCACACCCATCTGGATTATAATAGCTATTCTTGTTTGGGTTGGAATAGGCTTTGCTTTCTTTTCTTCTCCAAACATGAGTACAATAATGAGTTCAGTGGTTAAAAGTCGATATGGTCAAGCATCAGGCATTGCTTCCTCGATGCGTGTTTTCGGACAAATAGTAGGTATGACTATCGTCACCCTTTTCTTTGCATCTCTGTTTGGGAACAAAGCAGTCATAGAAGTTGACAACGCTCTGTTTCTCACCGCAATGAGACGAGGATTTATCACATTTGCATTAATAAGTCTAGTGGGTATATATTTCTCTTTTACACGTGGAAATGTAAAAAGATGATTAACGTTCCACTTTAACCATTTTATAGAGTTGATCGTTGGGGCGAATCTTTTCTGAAGTTTTAATTGAGAAACGATCACCTTTCTTAGCCTCATCAACAGTATTCAGATCCACACGAATGTCATCGGCAGTTACGAAAACAGCTCCGGTTGTTGGTCCCGTTATCACTAGTTCGTCACCCGATTTAACCGATTGAGCCTCGATCAGGAATTCTGTTACGCCCAAATTTCCAAAGTGTTTAATAGCTTTTCCAATGTACACTTTCCTTTTTGTAGCACCAGAGCCATATCGATTTGTCCATTCACCCAATCTTTGACCGAGATAGTATCCGTTCCAGAAGCCACGATTAAAAACAGACGAAAGCTTTTCGTTCCATTCATCAATCTTTGTCTGGTCGAACCGATCATTGCAATACATTACAACTGCTTCCTTATAGCAAGAAGAAACTATGCGAACATATTCCGGTCCACGGGCTCGGCCCTCAATTTTGAACACTCTGACACCAGCGTCCATCATTTTATTCATGAAATGGATGGTTTTCAGATCCTTAGGCGACATAATATATTCGTTATCAATATCGAGTTCTATTTCACTGTCCCGATCTTTAACGGTATAAGCTCTTCGGCAAATTTGATTACATTCACCTCTGTTAGCCGACCGATTCTTCTCGTGCAAGCTCAAGTAACATTTTCCAGAAACAGCCATACAAAGAGCGCCATGGCAGAACATTTCTATCCGAATTAAATCGCCCGAAGGCCCTTTAATCTGTTGTTCTACAATATCATTATGAATAGCTTTAACCTGGTCGAGATTCAGTTCACGAGCTAAAACAACCACATCAGCAAAATTAGCATAAAACTTCAAAGATTCAGTATTCGTAATGTTCAATTGAGTAGAGAGATGCACCTCCACTCCAATGCTTCGTGCATACATTAAAACAGCAACATCAGCAGCAATAATTGCAGAAAGATTTGCCATCTTTGCCGCATCTACAATATTATGCATCAACTGCATATCATTATTATAGATTATTGTATTTACAGTCAGATAGCTTTTAATATTATTATCTCTACATATTTGAGCTATATTATGCAAATCATCTATCGTAAAGTTGTTTGACGATCTTGACCGCATGTTTAGTCCTTCGATCCCAAAGTATATTGAATCAGCCCCCCCTTGAATAGCCGCCATCAGCGATTCATACGAACCAGCGGGAGCCATTATTTCATAATCATTTACATTCATCATAATTTCCTATTGAACTACAAAAATACAGTTTTTTTAGTTAGTATTAAAACGCAGTTTCAATTAAGAAACGCAATCTCATAAACATATATTTGTGCAATCCATTTGATATAATATGTTATCTTTGCATTTATCACTATTAATAAGGTTTACATGAAAAGGTTTATTTTTATCACATTAATGCTCACTTTAGGAGTTATCGTTGTTAAGGCTCAGGATCAGAGTGATCGGTATGCAGAAATCACCAATCCGAAGCTAGTAGACATCAACAAGGAAGCCGCTCGCGCCAGTTTCTATTCATTTAGTAAAGTTGATGAAGCCGTAAACGCTTCCAGTTCCAGTAAAGGGAGCGATTTTCTATTGCTGAACGGCACATGGAAGTTCAATTATTCAGAGAAATTCAACGACCGTCCTCAAAACGGATTCTATGAAGAAAACTTTAATGCCAGTTCGTGGAGTGACATCAAAGTGCCGGGAAATTGGGAAGTTCAAGGATTTGGCACACCAATTTATGTGAATACCACTTACGAATTCACCTCACCCGGTCACCCTCCATATTGGGACAAGCCCAATCCCCCGTTAGTACCTCAAGATTTCAATCCAGTAGGAACCTATAGAAAAGAATTCGATATCCCATCATCATGGATTGGCAAAGATATTATTGTAAGTTCAGATGGAACAAAAGGCGCAGCATACTTCTATTTCAATGGAGAATTCCTTGGTATGAGTAAAGACAGCAAGCTACCTGCCCGATTCAATATCACCAAGCTTGCCAAACCCGGAAAGAATGTGTTATCAATACAAATACACCGTTTTTCAGACGCAAGCTATTTAGAGTGTCAAGACATGTGGCGACTATCAGGCTTAGAGCGAGACGTTTATGTCTACGTACGTCCAAAGACACATATTGCAGATTATTTTGTACAAACCCCATTAGATAAAAACTATAAAAACGGATTATTCTCACTTGATGTAAGCGTATCTAATTCCGATAAAAAGAATGAAAATATAACCGTTGCCTATGAATTGAAAGATGCTTCAGGCGACGTTGTCAGTAAAGAATCAAAGACACAAAGCACTTCAAACGAAGCATCAGTATCATTTTCCAAAGAAATAGTAAACGCCAAACACTGGTCGGCTGAAGAGCCCAACCTATACACATTAATCATCACGTTATCAGATTCGAATGGTAAGATTATTGAAGCCACCTCTCAAAAGATAGGCTTCAGGACATCAGAGATCAAAGACCGTCAATTTTTGATAAACGGTAAGTCCGTACTTGTGAAAGGAGTGAATATTCACGAGCACAATGAATTTACAGGACATTACGTTACCGAAGAGTTGATGCGAAAAGATTTCGAGTTATTCAGGAAGTACAATGTGAATACCGTTAGGACCAGTCACTACCCCCAACAAGAATTATTCTACAAATTGGCAGACGAATATGGAATTTACATTATTGACGAAGCCAATATTGAAAGTCATGGAATGGGATATAGTTTGAGCAAAGGCGGAACATTAGCCAACAATCCATTATTCTTGGAGAGTCATATGAACCGAACAAAAAACATGGTTGAAAGAGACAAGAACCACGCATGTATTGTTATCTGGTCGTTAGGTAATGAGTCCGGTAACGGCTATAACTTTTATGAAACCTATAATCTGATAAAAAGCATGGACCCCACACGTCCAGTACAATATGAACAAGGTAAACTAGAGTGGAACACAGATATCTACTGCCCAATGTATCGAACACCCGCTCAAGTTGAAGAATATGCCAAAAGCAGTTATGCAGATCGTCCATTGATACAATGTGAGTATGCCCATGCAATGGGAAACAGTTTAGGTAATTTTACAGAATACTGGGATTTGATCCGCAAATACGACATACTTCAAGGTGGATGTATTTGGGATTGGGTAGACCAAGGAATTGCCCAGACAGACAAAGACGGCAATAAGTTTTGGGCATTCGGCGGCGGTTTTGGTCCCACCGGTACACCCAGCGACGGAGATTTCTGTATAAACGGAGTAATCTTTCCAGACAGGACCACCAAACCCCATACTGAAGAAATGCGTAAAGTCTATCAGAACATTTGGTTCAAGAATTTTGATTCCAGCATAGGAACAGTAGATATATTTAATGAGAACCACTTCATAGATTTGACCCAATACGAAGTCATCTATTCAGTTAAGTCACACGGTAAAGAACTTGCAAGCGGTAAGCTCACTATTAATGTACAACCACAAGCAACCGAGCAAGTCAACATTCCCAATTTTGCAAGATACTCAAATAACTACAAACCGTTGACAGTTGAATTCGAAGTAAAACAAAGAGAAACAACACGACTGATACCAGCAGGCTGGGTTGTTGCCCGCGATCAGTTTGTAGTAAATGAAATCCCAGACTTGAAACTTAAAGCAGAAAAGTCGGCAAGTGTAAAAGAGAATGACAAGTCAGTAACTGTAAGCGGTAAAGGATTCAGCGCTGTATTTGACAAGACAAGCGGTTTGATGACCTCCTATAAAGTAAGTGGAACAGAATATGTTAGTGACGGATATGGACTACGTCCATTCTTTTGGCGCGCCCCTATAGATAACGATTACGGAGCACAACTACCTGAAAAGTTGAGTACTTGGGAAGAAGCCAGCTATCAAGATTTGAAAGCAGAGAATTTTAAAGTAACAATCGGAGATAAAACCACCATCAGTTACGAATATTCATATCCACAAGTCAAAGCTACAGCCAGTATCGTTTACACCATTTACAACGATGGTACAATACGAGTAGACAATTCTTTTGACGCCTCAAAATCCCAAACCGATATGATTCCGCGAATTGGAATGCGCATGCAACTACCCAAGAATGTGGTAAATGCCGAATATTACGGAAGAGGACCTTGGGACAATTACGTAGACCGTAAAGCATCCACTTTTGTAGACAGGTACAAATCTCCAATTAGTGAGATGGTTACAAAATTTGTATTAACCCAAGAAAATGCCCATCATTTAGATGTTAATTGGTTAGCATTATCCGAAAGATCCGGCAAAGGATTACTTTTTGTGATGGATGAAGCCCTTGAGTTTAACGCCTCCAACTATTTATTAGAAACCCTGTCGAACGGCCCAAGGCTGTTTAATAATTCAGCAGTCGGAACCGCACCCTACAAGAAACACATCAATGATTATGTACCATCAGAAAAGGTAGATTTATTCATTGACTATCGTATGCAAGGAGTTGGAGGAAATAACAGTTGGGGAGCATTGCCACTTGAGCAATACATTATTCGTCCCACATCTACCCCCATATCCTATGGATTTACGATTATTCCCATCAAGAATTCGAAAGAGATAGACAACTATTTTAAGTAAACAAAATAGTAATTAAAGATTGAAACGGATGCGTTAATGCGCATCCGTTTTTTGTTTATTCACCCCATCAAGTATAAAGATGCAATAATTCCGATTATATGAAAAGCAACTGTGAGAAACTATTTGAGTGCTGCGACAATCGCACTTTAGTAAATCATGTAAATATTATGTAATATTTGTGAAATGTCTGCCCGATAATTGTGAAAAAAATGAGGAAATTTAGTGAGACCATAGTGAGAGGAGCGTGAGAGTAAGGTGAGAGTAAGGATCGAGGAGCCACAATGTTAAAAAAAATAAATTTTTGATCAATATAAAAAGATTTAGGTTTGGAACAGATCTGAAATAAGTCTTAAAAATGTGTGGAATTGGCATTAAAAATACTTGGAATTAGTAATGAAGATGTACGGAATAAGTACGAAAGATATATGGAATTGGAATTGAAGATGTTTCGAAAAAGAATAAAATAAACTTCAAAGTAAAAAGCAGATTTATGCAGAGCGTAACGAATTAGCTGACAGAGCGTTCGTTACGCTCTGTTTTGCTTTATATGTCTATGGGCTAAAAAATCTATTTCGGCAGAACAGCGCAGGAGATGAGTTACTATCTCGTTACTTGGATAGTGACGTAAATTTATTGCCAAACTATTCTTATTCAGTGTATTGCGTAGTTTTGCATACCGTCTGACAACTCAATGATAACTAATTTTATAACCGGAAAAAAACATTGAGTTATGAGGTCAACATTCAAGGTCATATTTTATGTGAAGAAAGGCAGCGAAAAGCCCAACGGCAACCTGCCTCTGATGTGCCGTATCACTGTGGACGGCGAAGTTAAACAGTTCAGCTGCAAGATGGATAACTCGCCCAACCTGTGGGATGTGAAGAACAACCGTGCATCGGGAAAGAGTGCAGAAGCTTAGAAAATCAATTTCGCCATTGACCGGATACGTGTGGACATAAACCGCCGCTATCAGGAACTGATGCAGACGGACGGCTATGTTACCGCTACCAAACTGAAAAATGTCTACCTCGGAATCGGGGTAAAGCAGGAAACGCTGTTGAAGCTGTTCGAACAGCACAACGCCGAATTTGCGAAGAAAGTAGGGCACAGCAGGGCGCGAGGGACTTTCTCCCGCTACCGTACTGTCTGCAAACACATCCGGGAGTTTCTTCCCCTGACTTACCGCCGGGAGGATATACCGCTCAAATAACTAAACCCGACATTTATTAACGATTTCGAATACTTCTTGGGCGAAAAGAAAAAATGCCGTACCAATACCGTGTGGGGCTATATGATTGTATTAAAGCATATCGTTTCCATCGCACGGAACACCGGGCTGTTGCCGTTCAATCCCTTTGCGGGATATATAAGCAGCCCCGAAAGCGTGGACAGGGGATATCTAACGGAAGATGAAATACAAACGCTTATAGAGGTTCCGATGAAAAACAAAACGTATGAGTTGGTACGCGACCTTTTTGTCTTTTCGATTTTCACAGGGTTGTCGTATGCGGACGTGAAGAACCTTACTACCTATAACCTGCAAACCTTCTTCGACGACAAACTGTGGATTATTACGCGCAGGCGCAAGACCAACACCGATTCCAATATCCGGCTGTTGAACGTTCCAAAACGGATAATAGAGAAATACGAAGGTCTATCGGACGATGACCATGTTTTCCCCATGCCGAGTAACAGTTGTTGTAACGAGAAACAGAAAAAGATAGGCGTACAGTGCAGCGTCAAGACCCGGCTGACCTACCATGTCGCAG
>JBAYZS010000003.1:0-87690 GCA_041672395.1 Dysgonamonadaceae bacterium | reverse complement strand
TGATTATTAAGGTATATTGTGGAGATGGAGGGATTCGAACCCTCGTCCAAACGAGGAATTAATTCGCTTTCTACATGCTTATCTTCACTTTAATTGTAGGGCAAGAGCAAGACTGAAGCTACCAACTCTAACCTTAGCTTTTTTATTTCAGATAGACACCAAAGCCTCGTCTATCCTATCTCCGATTTACCTGCACCACCGTATCGGTACGCTTCGAAGCCAGAGCTTCCGGGTGATGTCTTGTCCTGGCACCTAGTGCCTGGATTAAGCGATAGATCTACTATTATTCGATCACGCAGCAAGAGCGTAATTATTGTTGCCAGTTAAGCTTTTGATCATTGATATTAAAGTGCCAACAAACAAAGCACTGCATGCTTACAAACCACTTCTGCCCGCTGTCAAAACCGGTCATCCCCTTTATAAGTATACTTTAGTATTTGACACAAAATTAGTACTTTAGTTTAATTTGCGCAAACTTAAAGGCAAATATTATTTCTTTTTATAATCGGATGTCTTAGTAATTAACACTTCTTTTCCTAAAAACCTTTTATATTTAATGAGTTCAATACACGAGACCAAGAACGGTTATAATGTAACTTACCTCCTAACTGTTTATCAAAGAAATCTTTGTGTCGCATATTTAATAAGTCTATTATCTGCTTTTTCTTT
This sequence comes from Dysgonamonadaceae bacterium, assembly GCA_041672395.1. GTDB lineage: Bacteria > Bacteroidota > Bacteroidia > Bacteroidales > Dysgonomonadaceae > UBA5287. Next base: position 87,021 of record JBAYZS010000003.1, on the reverse strand, counting down.
TTAGAATCTTTCGTTCTTTTTGAGTCTTGGGTAATTCTATAATAAAAACATTCAGTATCTATGTATTTTACTTTACCTCCTGTTTTAAACATTGAAATCCAAAAATCCCAATCTTCCAGACCGGCAATTTCTTCGCTATATCCACCTGTCTTGTCGTAATCTTTTCTTCTGTATATTCCGCTTACATAAATAATATTACGACGTGCCAATAAGTTTATATCGAAATCTGGTAAGTCCCATTTCCCAAACTTATTACCAAAGAATTGAGCATTGCCATAAACGACTTTTACATCAACATTTTCCTCAAGAATCGTCACGGCTTTTTCAATGTAATCTATTGATATTAAATCATCTGCATCTAATGGTAAAATATATTTACCCTTAGATTGTTTTATAGCTTCATTTCTTGCGGCAGCAACTCCTTTATTTACTTGATGAAAAGAACTTATATTCAAATACTTTTTGGCTAAAGAATCAGCAATTTCTCCTGTTTTATCATTAGAACCATCATCCATTATGATAATTTCAATATTCTTATAAGATGAATTCAATACAGATTTAACGGTTTCTTCAAGATATTCTTCTGCATTGTGTGCAGGAATTATCACACTTACTACATTCTCAATCATATACGATCCCTCCTCTTAATCAGTTTTTGCCAGTAGTACTTTAAAGGATTTGAATACTTCAACTTTTTCCAAGGCCTACTACTATGAGGTTTATGAATAACTTTACACGATGTTATCAAGTAGTTTTTAAATCCTAATTCATAGGCTTTATGACTAATAAATATATCGTACCACGACTTTGAAGGGTCAAGCAACTTGAAATCAAAGGCATTCAAAAACGAATTAGTAATTAATGTACAACAGAAACTTAAACGTTTTTGTGTTTGAATGATTCCTGATTCCATTTTTGAAGCATATTGGTAAGGGAAATTTATCTCTCCTTCTTCATCTGTTGTAACCGCAGCAATTAGTGCCGGATTTTGAATATCTTTTACTTGATCGGATAATATTCTTAGTGTATCTTTTTTTACAAGCACATCTGATTCTACAATCAACAAATGCGCATTTTGCTCTATAGCTTTCTCTTGAGCAATTTGTAATATCAACAAATAATTCGGCGAAGAATGATTGGTTATATCTGAAAGATTCACCAAATTAAATCCCTTGTTAATTGACTGCAATGTGAGGACTTGCGTAGTCTCGTCATCACTAAAATCATTATAAACAGTGAAATCATATTCAATTTGAATATCGGAATTCAAAATTGAGTCAATAGTTTGTAACGTCGTATCAAGAGAATTTTTTACAGGTAAGATAACATGTATGGATTGCATCTATTTAATTATCAATTTTCAATGCAAAGTTAAGAACTATTTTTAATATTTTGAAGTACCTATATTTGATTCATCATTAATTTTTCAATTACCTAAAAAAAATCGTATTTTTGCACTTCATTGAATTATCGTTATATAACAAATTAACATGAATAGAATTGTAGGTAAAGAGTATTTTTCCGAACGAGTGGTAAAATTAGAAATTGAAGCCCCATTAATTGCTAAAAGCAGGAAAGCGGGCCATTTTATAATTGTGCGCGTTGGGAAAAAAGGAGAACGTGTACCATATACGATTGCTTCTTCAGACAAACAAAAGGGTACGATAACGCTTGTAGTTCAACGGGTTGGAAAGTCATCCGAGAAACTCTGCCAACTGGAAGTGGGTGATTATGTCACCGATTTGGTTGGGCCACTGGGGAAAGCTACTCATATTGAGAATTTTGGTACAGTACTTTGTGCTGGAGGTGGTGTTGGCGTTGCTCCTATGTTACCTATCATTGAAGCAATGAAAAATGCAGGCAATAGAGTCATAACCGTTTTGGCTGCACGTACTAAAGAGTTGATTATTTTAGAAGAACAAGTAAGACAATTCTCAGATGAAGTAATCATCATGACGGATGATGGTTCATATGGTAATAAGGGATTAATTACTAACGGAATAGAAATGGTAATTCAAAGAGAAAAAGTAGATCAATGTGTAACGATCGGACCTGCCATAATGATGAAATTTGTAGCACAACTCACCAAAAAATATAACATTCCAACTATTGCATCACTTAACACTATAATGGTTGACGGAACAGGTATGTGTGGTGCCTGTCGAATAACCGTGGGAGGACAGATTAAATTTGTATGTGTTGATGGACCCGAATTTGACGCACATCAGGTAGATTTTGATGAAATGTTGATGCGATTGAAGGCTTACAATTAAGAACGAATAATTTAGATAAATGACAAGCGAAGAAACACTTAAAGAAGAACGAAGTACACCTTGGAGGGAAATGCTTCGCAAAACTATTAAAAATAAAGAACGGACAGATCTGCCACGAGTAAAGATGCCGGAATTGGACGCAGAAATACGTAGTCACAATTTTGATGAAGTAAATCAAGGGCTTACAAAAGAGCAGGCTGTTGCAGAATCACATAGATGCCTTGATTGCGTAAATCCAACGTGCATAACAGGCTGTCCAGTAAGCATTAATATTCCCAAATTTATTAAAAACATTGAACGCGAGGAGTTTTTGGAAGCTGCCAAAGCACTGAAAGAAACCAGCGCTCTTCCGGCGGTTTGCGGTAGGGTTTGCCCTCAGGAAAAACAGTGCGAAAGTCAGTGTTTTTACACTCAAAAACTAAAAAAGCCTGCTGTTGCTATTGGATATTTAGAACGCTTTGCCGCTGATTATGAACGCAACAGCGGTCAGATTTCCATCCCGACACTCAGTTCTCCTAACAACATTAAAATTGCTGTTGTAGGTTCAGGACCTACAGGATTATCATTTGCAGGAGAAATGACAAAAGCAGGTTACGATGTAACTGTTTTTGAAGCCTTACACGAATTAGGTGGAGTTTTACGATATGGCATCCCTGAATTCCGTTTACCCAACCCCATTGTTGAAACAGAAATAGATGTATTAAAAAAGATGGGGGTTAAGTTCATGACTAACTGCATTATTGGAAAGACTATTTTGCAAGAAGACCTTACAGAATACGGTTTCAAAGGGATTTTCATTGGCAGTGGTGCCGGTCTTCCCAACTTTATGCATATTCCGGGTGAAAACCTAATTGGAGTAATGTCATGCAATGAATATCTTACCCGTGTAAATCTTATGCAAGCAGCTGATCCCGATAGCGACACACCAGTTCAAAAAGGAAAGAAGGTTGCAGTCATCGGTGGAGGAAATACGGCAATGGATGGAGTTCGTACTGCCAGGCGCATGGGCGCAGAAAGAGCCATGATCGTTTATCGCCGTTCGGAAGAAGAGATGCCTGCACGTATAGAAGAAATTAAACACGCCAAAGAAGAAGGTATTGAATTTATGACACTTCACAACCCGATTGAATATAAAGGAGATGAAACCGGGCATGTTAAACAAATGCACCTACAACGCATGAGATTGGGAGCAGCTGATGTGTCAGGACGTCGCAAACCTGAGCCTATAGAAGGTGATACAATTTGGGTTGATGTGGATGAAGTGATTGTAAGTGTAGGTGTTTCCCCTAACCCGCTTATTCCACAAACATTTACAGGTCTTGAAGTTACAAAACGTGGAACGGTAGTCGTGAATGAAGCAACCCTTCAGGCAGCCGATAAACATATTTTTGCAGGAGGTGATATAGTTCGCGGTGGAGCAACTGTTATTCTTGCAATGGGCGATGGCAGGCGCGCTGCTCGTGCGATGGATGAATATCTGATAAAAAAATTATCAACAAAAGAATGAAGATCTTAGCAGATTTACACATACCTTTTTTAAAAGGAGTTGTCGAGCATTTCGGAGAAGTTGATTATCTACCTGGAAATCAGTTCACAAAAGCAGCTATTCAAGACAAAGATGCGCTAATTGTACGCACTGTTACCTATTTTGGCAAGGAAATTCTAGAGGGTACAAATGTAAAACTCATTTGTTCAGCCACAATTGGATATGACCATATCGACACAGAATATTGTGACAATCATAATATTGCATGGCGAACTGCTCCAGGATGCAACGCAAATTCCGTAGAACAATATATCACATCTTCTTTGTTGTTTATGTGCAAGAAACAAGGTTTTGAATTGAAAGACAAAACGATTGGCATAGTGGGCGTTGGAAATGTAGGAAGCAAAGTTGAAGCAGTTTGTCGAAAATTGGGAATGCGTGTTTTACTAAGCGACCCTCCCCGTCAAGAGAATGAGCAATCTTCTGATTATGTGGACATTGACACCATTCAAAAAGAAGCCGACATTATCACTTTTCACACACCACTCACAAAAAGCGGACCACATAAAACTTTTCATTTGGTTAATGATGACTTCTTTAATTCGTTAGTTAAGAAACCAATCATCATGAATGCTGCAAGAGGTGGAATAGTAAATAATCTATCTTTGAAAGCAGCATTGATAGACGGAAAAGTGTCAGGAGCTGTAATCGATTGTTGGGAGCACGAACCAAATATCGACTTAGAATTATTGAATCTTGTGGATATTGGAACTCCACATATTGCAGGTTATTCTGCCGATGGTAAGTGGATGGGAACAAAAATATCTCTCGAAAACCTGAATGAATACTTTCATCTAGGATTTAACAATATCCCCATGCCTAGTTTACCCGATCCTATTCAGGATAAAACGATAGACCTCAGCAAGATTAGTCCTTCAAACCAACTTGCATATGCCGTTCGTCACACATACGATCCATTAATTGAAACTGAAAATTTAAGGATGCATCCTGAAAAGTTTTATTGGTGTCGATCAAACTATCCCATAAGAAGAGAATATAAAGCCTTTTCAATTATAGGAGAAGATAAATATAACACTGAAATACTTTCTCATCTCGGTTTTATTATTATTTAGTTACATTTCGTAAAATAATTTTATATAAGAACAAAAATGTATAAATTTGCAGCTCAAAAATAAACGAAACCATCACATAAAATAAACAAAATGAAACGTACTTTTTATTCAGCAATTACTTTATTGATTGGAGTAGCTCTGTTTGCCACATCATGCAGTAGTAAACTCACTCCATTAAAACAGTCAAACTTTTCGGTGACACCCTCGCCCCTTGAAACAAAAGGAAATGATATTCCCGTTACAGTTAGTGGAACATTTCCCGAAAAATGGTTCAACAAAAATGCCGTTGTAACTATCACACCTGTCCTCAGATATGGTGGAAATAACGAAGTTAAGGGACTTCCTTACAGCTATCAAGGAGAAAATATTGCAGGCAACAGAACTGTCATCTCTAACAAGAATGGAGGAAACTTCACTATGAATTTCAAACTTCCATTTACTGAAGAAATGCTTGCATCTGAATTATTTATGACATTTGATGCAAAGATTAAAAAAAAGAATGCAAAATTACCAGATGTAAAAGTAGCAGATGGTGTTTTGGCGACTTCCACACTTGCTAGTGTAAATAATACTGCTCCATCCGTTGCTGACGATGGTTTTCAACGAATCATCAAAGAAGCAAAGGATGCGAATATTCACTTTATAATCCAACGCGCAGATCTTCGTCCAAGTCAGGTTAACAATAGCGATATGCGTGCATGGAAAGACCGTGTAGCAAAAGCATATAACGATCCAAAACAGAATGTAAACATTGAAGTATCTGCATATGCTTCTCCCGATGGTGGACTTTCATTGAATGAAAGACTTGCCGAACAACGCGAAAAAAACACATCTACTTATTTAGAAAAAGATCTAAAGAGTAAAAATATAAATACGGAGATCAACGCTCGTTACACTGCGGAAGACTGGGAAGGATTCAGCGAATTGATTGAACAATCAGATCTACCCGACAAGGACCTCATTCTTCGTGTTCTTTCCATGTATCCAGATGCAGAAACTCGCGAACGCGAAATTAAAAACATATCATTAGTTTATGGTGAAATAGCCGAAACCATTCTTCCTCAACTGCGTCGTTCACGCATCACTGCAAACATTGAGATAATTGGTAAATCAGATGCCGAAATAATGGAAGCATGGCGCGCAAAACCTGCTGATCTTAAAATCGAAGAATTACTTTATGCTTCAACTTTAACAACAGACGAAAAAGTTCAGGAAAACATTTATCAATATGCAACCGTACATTTCCCGCAAGACTATCGCGGTTGGAACAATATTGGAACAATGTTCTATAGAAACGGTGATTTCGAAAAAGCAAGACAATCATTTATGAGAGCTGCTCAGGTATCACCTAATGCACCTGAAGTGAATATGAATCAAGCACTTTTAGCTATTAAAGATGGCAATAATGACAAAGCAAAAGAATTACTTGGAAAATCGTCTGGTGCAGATGGATTAGAAGGTGCAATGGGATTACTCTACATAATGGATGGTGATTATAACAAAGCAGCTAATGCTTTTGGAGATGTTAAGACCAATAATGCAGCACTGTCTCAAATCCTAACAAATGACTATGCAAAAGCAACTGAAACATTGAAGAATATTTCAAATCCTGATGCAACAACAGCTTATCTACAAGCAATTATTGGAGCAAGAACAAACAATTTCAACAGCGTATTAAGCAGCTTGCGTTCAGCTATTTCTCTAGATGGAAATTTGGCCAAGAAAGCTCTATATGACCTGGAATTTTATAAATATCGTACCAACAACGACTTCAATAATTTGATTAGATAAAAGTTTAAAATACATACATTTTAAAAGAGGAACTCGTGTTAGTTCCTCTTTTTTTGATTATCTAAACAAGATTAAGCACTTCATTATTCTGAAAGAATGTAGTATCTTTGTACGTATTTTAAATATTCACACAATTATAATGAATTTTGTAGAAGAACTCCGATGGAGAGGTATGATTCAGGATATCATGCCGGGAACAGAAGAACAATTACTAAAAGAACGCACATCAGGCTATCTGGGTATTGACCCAACAGCCGACTCATTGCATATTGGTCACCTTGTGGGCGTTATGATGCTCAACCATTTTCAGCGTGCTGGCCATACCCCTATCGCACTAATAGGTGGAGCTACCGGTATGATTGGCGACCCGTCAATGAAATCGGCTGAACGTAAATTACTGGACGAAGAGACTTTGCGTCACAATCAAGAAGCCATAAAAGTCCAGCTATCCAAATTCCTCGATTTTGAAAGTGATGTCCCCAATAAAGCCATCATGGTTAACAACTATGACTGGATGAAAGATTATTCTTTCCTTAACTTCATTCGGGATATAGGTAAACATATCACTGTCAACTATATGATGGCAAAAGATTCTGTAAAAAAACGCCTTAGTTCAGAATCCAGCGAAGGGATGTCTTTTACAGAATTCTCATATCAATTGCTTCAGGGATACGATTTTCTGCATTTATATCGTGAAAATGGATGTAAATTACAAATGGGTGGTTCAGATCAATGGGGAAACATCACCACAGGTACCGAATTAGTCCGCAGAAAAGAAAGTGGAGAAGCATTTGCACTCACTTGTCCCCTGATTACCAAAGCCGATGGTGGTAAATTTGGAAAGACAGAAAGTGGTAATGTGTGGCTAGACCGCAGATACACATCACCATACAAATTTTATCAGTTCTGGTTGAATGTTAGCGACAGTGATGCAGAAAAATATATAAAAATATTTACGGCACTTCCTCAGAACAAGATTGAAGCATTGGTCAAAGAGCAAGAGTCAGCACCGCATTTACGTCCGCTGCAAAAAAGACTAGCTCAAGAGATCACTGTGATGGTCCATTCACAAGAGGATTATGAAATGGCAGTAAGCGCATCAGAAATACTGTTTGGTAAAGCCACATCACAGGCGCTTCGTTTAATTGACGAAGAAACATTCTTACAAGTATTTGAAGGAGTTCCCCAGTTCAATATTTCAAAAGATAAACTTACTGGAGGAATAAAAGCCGTAGACTTACTTTCTGAAGATTCACAAGTCTTCCCGTCAAAAGGTGAAATGCGCAAAACCGTACAATCCGGTGGCGTTAGCATAAATAAAGAGAAACTTGATAATTTTGACGACATCATCGATGCCTCTTTTCTTATAAATGGGAAATATATTCTGGCCCAACGAGGCAAAAAGAACTATTTCTTATTGATTGCTGAATAAAAAAGTCACGTTTAATTTGCAAAATTGCAAAGGTTGTTATACTTTTGCACTGCTTTTCACGAAGCAATAGGATTGTCCCATGGTGTAATGGTAGCACATCTGATTTTGGTTCAGCCAGTCCAGGTTCGAATCCTAGTGGGACAACAATTCAAAAACTAAAACCGTTTTTATCTTTATGATAAAAACGGTTTTTTTATTGTTTACACATCTTAGATACAAATTATAATCTCAACCATTAGTATAAATAAGAGTCACAAAAAAAAATCGTTGCAGGAAATTCTTATACAATATAATACTTAAAATAAATAAATTAATATATCTTTGATGCGTCCAATAATTGGATCTTTTATTAAAACCGAAAATAGAAATTACATGAATTATTATTTGAAAAACAAAGAAGAGAAACGAGTAAGCTCAAAATCCTTCAAAACCTATCCTGCAGGTATTTTATTATTCTACTTGGTACTGTTCTCACTATTTATTTCTTGTACTGAAGTTGAACCTCCCGTAGAAGTAGTATTATCATCTGAATCCAAACTCGAGTCATTTTCTTTTCAGTCCGAATTGAATGGAGATTTAAAAGAAGTTGCCGTAGGCAAGATTTCTAATTACAAAATCACCATATCTATTCCTTTTGATATATCAACAGAAGGATTAATTGCAACCTTTGACTATAAAGGTGAATCAATAAAAGTTGGAGGAAAAGAACAAGTAAGCGGTGTCACCGTAAATAATTTCAGTAAACCGGTTGTTTACAGTGTAATTGCCGAAGATGGAACAAAACGCGATTATACCGTTATAGCTACAAAGACAATACCGACAATACCTAAAGTTTACATTAATACAACAGGTGGAGCACCAATCCTGAATAGGGAAGATTATGTGACTTCAACAATTAAAATAGAGGATCTTGATAAATACTATTCGAGTGAAGTAGAGTTTACATCTACCGCCGGCATAAGGGGACGTGGAAATTCAACATGGGGATTACCAAAGAAACCGTATCGCATAAAACTCGATAGCAAAGCATCGCTCTTGGGAATGAGTACCGACAAGGATTGGGCGTTACTTGCCAATTATTTAGACAAATCTTTACTAAGAAATTTAACAGCTTTTGAAATTTCGCGAAAAGCAGAAATGAGTTGGACACCGGCATCTATCAGCGTTGATTTTTACCTGAATGGGGCATATCAGGGAGTGTACACCTTAACCGAGCACGTGAAAGTGTCGGGAGAAAGACTCGATATGACGGTTGTTAAATCTTCCGATAATTCAGGCGAAGCATTAACTGGAGGTTATCTGCTAGAACTTGATTTTCATTTCGATGAACCATATAAATTCAAAACAGATCGTGAACGACTTCCAATCATGTTTAAAGATCCAGATGAACCAACAACAGAACAGTTCACATATGTACAGAATTTTTACAATAATGCCGAGAATGTTTTATATTCAGAAAATTTCAAAGATCCAGTAGAGGGCTACCGTAAATACATTGATGTAAAGTCGTTTGTTAATTATTTTATTGTGCAGGAAATTGCTAAGAATGTTGATGGAAATATGCGAGGTAGCTGTTACATGGCTATTCGTAAAAACGGCAAGATAGAAATGCCATTGGTATGGGATTTTGATATCGCTTTTGGTAATGCTGATCATATCACATGGGAGCAAGGAGCTACTTCAGCAGAATATGATGGTTGGTTTATTAAAACCTGTTCACCCTGGTACGATCGTTTATTTGAGGATCCAACATTTGTTGCTGAAGTAAAAAAGAGATGGAACGAATTGAAACCCAGTTTAGAAGATATACCCAATTATTTACACACACAATCATTATTGATAAAAGAAGCGCAAGTCAGAAACTTCAGTCCAATAGCAAATGGTGGAGCCGGATGGGATATCACTAAGGTTGAATGGAACACAAAGAGAATAAGAGGTTCTTACGATGCGGAACTCATTTACCTTGAGAATTTTGTAGAAAAACGCATTGATTGGTTGGATACAAATATTAATAAACTCAATTGAAAAGTTGTAAAACAATGAAATAGATGTTTTTGATATACTTTAAAGCAACTGGTTACTTTGTAGGCAGTTGCTTTTTTTATGCCCTTTCCTTTATTGTGATCAGTTATTTAGTAGATGATATAAAATGTATGTTCAATCAGAAGAAGGTATGAGCATGGTATGAGCAAAGTGAAATAATATGCAAGTATGTTAATATTTTAATGAAAACTTGGTGAGAGGAAAGTGAGACTTATACCGAAGTTGATCCGAAGTTATTCGGGATTGAAACGAGATAAAATTATGATTGAGATAGAATTCAGGAAGAATTCAGGAAGAATTAATGCAAGATAAGATAAATCTTATGACCTATTGCAAATCAACCATTCATACATCTTTAAAGTCAAAAGAGAGTTGAACCGGCAAATTAGTCAGTAGTGCATCATCAAGCGATTCGGGGTTCTTCAGTGTAAGTCCCAGTAAACGGATTTTCTTTTCATGAATATCTTCCACATCAATCAGTAATTCCTGCGCCAGACTAAATAGCTGATCGTATGTCCTAATATAATAATCAACGGTTTTACTACGGGTAATGGTCGTAAAATCAGCATATTTCACTTTGAGTGTTAATGTTCGTGCATTAAAATTATTCTTATAGGCCCTTCGTTTAACTTCTTTAGTTAATTCATCCAAAGCCCCAAGTATATCAATTGTTTTGTAAATATCTTCAAGAAAAGTTTCTTCCGAACCCAGCGATTTACGAATATGTTCAGGTTCTACGTCCCTATCATCTTCTCCTCTCGCAAAATGAAAATACGTGCTTCCTGCTTTACCAAAATGATGTGCCAGATCTATTTCTGAATATTGTTTTAAGTCGAACCCCGTATGTATTCCCATATCATTCATCCGTTGTGCCGTTACTTTTCCTACACCAAAAAAACGTTTAACAGGAAGTTTTTCAATAAATTCTTCTGCTTTATCGGGAGTTATCACAAACAAACCATCTGGTTTATTATAATCGGAAGCAATTTTGGCAAGAAACTTATTGTAAGACACTCCTGCGGAGGCGGTGAGATGAGTTCGTTCTTTTATTTTTTTTTTGATGTTGCGTGCAATAATTGTAGCAGACCGAATATTTTTTTTGTTTTCTGTAACGTCCAAAAATGCTTCGTCGAGCGACAATGGTTCCACCAAATCAGTGTACTCATGAAATATCTGCATCACTTGTGTAGATACAGATTTATACACTTCAAAACGAGGCATAACAAAAATCAATTGGGGACATTGTCGCAATGCTGTTACGGATGGCATGGCAGAATGAATTCCAAACCTTCGAGCTTCGTAACTAGCAGTAGCCACCACCCCACGCTTTCCACTATACCCCACAGCTATGGGCTTTCCGCGATATTCGGGATAATCGCGTTGTTCTACGGAAGCATAAAAAGCATCCATATCTATATGGATTATCTTGCGTATCATTTCTCAAAAATAAGGTTAAATTATTACATATCAAAGTATAAAGAAATATATTTTCCTATTCCTTTATACTTTTTTTCTCTAAATCAGTAGACGCGATAAAAGTTTTGCTATATAAACATTCGCTTACTAACTAATTCTTGTCAAATCTATAAGTAAGTGAAATTGCGGCTTTTGAAGGTCCTATATAACCCTTTCTTTTATCGGCATTCTTTACCGGATTTTCACCTAAAGAATACAAATCGTACCTAAAAGTTGCATAACCAACACCAAGAGTAGCTTCAAGTCCCAAATTTTTCTTAAAAGTCCAAATGTATCCATAACTGACACCGGCACCATAAGCGTACCCTCTGTAACGAGTTGTTTTTATTCCATCCATAATTTCTAGTGGCAAATCCCAGCCACTTAGATCGTATTGACCTCCAAGTAGATGGAATCCTAAGAAATGTCCCTTCAATGCTTTATCCTTCCAATAGCGAACTTCGGGCCATACAACCCAATGTCTCAATCGTTTTTCACCATTTAGTTTGAAAGGATTAACACCAACTGTCAGTTCAAGACTCACTCTGTTTCCAACAGCATATTCAGCACCAAAATTTGGTGTGGCAGTTAACAAATAAGGTAAATTTGTTTTAATTGCCAACTCTTGTGCATGAGCACCAATTAAAAAACCGATAAACAGTAATAAAACTAAACCAGCTCTCTTTAAGTGTTCCATAATCACGTTGATATTAAATGAGTTATAAATAAGAAAACGTTCACTCTCGCTTCTTTACATATTCAGCTGCTTCACATACTTCGTGGTACCATTCTTTTCCAAATCTACGTATAAGTGGTTCTTTTAGATATTGATAGATTCTTACTCCTTCTCTATTTCCCAATTCCGCAGCCGGTTTACAAACCGACCACCGGTGATAGTTTACTGCTGCGTAATCTTTATATTGATTGATACGAATAGGATATAAATGACATGAAATGGGTTTTTCAACATCAATTTTCCCAGCGCGATAGGCGTTATCGATAGTGCACTTGCAAATGCCGTCGGAATCAAAAAAAGTGAACACACATTCTTCGCCGTTTATTATGGATGTAACCAATTCACCGTCATAATCGGTATAGGCAATACCCTGTTTATCAATTAGTTCTTTAGCTTTATCAGAAAGGTCATCCCAAATTTGTGGGAGTATGCGTTGGATTTGCTCAAATTCTTCTTGTAAAAGTGGTGCACCCGACTCACCATCAACACAGCATTGACCTTTGCACTTGCATAGGTCGCATATAAAACACTCTTCAAATATATCGTCTGAAATTATTGTATCTTGAACCTGAATCATAGTTTTTTTATTGTTGAATCTTGTTGTTTTCTAAAATAGATAAAAGCCAAAATTGTGATAATTAAACTGCTAACAGCAAGGGGAATTGTTGCCAACTTCGAGTCAACCTCTGTAGTCCACTCACTTTCTCCCCAAAATTGATTTGTTATAATTACCATTGCATTATTAAAAAAATGAACAATTATGGGCACCCATAAGTTCTTGGAATAGAGAAATAAATAACCAAGAATTGCTCCCATCAGTAATCGGGCAAAAAAACCGTAGAACTGAAAATGGATGCTGCTAAAAATAATTGCCGACACCCATACGGCGGCGTGTCCATTTTTAAATGCTTTGTTCAGCAGTGTTTGTAACGCCCCTCTGAAAAATATCTCTTCAGATAATGCAGCTAATCCGGCTACCAGTAAAATATTCAAGACTAAATTTCCAATATTGTTTCCTGCTAATAACTGGTCGGTGGTTTGTTTGGCAGCATCTTCCATATTACGCATCCATGTTTCAACATTTTTCAATGCATCAGGAAACTCAATTTGCGTATTCCACTGAGTTACATATGAAATAAACGGGTAAGCCAAACAAAAAAGGATAATACCTAAAATTATTCCGGATGCAAGTTTGTCTCCACCGTGCAACTCCATTAATTTCAATGGTTTTTTATCACTCAACACGGCAACAATATATGCAGGAAGCAAAAACACAAATACTTCTTGAAGTATTGAACTTATACGAATATACCAAACATCAGTAACGCTGGTAAGTCCAAATATTGAGCCAAACATAGCCAAGAAAGAAATTGCTACAAGCAATCCCAAAAATGAAAAAAGAAGAAGGTAAAAAATCTTCATTCCATTTCCTTTATCTGATAAAAATTGTTTCATTATATGTTTTTTGATATACAAAGTTATAAAAGTTATCAAGACAAGCTAAGTTTTAAAAGCTTGATACAAAATATTTTTTGCAAATTAAGAGATAAAGCTTATTTTTGCACTCCAATTTAAACTCACTAAATAATTGAGAAAATGACTGATTTTCAAAGTCAAGCATAATTAAATGGTGATCATTATTCAATTAAACAAATAAACGACGTTCCAAATGAAGGTAACTCTCAACAAACAAGACGATGTTAACGGCGTTATCGCTGTGGCTATAGAAAAGTCTGATTATCAAGATAAAGTGGAGAAATCACTGAGTCAGTATCGCCAAAAAGCAAATATCCCAGGCTTCAGACCGGGGAAAACACCCAAAAATCTGATTCGCAAAATGTATGGCAAGGTTGTTATAATTGATGAAATTAACAAACTGGCAAGCGACGAACTGTTCAAATATATTCAAGATAATAATCTAAAAATATTGGGTGAACCGCTACTTTCTGAAAACTCAAAAACGATAGATTTTGATGTAGAAGAGGAATTTGAGTTCAACTTTGATATTGCTTTGACTCCTGAATTTGAAATTGTTTTAGATAAAAATGATGCTTTATCATATAATAAAGTAAAACTCGAAGAGGAATTGCTGCAACAACAGTTGGATGCCTATAAACAAAATTACGGAAAATATACAAAAGTTGATGAGTCGGCTAAAGATACCGACCTGCTTAAGGGCACTTTAACAGAGCTGGAAAACGGTGAACTTAAAGTAGATGGACTTGTTATTGATAACGCAATTCTGATGCCTTCATATTTGAAAGATGAAGAGACAAAAAACAAATTTGTTGGCGCAAATGCTAATGATGTAATTGCTTTCAATCCCAGAACTGCTTACGATAATAATGATGCTGAACTAGCGTCTTTATTACAGACTACTAAAGAAAAAGTGTCCGACATAAATTCGGATTTCCAATTTGAAATAAAGGAAATTACGCGTTATGAAGAAGCAGCAATGAATCAGGAATTGTTCGATAAAGTACTTGGTGAGAATGTGGTTTCTAACGAAGAAGAATTCAAAACCAAAGTTGAAGAATTACTGAACAACCAGTTTAAGCCAGCTGCAGATAATTTATTTATGAAAGAAGCACGTGATTTGTTTCTGAATAAAATAGAGTCTGTTGAATTCCCAGTTACTTTCTTAAAACGTTGGTTGATTAATTCTAACGATAAATATAAAGATAATGAAGAAAGTTTGGAAACAGATTTCCCAAATATTCTTGATGATCTCAAATTTCACATAGCTAAAGAACAACTTGCTGAAAAAAATGAACTGAAAGTGGAAGTAAGTGATGTTGAAGCATTGGCTGCCGAAGTGGCAAAATCTCAGTTTGCTCAGTATGGAATGACAAATTTGCCTGCCGATGTTCTTCAGAACTATGTTCAATCACTACTAGGTAAAGAAGAAACCGTTCGTAATTTGTATGAACGTGCTCTTGAAGACAAAGTAGGCACTTGGTTGAAAGAGAATATCACAGTAAACGAAGTTGAAATTTTATCAAAGGATTTCAATAAACAGTTAGATGAATCGGCTCACGAACATGATCACGAACACGAACACGAAGATTAAGTAGTTTGTGTACAATAAAGGTTAAAACCTTTATTATTTATAGCTTCTTTAATAATATGGCACTTTTTTTGCAATTAATAAAGAATAAACATTACACAGGATTATTAATTTACAATTAAAAAAGTATGGAAAACGATTTCAGAAAATATGCCGTAAAGCATCTAGGAATGAATGGGTCCAGATTGGATAGTTATGCAACTATAACCAACGATTACGGATACATATCTCCTACAATTATAGAAGAGCGTAAATTGAATGTTGCACAGATGGATGTCTTTTCACGTTTGATGATGGATAGAATCATCTTCTTGGGAACTCAAATTGATGATTATACTGCAAACGTAATTCAGGCTCAGCTCTTATATTTGGATTCTTCGGATCCGGGAAAAGATATCTCTATTTATATCAATTCACCCGGGGGATCTGTTTATGCAGGTTACGGAATTTATGATACAATGCAATTCATTTCGAGTGATGTATCAACAATTTGTACAGGAATGGCAGCATCAATGGCTGCAGTACTTCTTGTTGCAGGTACTGAGAAAAAAAGATTTGCTTTGACACATTCTCGTGTTATGATTCATCAACCTATGGGTGGTGTTCAAGGACAGGCTGCGGATATTGAAATTACTGCAAAGGAAATTTTAAGGGTGAAACAGGAACTTTACACTATCATCTCCAAACATTCTGGACAACCAATAGAAAAGGTGAACATTGATTCAGACAGAGATTATTGGATGAATTCAGTAGAAGCAAAAGCCTACGGAATGGTAGATGAAATTCTTGTAAGAAAATAATATTAATCTTTTCACAAAAGGGCTATAAAAGTCCTTTTGTGATTTTATCTTTTAAACTATAATAATGGCAAAAAAAACAACGGGCGAGAACCATTGCAGTTTTTGTGGAAGAGATGAGGGTGAGGTAAACGTACTTATCTCCGGAACTTCAGGTTTCATTTGCGATGTATGTGTTGAACAGGCACATGGCATTGTGGATGAAGCGTTTAAGGGTTCCAAAAAGTCCAAAACAAACTTATCAATGGACTTACTTCCAAAACCAAAAGAAATTAAAGATTTTTTGGATCAGTATGTAATTGGTCAGGATAGTGCCAAACGTTACTTGTCAGTTTCTGTTTATAACCATTATAAAAGAATTCTGCAAAAAACCATGAAAGATGATGTTGAGATTGAAAAATCCAATATTATCATGGTTGGACCTACGGGTACAGGAAAAACACTATTGGCAAAAACAATTGCAAAATTATTGAAAGTCCCTTTCACAATTGTTGATGCAACAGTTTTAACTGAAGCCGGTTATGTTGGAGAAGATATAGAAAGTATTCTTACACGACTTTTGCAAGTGGCCGATTATGATGTGGCTGCTGCAGAAAGAGGCATTGTGTTTATTGATGAAATAGACAAAATTGCTCGCAAAAGTGATAACCCGTCGATCACCCGTGATGTTAGCGGTGAGGGAGTGCAACAAGGTTTGCTAAAATTGCTGGAGGGATCTGTTGTAAATGTTCCACCTCAAGGAGGAAGAAAACATCCCGAACAGCGTATGATTGAGGTTAACACTAAAAATATCCTCTTTGTTTGCGGTGGGGCTTTTGATGGTATTGAACGCAAAATTGCACAACGATTAAACACAAGAGTTGTCGGTTATGCTGCCGGAAGAAAGACAGCGGAAGTTGATCGAAACAACTTAATGAAATATGTTACGCCAATGGATTTGAAATCGTTTGGACTTATCCCTGAGATTATCGGACGATTACCAATCCTTACTTATCTTGATCCGTTGGATAAATCAGCTTTACTTCGTATATTAAGTGAACCAAAAAATTCAATTGTCAAACAATATGTAAAATTATTTGACATGGATAAAATAGAACTCACTTTTGACAGTGATGTTTTTGAATATATTGTTGATAAAGCTATTGAATATAAACTTGGTGCACGCGGACTGCGGTCTATTGTTGAGGCTATCATGATTGATGCTATGTTTCACCTACCTTCTGAAGATGATAAGAAGAAACTTAATGTCACAAAAATATATGCACAAGAGCACCTCGAAAAATCAAATCTACTGAATCTTCAAGTTGCATAATACAGAACTTTTATTCTAAAATAAATAATTATTCCTGTTCCTTTTTCGGAGCAGGAATAATTTTATGCGCAATAAAAGAAAAGAATCAATGATTATATAATAAATTTTTTGCAGAATAATAAATAACGATTAACTTAGTTGTTTACAAAATATGATTTTTGTTTTAAGTTTTAAAAAATAGTCTATATATTTGTTGATGTTCAAATGTGAACATTTATTTTTGAATAGGCATTATCATTCTTATGGAAAAACGAGAGAATCTTCACGAAAAGTTAAAGGAACACTTCGGGTTTGACACTTTTAAAGGCACTCAAGAAGCCATTATAAAAAGTGTTATGTCCGGAAAGGATACTTTTGTTTTAATGCCTACCGGTGGTGGAAAATCGCTGTGCTACCAATTGCCTGCACTCATGATGAAGGGCACGGCAATTGTAATTTCTCCTCTGATTGCTTTGATGAAAAATCAGGTGGATGCAATGCGAAATTTTAGCGAAGATGATGGCATTGCACATTTCCTGAATTCATCTCTCAACAAACAGGAAATTGAGAATGTTAAGAGAGATGTGATTTCAGAAAAAACAAAATTATTGTATGTCGCTCCTGAATCACTCACAAAATTAGAAAACATTGAATTTCTGAGAAGTGTGACTATCTCTTTTTATGCAGTAGACGAAGCGCATTGTATCTCTGAATGGGGGCATGACTTCAGACCTGAATATCGTAGAATTCGTCCAATTATTGCACAAATTGGTAGTCAGCCAATTATTGCACTTACAGCTACTGCAACGCCAAAAGTGCAACACGATATACAAAAAAACTTGGGGATGACAAGTGCGAATGTGTTTAAGTCATCATTCAACAGACCAAATCTTTTTTATGAGGTAAGGCCAAAAACAGATAGTATTGATAGAGAAATCATTAAATATATTCTTTCACAGGAAGGAAAATCGGGTATTGTTTATTGCTTGAGTCGTAGAAAAGTGAATGATTTTGCAGAAATTCTTCAGGCAAACGATATTCGAGCTCTGCCCTATCACGCAGGCATGGATGCAGCTGATCGTACAGCAAATCAGGATGCTTTCCTGATGGAAAAAGCTGATGTTATTGTTGCTACCATCGCCTTTGGTATGGGCATTGATAAACCGGATGTCAGGTATGTTATTCATTATGACATCCCTAAAAGTCTTGAAGGTTATTATCAGGAAACTGGTAGAGCCGGTAGAGATGGAGGAGAGGGTAAATGCATCTGCTTTTATTCTCATAAAGATATTCAGAAACTTGAACGTTTCATGCAGGGGAAACCGGTTTCAGAACAGGAAATTGGTAAACAACTACTGATTGAGACTACTGCTTATGCAGATACTTCTCTTTGCCGAAGAAAAGTGCTTTTACACTACTTCGGTGAAGATTATAACGAACCCAACTGTGGAAATTGTGATAATTGTTTAAATCCAAAAATTAAAGTGGAAGCAAAAGAATTACTTATAACGGTAATAGAAGCGATTAATGCGCTTAAAGAAAAACAAAAGACGGATTATATCGTTAATTTCCTAGTCGGTAAAGAAACATCTGAAATTGAAGCTTTCGGACATACTGAACTTGAAGAATTCGGATCTGGTTCAGATGAGGATGAGAGAGTTTGGGAAGTTGTTATTCGAACTGCTCTTTTGGAAAACTATTTAAAGAAAGATATTGAGAATTATGGTATAATGAAAATCACCAAAAAAGGTAAAGATTTTCTGAAGAATCCGGTTTCTTTCAAAATAATTAAAGAAGATGAAGAAGATCTAGAAGACGTTGACGGTCTTGATGCTGAAGAGGCTGAAATGATGAATTCCGGAGGAGGCAGCGGAGGTGCAGCCGATACAGTGCTTTATGCAATCATGAAGGACTTGCGCAAAAAATTATCTAAGAAGCTGAATGTACCTCCTTATGTGATTTTTCAACCTGCTTCGCTTGATGCAATGGCTACTTCTTATCCGATTACGCTTGAAGAGTTGCAAAATATTCCCGGTGTGGGTGCCGGCAAGGCTAAACGTTACGGACAAGAATTCGTGGACGTTATCAAAAAATATGTAGAAGAGAATGAAATAATTCGCCCGGAAGATCTGCGTGTAAAAACTGTTGCTAATAAATCTAAATTAAAAGTATCTATCGTTCAGGCAATTGATAGAAAAGTAGCACTTGATGATTTGGCTGAAGCCAAGGGCATTGACTTTAATGAAATGCTCGACGAAGTGGAAGCTATCGTTTATGCCGGTACAAAAATAAATATCGATTATTTCCTGAATGAGGTAATGGATGCTGACTCACTGCAGGATATCTATGACTATTTTCAAGAAGCTGAAACGGACGACTTGAGTTTAGCATTAAAAGAACTTCCTGATTATAATGAAACTGAAATCCGATTGACTAGAATTAAGTTCCTTTCGGATATGGCAAACTAATTAAATAATTCAAATGCATTTTATATAAATGTATTTGAATGGATGATAAATGAAATTACTACAAAATATTAATAGTCCGACCGACTTGAAAGGTCTGACAATTGATGAACTGGTGAATGTTTGCTCTGAACTTAGAGAATTCATTATCGATCAGTTGTCACATAATCCGGGACACTTTGCCTCAAGTTTGGGCACGGTAGAACTCACTGTCGCCCTTCATTATTTATTCAAAACTCCATATGACAGAATTGTTTGGGATGTAGGACATCAAGCTTATAGTCACAAAATATTAACAGGAAGGCGTGATACATTTCATACAAATAGAAAATTAGGTGGGCTGTCGGGGTTTACTAATCCAACTGAAAGTGAGTATGACAGTTTTGGAACAGGACATGCTTCTACTTCTATCTCTGCTGCATTAGGTATGGCTGTGGCGGCAAACTTGAAAAATGAAAACGACAGACATGTAATTGCAGTTATCGGAGATGGTGCGATGACAGGTGGATTGGCATTTGAAGGTTTGAACAATGCTAGTTCTCAACCAAACAACCTGCTTATTATACTAAATGATAATGATATGTCGATCGATAATAATGTTGGTGGACTTCAAAATTATCTGGTAAAACTAACTACTTCTGCAAAATATAATAAGCTTCGAAATGAAGTTTATAATAAATTCAAGCAAAGCAAACTAATCGACGAAAATCAGAAAAACTCTGTACTTCGTTTTAATAACAGTATGAAATCGCTGCTGACAAAACAGCAAAACATATTTGAAGGTTTCAATATTCGTTATTTTGGACCTGTTGATGGACATAATCTTCCTGAACTTATTCGAGTTCTAAATAATATAAAGGATATGAAAGGACCAAGACTCCTTCATATTAAAACAATAAAAGGAAAGGGCTTTAAACCTGCAGAAAAGGCTGCTACTATTTGGCATGCTCCCGGACTTTTTAATAAGGAAACGGGTGAGCGATTGTCATTAAAAAAAAATATTCAAACACAACTTTATCAGGATGTTTTCGGTAAAACTCTGGTGGAATTGGCTGATAAGAATGACAAAATTGTTGGTATTACTCCTGCTATGCCTACCGGATGTTCTATGTCGTTCTTAATGAATAAATATCCTGAAAGAGCTTTTGATGTGGGAATTGCTGAAGGACATGCGGTCACTTTTTCTGCCGGAATGGCAAAAGAAGGATTGATTCCGTTTTGTAACATATATTCTTCTTTTATGCAAAGGGCTTTTGATGAAGTTATACATGACGTTGCTTTGCAGAATTTAAAAGTGATCATGTGTCTGGACAGAGCTGGTTTGGTGGGCGAAGATGGAGCTACACATCATGGAGCTTTTGATTTGGCATGCTTTCGACCAATTCCAAACCTGATAATATCTGCTCCTTTAAATGAACATGACCTCCGAAATTTAATGTACACAGCTGTTTATGGAAGCAATGCTCCATTTATTATTCGCTACCCGCGAGGAAGGGGTGAAATGACTGATTGGCAAAATAACATGGAGAATCTGCCAATAGGGAAAGGGAGAAAACTTAAGAATGGTAATGAAATAGCTTTGTTATCTTTGGGAACTATTGGAAATGAGGCGGCAAAAGCAATAGCTAAGGCTGAAGAAATGGGTATTAGTGTTGCACATTATGACATGCTCTTTCTTAAACCAATTGATGAGGATCTGCTAAAAGAAGTAGCAGAAAACTTTGAAAAGGTTATTACACTTGAAAACGGAGTAATAACAGGTGGTTTGGGAAGTGCCGTTCTTGAATATTTATCTGATAATGGATATGATAATATTTCTGTACATCGCTTGGGGCTGCCTGATGAATTTGTTACACATGGTTCGGTAAATGAACTTCTAAAATTATGTAAACTGGATAATCAAGGAATATTAGATTCAATCATTCAGATTCATAATAAAAAAAAAAAGAAAGAATTTAAGTTTCCTCTGCTTTTCTCAAGAGATAAAACTATGCCCAAATAGGTTATTCTATCAATTATCATGAAATGAAAATAATTATTGCCGGTGCTGGCGCTGTAGGTACGCATCTTGCCCGATTATTAGGACAAGAACAACACGACATCACATTGATGGATGCCGACAAAGAACGTTTTAGCTCACTCCGGGAGAATACCGAATTGCTTACTATTGAGAGTAAATGCACTTCACTCAGTGATTTAGAGAATGCAAACATAAATAAAGCAGATTTATTTATAGCGGTAACACCAGAAGAATCACAAAACATTACTGCTTGCATGCTCGCAAATAAGTTGGGCGCAAAAAAAACATTGGCTCGTATAGATAATTATGAATATCTTCTACCAAAGAATAAAGAGTTTTTTGAAAGTTTAGGAATTCATTCTATGATCTATCCAGAAATGGTTGCTGCAAAGGAAATCGCTCTTGCACTTAAAAAACCGTGGACCAGAGTTTGGTGGGAACTGGCAAATGGTGCTGTGATACTTTCTGGGGCTAAAGTTAGAGATAATGCTCCTATAGCGAATAAATATTTATATGAAATTTCTCAGTCAAACAAATTATTTCATTTAGTTGCTATCAAAAGGGATAATTACACTTTGATTCCTAAAGGAAACGACAAGATTCTACATAACGATTTGGTTTATTTCACCACTCTACATGCTCATCTTGATAAATTACCTGAAATATTCGGAAAAGTATCTTTCGAAGCTAAAAATATAATGATTATGGGTGGGAGCAGAATCGCATTAAGAACTGTTCAATTTCTGCCTAAAAGCATGAATATTAAAATTATAGAACAAAACCGAGACCGAGCAGAATTATTATTTGAAAAGGTACCATCAAATGTAACAATTTTTATTGGAGACGGCAGAGATGGAGAGTTATTACAAAGCGAGGGTATAAAAGATATGGATGCTTTTTTAGCACTTACCGGAAACTCGGAGGCAAATGTATTGGCATGCCTTGCTGCTAAACAATATGGTGTTCAAAAAACAATTGCTGAAGTGGAAAATAATGATTACATTTCTATGGCTGAAAAACTGGATATTGGCGCAGTTATCAACAAGAAAATGATTGCTGCCAGCAAAATATATGAGTTATTGCTAAAAGCTGATGCAAGTAATATTAAGAATCTGAACTTTGCTAATGCTAATGTGGGTGAGGTAGTAGCTAAACCTAATTCGTTGGTTACAAAAAAACTCATTAAGAATCTAAACCTCCCGTCGGACATTACTTTTGGCGCTTTAATTCGTAACGATGTTCCAATTTTGGTTGAAGGGGAAACACAAATTGAAGCATATGACAAAGTGGTGGTTATCTTCTTGAATAACACTTTAAAAAGTATTGAAAAATTATTTAACTGACTTATTAAATAATTCCCTGGAAACAGAAGAATAGAATGGCATGAAGAATTTTAATCTTTCATTTGTTATCAAGATTATAGGATTTTTACTAACAGTAGAATCCATTTTTATGCTATTTTCTACTTTCATAGGGGAATATTATAATGAACCTGCAACAAAAGGTATTTACATTTCAGTTGTTATTACTTCACTAACCGGTATATTACTTCTTTTACTGTCAAGGTTTATAAAAGGGCGACAGGATATTACAAAACGTGAAGGTTATCTGGCTGTGACTTTAGGCTGGACCATGATGGCTCTGTTGGGAACATTACCATATATTTTTAGTGATGCTATCCCTTCTTTCGATAATGCTTTTTTTGAGAGTATGGCCGGATTTACAACAACCGGCGGTTCTACGCTCATAAATGTTGAAGCATTCCCAAAATGTTTGCATTTTTGGCGAAGTATCACTCAATGGATTGGTGGCGTGGGAATCATTGTTTTTGTCATGGGCTTTATGCCACTTTTCGGTGGTAGTGCGGTAGAATTATTTGATGCTGAAGTAACAGGAATCATGCAGAATCAAATAACACCTCGTATCAAAGATATGGCAAAAAATATTTTGCTCATCTATTCTATTTTGACTATCGTTGGTTTTCTGTTGCTTTGGGCAGGTCCAATGGATGCTTTTGATTCTGCTTGCCACACGCTTTCTGGAATTTCATGTGGGGGTTTTTCTACCAAACAATCAAGCATTGCTTACTACAACTCGGCATTTACTGAATATGTACTAATAATAATGATGTTTTTGGGTGGTACAAACTTCTTTCTTATTTATTCCTTCTTTAGAAAAAGGTCGATCAAAGTATTCAAAGATGAAGAATTTAAATGGTATTGTCTTATCATATTGATTTACTCTATAATCATTGCTTCCAGTCTGTTACTCAATGGTCAAATGCAAAACATTGAATATACTTTAAGAACGGTTTTGTTTCAGGTGGTTTCTATCATCACAACTACAGGTTATGCTACTTTTGATTATCTCACATGGGGCCATGTTTACTGGTTTGTTTTTCTGTCATTAATGATTTTCTGTGCTAGCGAAGGTTCTACATCGGGAGGAATGAAAATATCCAGACTGGTTGTTATGGTTAAAAACAGTTTGGTTGAATTTAGAAAACAGGTGCATCCGAATGCCCTACTCATGGTAAAAATGAACGGAAAGGTTATTCAACAATCTGTTGTTTCAAAAGTTTTGGCTTTCATGTTTCTATACACCTCACTTACGGGCATAAGTTTTGTTATCTTAAGTCTTTCAGGTATGTCTTTTAGTGAAGCCGTTGGTGCGGCCATAGCCAGTTTAGGTAATGTAGGTCCTGGATTGGGAGAACATGGACCGGCAGGAAATTTTGCAGAAGTAAGTTCATTTGCAAAGTATTATATGAGTTTTCTGATGTTGGTTGGACGCTTGGAACTTTTTACGGTATTATCACTTTTCGTACCTGATTTTTGGAAGCGGTAATATTTCAACAAAAAAGCGGTAAGCACATTGCTCCCGCTCTAATATACATTAATATTATCTTCAATTCTTAAAGAATATTATATCATCAATTGCATCTATTATGATTGGCATAGATTTATCTACTTTATCGCCTAATATATCTTTAGATAATTGATTCAGAACCTTACGCTGAATTACTCTTTTAACCGGACGTGCTCCAAATTCAGGATCGAAACCTGCTTCACCGATGCTTTTGACAGCTTCATCAGTATATTTCAGTTCAATTTGATTTTCAACTAACATCTTCTTTAGATTATCCAATTGTAATCGAACTATCTGATTGATCTCATCCTGGTTCAAAGGTGCGAACATGATAATATCATCAATACGATTAAGAAATTCAGGTCTAATAGTCGATTTGAGCATACTCATCACCATATTTTTGGTGTTTTCGATGATTTCATCTCGATTCCGTTCATTAATATTCTCGAAATTCTCTCGTATTTGTGATGACCCCATATTTGATGTCATAATGATGATCGTATTCTTGAAATTCACCACCCTACCCTTGTTGTCGGTAAGACGGCCATCATCAAGTACTTGCAGTAAAATATTGAACACATCAGGATGAGCTTTTTCTATTTCATCAAATAATACTACTGAATAAGGTTTACGACGAATTGCCTCTGTAAGTTGACCACCTTCGTCATATCCAACATATCCAGGAGGCGCTCCAATTAATCGTGTAGCACTAAACTTCTCCTGATATTCACTCATGTCGATACGCGTCATCAAATTTTCATCATCAAACAGATAATCAGCCAAGGCTTTAGCTAATTCAGTTTTACCTACACCCGTTGTTCCAAGAAATATAAATGAGCCAATTGGACGTTTTGGATCGCTCAGTCCAGCTCTATTTCTACGAATAGCATCAGCGACAGCCGTAATTGCTTCATCCTGACCAACTACCCGTTTGTGCAACTCTTCTTCCAGATGAAGCAATTTCTCACGCTCGCTTTGAAGCATTTTGCTTACAGGAATTCCTGTCCACCTTGAAACAACATCAGCAATATCTTCAGAGTCCACTTCCTCCTTTATCATTGCCCTATTACCCTGCTGTTCATGCAGTTGGGTTTGTAGTTCTTCGATCTCTCGTTCCTTATCTTTAATCTTTCCGTAACGAAGTTCGGCTACTTTACCATAATCCCCTTCACGTTCAGCTCTGTCTGCCTGGAATTTAGCATCTTCGATATCGATTTTATTCTGTTGAATCTTGTTTATCAGGTCTTTTTCGCTTTTCCATTTAGCTTTGAATCCACTTTCATCCTGTTTCAGATTCTCAATCTGATTAGCAAGTTGCTCCAACTTGGTGATATCATTTTCACGTTTGATAGCTTCACGTTCTATCTCCAGTTGCTTTATTTTACGCTGAATCTCATCCAACTCTTCAGGAACAGAATCAATTTCCATTCGTAACTTTGCAGAAGCCTCATCCATCAAATCTATTGCCTTGTCGGGTAAGAATCTATCGGTGATATATCGATGCGAAAGTTGCGATGAAGCAATTATTGCTTCATCTTTAATACGCACTTTGTGATGATTTTCGTATTTCTCCTTCAATCCACGAAGTATTGAGATTGTGTCTTCCACACTAGGTTCGTCGACCATCACCATTTGGAAACGGCGTTCAAGCGCTTTATCCTTTTCGAAATACTTCTGATATTCATCAAGAGTAGTAGCGCCAATAGTTCGCAGTTCGCCTCTTGATAATGCCGGTTTCAGAATATTAGCCGCATCCATTGCTCCTGCTCCCTTTCCAGCACCAACTAAAGTATGAATTTCATCGATAAATAAGATGATCTCCCCTTCCGACTTCACCACCTCATTCACTACCGACTTCAGTCGTTCTTCGAATTCTCCCTGATATTTTGCACCAGCAATAAGTGCTCCCATATCGAGGGAAAATATCTGTTTACTCTTTAAGTTCTCGGGAACATCTCCACGAATAATTCGATGTGCAAGTCCCTCAACAATTGCTGTTTTACCTGTACCAGGCTCACCAATCAGAATCGGATTATTCTTTGTTCGTCGACTTAAAATCTGTAATACCCTACGGATTTCTTCATCTCGTCCGATAACCGGATCAAGTTTTCCATTACGCGCTTTTTCTGTCAGATTAATCGCATATTTGCTTAACGATTGATAAGTATCTTCAGCAGATTGGCTAGTTACTTTCTCTCCTTTTCTTAATTCATTAATTGCAGCATCAAGATCATTCTGAGTGACACCAGCATCTTTTAATATTTGAGAAGCCGTACTTTTTTCAGCAAACAGCGCCATGATCAAGTGTTCTATTGATGCATATTGGTCGCCCATTTTTCCGGTAAAATCTATTGCTTTTTGCAACATACTATTACTTTCGCGACTGAGCATGGGTTCCCCACCCGAAACACGTGATAATGATTCGATTTGATTATTTAGGACGATTTCCAGATTATGAATATTGACACCTAATTTCTGGAATATGAAATTGGTGACATTTTCGCCAACATTCATCACACTTTTAAGAATGTGAATAGGTTCAATCATTTGTTGATTTTTAGATTGAGCCAATTCAATGGCTTTTTGTATAGCCTCTTGTGCTTTAATAGTAAAATTATTGAAATTCATATAAAATATCTCCTTTCATTATTAACTTATTTTGAACAAAGCAATACTGTTTTTGTTTCGTAATTACTTCGTTTTCTGAATATAAAGATCAAAATCTTTGCCAAAAGGATGAATTATGACGTTTTGTCAGTACGAAACATATTTATAGGACAGTGAGACCATCATTAACAGGAAAAGCCACGAAAAAAGCATCTAAAATAGAATCATTATAAATTACAAATATTACATAAAATATGTTTTATAACATATAAAATAATTTTTGATTAATCGTTTAACTTAGTATATTTGTATTAAATATTTAATGTTATCTAAAGAATCAATAAGTAAAAAAGAGTTTCCATAAACATAACCAGAAAGACAGGAACTTTCATTACAACTATTATTCTTTGAATAAATGAAATAAATGGTAATTTTCCAATTTAGTGGAGGTAATGAAAAACTTGATAAACTTTAATGATTAAAAACATTAATTCAGCTTAAAGTCAGAAACTGACCAAATGGAGTAATACCATCTAAAAGGACTGTGTTTATTCGAGCTGCTGCAAGAATAAATAATGCTACTGAAGATATAAAAAGGCATAATTATAATTAAGCCATAATAGTTGATATTCCTTAATTCATATTTATTATGACAGGAGAATGTTTACTTGGTCAAGTATAAATAACATGCTCTTGTCTTTAAATTCATAGACAGCGAAATGAAAATCAAGATTTATATAGCAATATTATTTGTATCTCTTTATTTTATAGGAGTATATTCACAAAACACATTTCAGAAGAATAAAGAGAAAACAGCATTTCAGACATCTGCCCCTTGGAAACCGGTAACTGACACTCGTGCAGACATTGCAATTGTTTATGGAGCAAATGACAGGAAAGATTTATCTTTTAAAGACAGAGTTGAATCGTGGCGGGATAAAGGATATCAAACACATTTCATGACCGGAATTGCTTGGGGAGAATATCAAGACTATTTCACTGGAAAATGGGATGGAAAATGGCATTTAGATGAAGGACAGAAAACACGTCAAGGTGATACTATTTGGCATGGACATCTTGTTCCTTATATCGTACCCACTTTAAATTTTATTCAATACATAAAAGAAAAACACATAAAAAAAGTAATTGATGCAGGCATTGATGCTATTTACTTAGAAGAGCCTGAGTTTTGGGCAAGAGCAGGTTATAGTGAGGCATTCAAAAAAGAATGGAAAAATTATTACGGTTTTGACTGGAGACCTCAACATGAATCTCCTGAAAACACTTATTTATCTAATAAACTGAAATATTACTTATATTATCGTGCCTTAGATGAATGTTTTAGATATGCCAAAGAATATGGAAAAAGCAAAGGGCTGAATGTACGTTGTTATGTACCTACACATTCACTAGTAAATTATTCTCAATGGCAAATTGTGAGTCCAGAAGCAAGTCTTGCTTCTCTTCCTTCAGTAGATGGGTATATAGCCCAAGTTTGGACAGGTACTTCCAGAGAACCCAATTATTACAAAGGTATTCGTAAAGAAAGGGTTTTTGAAACTGCTTTTCTTGAATACGGATCTATGGAATCAATGACAGCCCCAACAGGTCGAAAAATATTTTTTCTTACTGACCCAATTGAAGATTTGCCTCGTGATTGGGTTGATTATAAGAATAATTATCAGGCAACATTTACGGCTCAATTATTGTATCCAAACATTAGTGATTACGAAGTAATGCCATGGCCTGACAGAATCTATGAAGGATTATATAGAACTAGCGCCGAAAGTGATAAAAAAGATAAAATACCTCGTTTTTATTCTACACAAATGCAAGTAATGATAAATTCGTTGAACCACATACCACTATCTGAAAATAAGGTCAGCGGTTCACACGGTATTAGTGTTTTAATGGCGAATTCATTAATGTTTCAGCGATTTCCAACTCACAAAGGATATGAAGATCCTCAACTTTCAAATTTTTACGGTCAATCACTTCCATTTATTAAACAAGGTATCCCCGTAAATATAGTTCATCTAGAAAATGTAGAATATCCAGAAACTTGGAACGACACGAAAATTTTATTGATGTCGTATTCTAATATGAAACCCCTTTCTGATAAATCTCACAGTTACATTGCTGATTGGGTAAAATTCGGAGGTATTCTGGTATATTGCGGACGAGATAATGATCCTTTTCAATCTGTACCTGAATGGTGGAATCAAGATGGGAATTCCTACGAACGAGCATCTGATCACTTATTTAAATTACTAGGATTAAATTCATTTCCCGATGAAGGCCAATACAAATATGGTAAAGGCACTATTTATGTACTTCGCAATGATCCAAAAGAATTTATTCTAGAAAAAGGGACAGATTTAAAATTACTTAATGTTGTAAAAGGACTTTATGAAAAGGATGGTTCTTCAATGAAACTGAAAAATTATTTCTCGTTATCAAGAGGTCCATATGAAATTGTATCAGTCTTAGATGAAAGTGTTAATAATGACGCTTATGTATTAAATGGATTATTTGTTGATCTATTTGATCCTCAGCTTCCTATTTTAACACAAAAAATTGTAAAGCCAGGAAGTCAAGCTTATCTATTCAACATAGATAAAGTAGAGAACAGAATGGAGCCTCAGGTATTAGCATCAGCTTCAAGAATTTATGTTGAAAAAATCACAAAAAAAAGCTATTCATTTCTTTCTAAAAGTCCATTAAGTACTTCAAACGTTATTAGGGTATTACTGCCAACTTCACCAAAAAGGTGTGTCATAACAGATACAGAAATGAATCCACTTACTGATGCAAAGTGGGAATGGAATAGTTTTAGCAAAACATGCAAAATTACTTTCGAAAATGATCCTGAAGGTACAATCGTAAATATTCAATGGTAAAACTTATAAAATATACACTCTTACTATTATCCTTATTAATAGCAATTCCGGGTTGTTCAAAAGAGAATATCGAGAATAATTCTCAAACAAAACCTATAATTAAAAATGAAGATATCTTAGTCAAAACTCTTCTTTATATGGATTGGTCTCCACTTTCATTTATAATGACCACTTCATATAATGAGAAACGAAACTCTTTGATTTCTAATTTAGAAAAAATAAGTGCTTCGCCATCAGTTGAATTAAAATCAATGAGCGACAATGATTTATGTTTAGCTTCAATGTCATATAAATTCCTTTTGGATTATGGATACAAAACGAATGAACTCTCTTTAATGACATTGAAAGATTATTATAGCTTAATTGTTGATTTAAATACTGTCAATACAGGTAGAACTCAAAATGAATTAGAATCTAAAGCTATTGCAGTAAATCTGAACATTGCTTATGAATGGTGGTTTAGAAAGAATCCTCAGACTAATAATTTAATCAATAAATTAAATTCAATCAAAAACAGTAATCCTATTTTTGGTTTAAAGGATAATAGAAATATCACAATGGATGTTTTGCGAATAGTGAAAGCTGATGAAAAATTCACATATCTGGGTGTCTCTCATTCAATGGTCAATGATGGTAGATTTAAATTGTATCTTTCAGGAAGTAACGACTTGAAAAGTTGGACTTACATAACAGAATTAGGAGACAGGGCTCATCAAGGTGATATTGAAAAATGGGGAAATGGATATCTAGTTGCTAACGAACAGGATGTAATACAAGGTTCAAATAATGTTCAATTAAGATTTTATAATTCATATGATGACTTAATTATTAATAATCCATCTTATGATAAATCTATAACTCGTACGTTTGCTCCAACAGCAGAAGGGACACCTGATATCAGGAAAATAGAAGGTAATACTCCTTCTAATTCTTATATTTTATTAGGGTTCCATTATTATGAAAACATTATACATGACCAACAAGCATTTGGAATTATTCAGAATTTCAGCGAATGGAAAGCTTGGAAAGATATAATTTCAAATAATAATATCCAAAATATGGGTTTTAAAGGCAATATAGGTGCAAGAACTAGTTTCAGAAGAGATGGTGATTATATACTTATTGAGGCTCAATATATACAACATGATTGGAGTAGCTGGCGTATTTTATTTGGAAATGGATTATTTTATTATCAATTAAATCCAAATACAAATTTAGGCTCTACTTCTTTTGCAAATCCGGGCATTGCTCAAATAGATCAAAATCGATTTATTGTGACTAGTTTCATGCCCTCTCAAGGAAATATGGTCGGAGAAACAGGAGAATTATTATATACAATTCAATTGCAATAAATATGGAAATATATTCATTCTTTTAATCTCACTTTTGTTAATTGCATGTTCAAACGATGATAAAAAAAAATAATAGTAATGCCGATAAAGTACAAATAATTAAAGAGCCATCTATTAATATTTCAAATCTCAAACGAATTGCCCGTGTTACCGGGAATTCGATGCCCGATGAAAATTTTCCTAATCCTAATAATACTGCGACTTATGATGTTTTAGGAACTGATTTAGGTATTATGTGGCATATGGATGGAGATAAAATCGGAATATTCTTTGGTGATACCCATGGCGAGGGGTTTCGACCATTTCTAAATGGCGGAGGTGGAAATGGTTCTAACTGGCGTTCTAATGTTTTGGCATTTTCAGAAGACACAAACTTAGAAGATGGATTATCTATTTCTGGAATGGCATTAGATTTAGATGGAAAAGCACGAGAAATTATTGCAGGAGGTAAAACAAATCCCGAAAAGTATCAAACTTCGATACCTACATCTGCAATTCGCGCAAACGGAGTTGATTATGTTCATTATATGAATATTCACGATTGGGCAGGTCATGATTGTTCTTGGCTTACGAATTTTTCATCTCTTAACGCCTCCTAAGATAATGGAAAAACATGGCAAAGAAAAGAGGAAATAACTTTTAATCCTTTAAGTCATTTTTCACAGGTAACTTATGCAAAGAAAGATGGCATTGTTTATATGATTGGAACATGTTCAGGAAGAGGAGATGATGGTTATCTTGCTCGTTTTAAAGAGGATAATATATTGAAGATGAACGAATATGAATATTGGAACGGAAGATCTAAGCAATGGATTAAGGGCAATGAAAATGAAGCAACTCCGATTATTCCGGCTCCCGTTGGTGAAGCGTCTCTAATATATCACGAAAAATATAATAAATGGATTTTAACCCATAATTATGATTATGCATGCGACCCCAATAATCCTCAAAGGAAACATGCTATAGTATATAGGGATGCAGATAATATTACGGAGTGGAGCAAACCAAAAATATTGGTTTCTGATAATGAATATCCCGGATTATATTGTGCATTTATACATCCTTTAAAGATACATGAAGATAAACTTTATTTTCTGATGTCTTTATGGGAGCCATATAACGTTTTTTTGATGAGCGTGGATATAGCTAGCAATAATTAATCTTATAACTCTATACGTTTATTTAAATTCAATAGAAAAATTAAAAGAGAAATATTATGGAAAAAATATCCTTGAAATATATTGCCGATGAAATTGGAGTTTCTATCGCTACAGTGTCTCTTGTATTGAATGGAAAAAACATAAAAGGGAGGGTTAGCGAAGAAACCTCTAAAAAGATACTTGAAAAGGCCGAAGAATTACATTACACTCCTAATTCCTTTGCCAAGGGTTTGAAGATAGGTAAATCCGCAACAATTGGTTTAATTGTTGCGGATATTTCAAATGTTTTTTTTGGTAAGCTTGCATTATATATACAAAATGAGGCCGAAAAAAAAGGTTATGCTGTAATCATTGCTAACACAAATGAGGAATCATCAGAGATGGACAAGATGGTTAATCTATTGAAATCAAGACAAGTAGATGGTTTTGTTATTACCCCTCCTGCCGGTAGTGAAAAAACTATCCAATATTTGGCAAATGAAAAAATTCCGTTGGTGCTGGTCGACAGAAACTTTCCAGAAATTAATGTATGTTCAGTATTAATTAATAATTTCGAAATTTCGTATTATGCTATTTCAAAACTAATTGAAAAAGGCTTTAAAAATATTGCTCTTATCACTTATAAACAGACTCAGTTTCATATAAATGAACGAAATAGAGGATATGTTGAAGCAACTAAAAATGCTAATTTTTACAATGAAAAAAACATAAAAATGGTCCGGTATGAATTTTTGAATAGTGATATGGAAAAAGTCATTCATGAATTATTATCTAACGAGCCAACTATAGACGCAATCTATTTTACAACAAACTCTATTTCAATAAGTGGCATCAAGGAATTATACAAACAAAAACAATATCAAAGCGATATTCAGTTAATGTGCTTCGATGAGAGTGATGCCTTTTATATTCTACCATTAAATATTCCTTTTATTAAACAGCCTATCGAAGAAATGGCAAAAAATGCAATGCAATTACTTACAGACCAGATGGAGATGAAAAATTACGAAATTAAGAACTGCATTATTGAAGCAGAATTGGAAGTTCGTGAATAAGTTTTATAAAAAAATTAGTGATTCAGTTTAACAATTTACATTTAAATACTAAATAGAAATGAAAACAAGTTATCCAAAAATTGGAATTCGTCCCGTTATTGATGGTCGAAGAAAAGGTATCAGAGAATCATTGGAAGAAACAACTATGAATCTTGCCAAAAAAGTAGAAAAACTATACAAGGAAACGCTAAAGTATCCCGACGGAAGTCCGGTTCAATGTGTAATAGCAAATACATGCATTGGTGGTGTGAAAGAAGCATCAATGTGTGCCGAAAAATTTGAAAGAGAGAATGTTGGGCTCTCACT
Source organism: Dysgonamonadaceae bacterium (assembly GCA_041672395.1). GTDB lineage: Bacteria > Bacteroidota > Bacteroidia > Bacteroidales > Dysgonomonadaceae > UBA5287. The sequence continues at coordinate 52,784 of JBAYZS010000003.1, read as the reverse complement.
TTCAGTTTCTTCATGCTGGTGTTATGGATCTGAAACAATAGACATGAATCCAAATATTCCAAAAGCTATTTGGGGTTTTAATGGAACAGAACGTCCGGGAGCTGTTTATTTGGCAGCTGCATTAGCAGTCCATAATCAAAAGGGATTACCAACATTTGGAATATATGGCAGAGATGTTCAGGATGTAGGCGATCCCACTATTCCAGAAGATGTAAAAGAAAAACTACTTCGATTTGCCCGCGCCGGATTAGCTTTAGCCCAGATGAAAGGAAAATCATATTTAGCGATTGGTTCAGTTTCTATGGGCATTGGCGGCTCGATGGTCAACCCCGATTTTCTTCAAGAATATCTTGGCATGCGAACTGAATTTGTTGATTCAAGTGAGATACTCCGTCGCATACAACTTGAGATATATGACAAAGAAGAATTTCAAAAAGCCATGACATGGACAAAAGAGAATTGCATGAGTCGTGAAGGAGAAGACTATAATCCCCCCCATTTGATTCACTCGAGAGAACAAAAAGACAAGGACTGGGAGTTTGTTGTTAAGATGACCTTGATTATGAGAGACCTAATGTTTGGTAATCCCAAACTTGACGAAATGGGTTGGGGAGAAGAAGCACTTGGACATAATGCAATTGCGGGTGGATTTCAGGGACAAAGACAATGGACAGATTTTTTGCCAGACGGTGATTTTTCAGAAGCAATATTAAATTCCTCATTCGACTGGAATGGAATACGAGAAGCATTTATATTCGCTACAGAAGACGACCATTTGAATGGAATCAGTATGTTGTTCAATCATCTACTCACAAACACTTCTCAAATGTTTGCAGACGTAAGAACCTATTGGAGTCCAACAGCAATAGAAAGAGTAAGCGGCTGGAAACCAGACGGATTATTAAAAGACGGAGCCATTCATTTAATTAATTCAGGTTCATGTACTTTAGATGGAAGCGGTCAACAATCCGACAGTGAAGGTAATCCAGTTATGAAACCATTTTGGGAAATAACTAAAAAAGAAGTTGACAAAATGTTAGATGCTACGACATGGTATCCTTCAAACCTTGAATATATGAGAGGTGGCGGTTATTCTTCCAAGTTTATTACCCGACATGGAATGCCAGTTACAATGTGCCGTATCAATCTAGTAAAAGGTTTAGGTCCTGTCATGCAGATTGCTGAAGGTTGGACCGCTACCTTTCCTGACGACGTTTTTGATATCATTGATAAACGAACCGACAAAACGTGGCCATCGACCTTCTTTATACCACGAACAACCGGAAAAGGTCGTTTTGCAGATGTATATTCAGTTATGAATTATTGGGGAGCGAACCATGGCGCCATCAGTTATGGCCATATTGGAGCAGACTTAATCACCTTATGTTCAACCCTTTCAATCCCAGTAAACATGCATAATGTAGACGAAAACAAAATTTTCCGTCCGTCGACTTGGAGTTCATTCGGATCAGATAACGAAGGAGCAGATTATCGTGCTTGTGCTACTTTTGGTCCATTATACAAATAAATATACTTAAGATCATGAAGAATTTATTAAAAAAAAGTTTGTCACTCCTATTGGTTTTACTGTTTAGTTTTCCTGCGATTGCTCAAGAAAATATGACCGGAGAAATGTTAGATTTGGCAAAGCTAAAAACAGGAATTAAAAATAAACGAATTTCCAGTACTGATCCAACGGGAGGAAACAGAGATCATCTGGAAACATTTGCGCCGGGAGAAAAAAGAACTATCGCTGAGATTAAAGGAGCAGGAGTAATCAATCACATTTGGATTACAATTGCCCCTCCTCCGGATGAACTGAGCAGAAATGATATTATCATCAGAATGTATTGGGATGGAAACGATTATCCATCAGTTGAATCACCTATCGGACCTTTCTTTGGACAAGGATGGGATGAACGATATAACTACGCCTCCTTTCCACTTTCGGCCGGACCTGAAAACGGAACAGGTCTAACAAGTTATTTTGCAATGCCATTTGCTAAAGGTGCCCGAATAGAAATTGAAAATCAGACTGATAAGACTATCAACGCATTCTATTTTTATGTAGATTATTTACAAATGGATAAGCTACCTGAAGATATGGGACGTTTTCATGCCTGGTACAACCATAATCTTACAGATGCTCTTCCTGAAGGAGAGACTGAATGGGGGCTTACCGGAGCACAACATCCTAACAAAACGGGAGAACAAAATTATGTTTTCATCAACACAAAAGGAAAAGGACATTTTATTGGTATAAATTACTATGTGCATTCACCTACTCCAATGTGGTATGGAGAAGGAGATGATATGTGGTTTATTGATGGAGAAAAATCCCCTTCTTTAATTGGAACAGGCACCGAAGATTTTTTCAACACGTCATGGTGTCCAAAGGAACCATTTTCACATCCCTATTTTGGCTATCCACGTGTAAATAACGATGTTGGCTGGCTTGGTCGTACTCATGTTTATCGTTTCTTCATTAATGATCCCATATTCTTTGAAACAGAGGTAAAAGGAACAATTGAGCATGGTTCAAACAATAATTTAACGTTGGATCTGGCTTCAGTAGCTTACTGGTATCAAGATAGTGCAGTAGCTCTTACTCCTGCACCGACAAAAGCTCAACGAGCACTAAAACCATTTATTAATCACATGGATATTCATAAATGGCGCGATGCATGGAGAAAATCAAAAGGTAATGATCCTAATTTGTGGGGTAATGAATGAAATCATATAAAGAATAACAATGAAAAGAGTCTCATTAAAAATTTTAGTTGCAATTCTGTTTCTGGCAGGAGTTTTTCAGGCACAAAGTCAAAATAATACCTATCATTGGAGTGATGAGGTAAAACAATTAAAAAGTGTGGATCAACTTCCCCGTTACCGACATAACCAGTTGATTGACCAGGAATCAAGTTATGACAGGACTGGAGGTAATGATGATGGATTCTCGGGTAAGTACTCATACATCCGCAAAGAAAAAGACAATTTGGTTCTGGCAGAGTTTGAAGGTCCGGGTGTTGTAAACCGAATCTGGACCCCCACTCCAACTGAAGATACGCTTGCTTTCTATTTTGATGGTGAAAAGGAACCACGTTTGAAAATAAAGTTTATTGATCTCTTTTCAGGTAAGGTGTATCCGTTTGTTAAACCGGTTGTGGGTAACGAAATTGGTGGATATTACTGCTATATTCCAATCCCATTCAAGAAATCACTTAAGATTGTGTTTCAAGGAGAAAAGATCATGTTTCATCAGATTCAATACCGCAAACTACCGAGGTTAAATGTAGAAAGCTGGACAGGTGTTTTTTCTGAAACAGACAAACAATTATTGTCAGAGGTGAACACTTTATGGGGCAACATATCACCTACTGTCAATCAATACGCTTTTGGAAAGTCGACTCAACTCCAAACAGAAGTAAAGACTTTTACCATCCTTCCAGGTGAAGAGGTTACATTTTTTGACAAGTCTGAAGGTGGTCGCATCGCAGGTTTTGATATCGATGGTGGTACGTCATTTGAAGGATTTTACAAAGACATCATCTTGTCAGCCAAATGGGATAACGAACCAGTAGAAGCAATTTATGCACCGGTAGCTGATTTCTTCGGATATGCATTTGGAAAACCGGCAATGCGTAGCATTATTATGGGACGCCATGGAACCACCAACTACAGTTATCTCCCGATGCCATACGACAAATCGGCAGAGATGAAGCTGATATATAAAAAGCGGGAAGGTGTTCAACAGAACCCTGTATCCGTGACGGCAAAAGTATATTACAACGATAATAAACGTGATAAAAAAGAGGAAGGAAAACTTTACACATTGTGGAGACGCGAAAAACCAGAAGTCGGTCAATTCTTCACCTTTCTGAAAACTCAAGGCAAAGGCCATTATGTTGGAACTATTCATCATGCACAGGGACTGCGACCGGGTATGACCTTATTTTGGGAAGGAGATGATTCTACATATGTAGATGGTAAAATGCGGATGCATGGCACCGGATCAGAGGATTATTATAATGGTGGCTGGTATGCACTTTTGGACCGTTGGGACAGTGGAATTAGCATGCCGCTTCATGGCTCACTAGACTACTCATTACCGATGAACCGGACGGGTGCTTACCGTTTCTTTCTTTCCGATAAACTCTCTTTCGAAAAAGAGATTTATCTTGCTATGGAACATGGAGAAGTGGGGAACAATTTTCCGGTTGATTATGCTTCAACAGCATTCTTTTATGCTGATCAACCGCTCAAAAACCGAATGGAACCGACTGAAGAATTGAGAGAAGTATATCTACCCAACAAACATGTGTTCTTCCCTCAGTTAATGGAGATCACCCTTGAACGGGGCATTCAGGTTATACTGGACAGAGGATTGGCTATCTCATCTTATGGAAAAGGAGCAGTAAGAGTAAAACTAACCGATGTACCTGAAGGCAAATATAAAGTATTGCTTAATTATCACGAGAGTCCCAAGGGTGCTGATTTTCAGATATGGCAACGACAAAATCAACTGTCGGATTGGATTTCCACTAAGTCTGATAAAGATGGCTACAGAGAGAATGTTTATGTTGGGGATATTCAACTTACTCCTCAAATAAACTCAATTACGGTTCATGTCAGAGACAAAGGGAAAGCTAATTTGTTTGAGCTCACATTAATCACACTTGAACGAATAGAAGAATAATTGAGGATAATGAAAAGACGTTTTTGTACCACCCTATTCGGATTATGTGCATCGGTTTTCTTGCTGATTGCCCAGGAACCGATGCTGCCCAAAAAGCAGACGGAGGTTATAAAAACGTCTTTTCCCAAGGATCAAGTGACGCAAAATATTCATTACGACCAATTAGGAAAGAGTAAAGGGAAAACTAAAATCACCGTTATTAATGACAATTGTCTGCATGTAAAGATTAGTTTTAAACTCGATAAATCTTTGCAACAGAATGACTGGCAAGTGGTTGTAACTCCCAGATTCAAACCTTCCTTCCACTGGTCGCCACATTTGACTCCCACTGCTGACCACATTATCGACCAACATGTATTTCGTTCCCCAGCGTTGATTGTCTCAGACAATGAACAGATGATGGCGCTGATACCCGATTTGGACATCATGAAAAAAGGAACTCCCGTAAGATGGTACCTCGATCTTGATGCCCCGAATAACCGACTGAAATTGGGGATGAGCAACAGCAGAGTTGATGATCATGTGCTCTTTCTGAGGGAAAAGGGGGCCGAATATCTTCAGGGTGAAGTAGAGATAGGATTTTATCTGATGCATTACACTGATGTACAAATAGTGCAAAACCCATTTCGAAAACCACTTGAATTCCTTTGGCAACGCTGGGGACACGCTCTCTATCAGACGGGAAATCCCGTTAATGTAAATCTGGAAAAATATGTGGAACATACCTATAACTGGGCATTCAATACTTGGTCCGATAACGTTTGGCAAGAGTTTAAACTGGACGGGAAAAAAGTGGGTGCACCGGTATTTATAGTGAATGTCACGCAGAGTCCCAATTACCCAGGCAAGGTCAATGAACGTGAATTCAGATCGATATGGAACCAGGCATGGTTCAGCTCATTACGATCTGCCAGCGGTCTGTTTCGGTATGCCCGAAGAACAGGAAATGCGAAATTGATGGAAAAAGCGATGCTCACAAAAGAGCTGGCACTCTCATTCCCGCAAGTCGATGGTTTCTTTTATGGACTAATTGGTACAGAAATGCATGATGTAGAGATAGATGGGCAAAAGTATAATCGCAGTAAAGGTTGGAATACCCATTATTGGGGAAATTCTAATCGAAACCCATACACATGGAATCCCAAAGAGTCACCTTTTCATGTACTTGACATGAGTTGGACAGCTTTACTGATGCTGCGCTGGTATGATGAACTGGAGAAAGATGCACGACTGCTCCAGTATGCACAAAGTTATGCAAAAGCTTTACTGGAGATACAATTTCCCAATGGCTTCTTTCCAGGATGGCTCGATTTGCACACTTTAAAACCGATGAACCATTTGAATGACTCACCAGAAAGCTCTATGTCAGTGACTTTTCTCCTCAAACTTTATGAATTAACCGGAAAACAAGAATATAAAGAAGCTGCATTAAAATCCATGGATGCGGTTATCCGAGAAAACATATCCACAGGACGATGGGAAGATTTTGAAACCTACTGGTCTTGTTCACGTTACGGGTCGGATAATCTTGTTGGGGAAAAAGTAACGAGAAATAACATGTACAAGCAAAACAATTTTTCAATGTTCTGGACAGCTGAAGCTCTATTGGAATGCTATCGGATAACAAAACAACAGCGCTACCTGGAACTGGGACAGCGAACACTTGATGAACTGTTAATGACCCAAGCATCATGGCAACCGCCATATATGTATGTGAATGTACTGGGTGGTTTTGGAGTACTAAATGCAGATGCAGAATGGAATGATGCACGACAGAGTCTGTTTGCTGAGCTCATCCTTCAATACGGCAAACTGCTTGACATGCAAGAATATACCGAAAGAGGTAATGCAGCATTAAAAGCCTCATTCGTAATGATGTATAGTCCACTGAATCCTGTAACCAAAAAGCAATGGGAGAAAGTGAATTCATTCTTTGGACCTGAGGATTATGGGTTTACGATGGAGAATTACGGTCATGGCGGACGTACCGGTCCCGAAGGTGAAGGTATGGGTGAGTTTACCATTTATGATTGGGGAAACGGAGCAGCCGCAGAAGCCTACAATCGCATTCTCGACAAGTTTGGAACAATAGAATAAAAATACATAGGAATTACAATCTGAATTTCAACCAAGAAAAAAAACAAGAAAATCACGATAATTAAATCAATATGAAACTTAAACAAATCTATCGAACACTGCTGCCTGCGATGATAGGAGGTACATTACTGTTCTCTTGCACAGGCAACAAAAAAACATCAGAAAACATGGAAAAGGAATATGAAAAAGGAACATTTGGGTACGACCTAAACTATCTATCTAAAAAAGACAGTTTGATTATATTAAAGTCGACTGATGATCAGGCACAAGTAATTCTGTCGGCAAAATACCAGGGAAAAGTATTTACCTCAACAGCTAATGGTCTGGATGGGAACAGTCTCGGGTTTGTGAATTACAGAGTCTTTGATTCCGGGCAGATTGATGAACACATGAACGGTTACGGTGGAGAAAATCGTTTCTGGTTGGGTCCAGAAGGAGGACAATATTCCGTATATTTTGAACCCGGAAAAGAACAAATTTATGATAATTGGCACACTCCAAAAGCATTAGATACAGAAGAATGGAATATCGAGAGTGCTACATCATCAGAAACGCTATTAACCAAAGATATTACGGTTAAGAACTCTCAGGGAACAACACTTAACTTGCTTGTAGACAGGAAGATTTCGCTAATCACAAAAGAGGGAATAACGTCAAAGTTAGGGATTCAATTACCTGAAGGTGTAAATTCTGTTGCTTATGCTACCGATAACAAAATAACCAATAAGAATGATTTTGAATGGACAGATAAAACCGGTACCATCTGCATTTGGATGCTCGATATGTTCAATCCATCTGATTCTGCAATAACTGTTGTTCCTTATAATTCCGGCGACGATGCAGAGTTGGGCACAGTTGCTACTACAGATTATTTTGGAGAGATACCATCTGACTATTTGAAAGTTGAGAATGATATACTCTATCTTAAAACCGATGGAAAACACCGAAGCAAAATTGGAATGAACCCCAAACGCACAAAAACTATTGCTGGAAATTATGACCCGATAGCTGACAGATTGACAATAATTATTTTTGATGTAGAACCCAACAGTGTGTATTTAAATCAGGAGTGGAATCCAAAAAAGAACCCACTAATAGGAGATGCACTCAATGCCTATAACGATGGTCCACTGGAGGATGGAAGCATTATGGGACCTTTCCTCGAATTAGAAAGTTGTTCACCAGCAGCATTTCTGAAACCAGGTGAATCACTTTCTCATACGCATAATGTATTTCATTTTGTGGGTAATGAAGCTGAGCTATCTATCATAGCAGAAAAACTGCTGAGAGTGAACCTTGAAAAAGTTAAAACAATATTTTGAATTGATTCACCCAAAACCATTAACATAATAAATATTGGAACGCTAACCGCTCCGCTTTAACAGGATTATACATCTTATTATCAATAACATATTCTAAACAAACTTATATGAATTCAAGAAATTTAGAAAAACATCGTTTAGTGCCAAAGGGAATTGTTTTACCGTTTATTCTACTTACCTCTCTTTTCTTTATTTGGGCTGTTCCAAACAACATGACAGATACAATGCTTGCAGCATTCAAGCGAATCATGAGTATGAACGATACACAAACAGCCTGGATTCAGGTAGTCTGTTATCTTTTAGGTTATGGCTGCTTTGCTCTTCCGGGTGCAATTTTCATTAAAAAGCACACGTTCAAATCGGGTGTTCTACTGGGACTAATCCTTTGTATCATAGGATGTTCATTATTTTACCCGGCAATGCTTGTTAATAATATCAGTTCACCTTTAAGTTTTGCAAGTTATTTATTCGCAATATTTGTTCTTTTTGCCGGATTATCGGTTTTGGAAACCGCAACAAATGCTTATGTTTATGCACTTGGCGATCCGGAAACAGCTACCCGTCGTCTTAACTTTTCACAGTCGTTCAATCCATTTGGCGCATTAACAGGGGTGATGGTGAGTCAGATATACGTACTATCTCAATTGAATACAAAGACCGCCTCCGAAAGAACATTATTGACTGATATAGATCTAGTTAACATTCAGAACAACGAGTTAAAAGCCGTTTCAACAGCATATTTAATATTAGGAATCGTGATGCTTGTGCTTATGCTTCTGATATTATTCACTAAGATGCCAAAAGTACATGAGGACAATAAGTCGTTGAAACTCAGAGCTACATTCAAAAGATTAACAAATAATAAAAACTATGTTTGGGGTGTGTTGGCACAGTTTTTCTATGTAGGAGCACAAATTGCTGTCTGGTCATTTATCATCAGATATGCAATGCAAGAATTAAAATTCGACGATGTCATAGCCTCATTGGGAGCTAACCCATCTTCTGATGTTATTATCACTGCTTTGCGCGGTGTAGAGCCAGTTGCAGGCAGCTTTTATTCATTAGTTGAATGGTTGGGAATAGATGCTTTGCTTCCCCGTACTGCAGAGCAAGCGGGAGCTACATATTACATTTTGTCCCTGATTCTGTTTGTTATAGGTCGTTTTGTATGCACATGGTTAATGAGGTATATTAAGCCCGTTAATCTGCTTTCTGCCTTTGCAATATTAGCATTAATATGCTCTTTATCTGCTATTTACAGCGATGGATTTGCTGGTGTGTATGCACTGACAGGTATTTCCGGCTGCATGTCGCTCATGTTTCCAACAATTTATGGTATTGGCATGAAGGGATTAGGTGAAGATACAAAAATTGGAGGATCGGGAATGGTTATGGCTATTGCTGGAGCTGCACTTTTAACTCAATTACAGGGAATCCTTTCTGATCAGTCGGGCAGCATAAAATTTGCTTATTGGGTTCCCGCACTCGCATTTGCTTTCATCACTTACTACAGTTTAACCGTCGCAAGGAATAAGAAAATCCAATCGTCATTAGATAAATAACAAATTATGGGAAAGCTAGTTATAGGACTCGATTACGGTACCGATTCGTGTAGGGCAATTGTTGTAGATACATCTACCGGAAATGAATTAGCCTGCGCTATCTCCTTCTATTCAAGATGGAAAAAAGAGCTGTATTGCGATCCTTCCGAAAACAGATATCGTCAACATCCTCAAGACTATATCGATTCTTTGATTGAAGTAACAAAAGGTGTGCTGGCAAAGTTATCTACAGAAGAAGTGAATAAAATTACTACCATTGGAATTGATACAACCGGCAGTACACCTTGTCTGACAGACAAAAATGGTACGCCCTTAGCATTACTTCCACAATTTGCAGAAGATCCTGATGCAATGTTTATCCTTTGGAAAGATCATACATCGATAAAAGAAGCAGATGATATTAACAACTTATCGCATAAATGGGAGACCGATTTTACTTCATTGTCGGGTGGAATCTATTCTTCTGAATGGTTCTGGTCTAAAGGGCTTCACGCTCTTCGCGCAAATGAACGACTTAGAAAGGATGCTTATTCCATTATTGAGCATTGCGATTGGATGCCGGCATTACTGACCGGCAATCTGAAGCCGGAACATGTGAAACGCAGTAGATGTGCCGCGGGTCACAAATGTATGTGGGCCGAAGAATGGAATGGTTATCCGTCACAAGAATTTCTCTCGGCACTTGATCCTTTGTTTGAAGGCTTTACAGACCATTTGAGTAGTCGGACATTTACAAGCGACAAATCAGCAGGCAAAATTACCAATGAGTGGTCGGAAATACTTGGATTACCCAGAGGCATTGATGTTTCGGTAGGAATTATCGATGCTCATGCCGGTGCCGTGGGAGCTGGAATTAAGCCAAATACAATGGTGAAAATCATTGGGACATCTACGTGTGATATCGTGGTTACTTCTAAAGAGGACATAGGTGGAAAAACTATTCCGGGAATCAGTGGACAGGTGGATGGTTCAGTGATACCGGGATTTACAGGATTGGAAGCCGGACAATCGGCTTTTGGCGATATGTATGCGTGGCTTCGTGATATCCTTTCATGGTGGCTCCCTGATGACGACAATAAATCCGAGATTCTATCCACTATTTTACCCCGTTTGAACAAAGAAGCTTCAGCGCTGTCGGTTAGTCGTAATGATTTGGTAGCTGTTGACTGGTTGAACGGGCGCAGAACACCTTTTGCCGATCAGACATTAAAAGGTGGCGTTATGGATTTAACCCTCGGTACTACCCCTGCCCAACTTTACAAATGTTTTGTGGAATCTACCGCTTTTGGATCCAGGGCCATTCTGGAACATCTTGAGATGCAGGGTGTTAAAATATTGAAAGTAATTGGTGTGGGAGGTATTTCATTGAAGTCGCCATATGTAATGCAAACACTTTCTGATGTTATGAACGTACCTATTGAGGTAGCTGCAACGCAACAAGCAGGTGCAATGGGTGCAGCAATGTATGCTGCTGTTGCTGCCAACATTTTCGAAACAATCGAGCTAGCACAAGAAAGCCTAGGTCAGGGGATACTTGCAAATTATCAGCCGAATAAAGAGAGAAATCAAATATACGATGAGTTGTATAAGAGATATATTGAATTTGGTCAGTTTCTGGAGGAGAAGTCTAAGGTGGGAGGAGAGTGAGACCATGGTGGGAGTTACACAGAGGTTATTCCAAAGTTAAATGGGTGTCTTGTCCTGAAATATTTGGTTCTTCTTCAATTTAGTTGAAAACTTCCATCTTCCCTTTTGTGGTTAATCATTTGCAATAGTAGACACTGTTATTATTTAAAGATTAACACTAGGTGCCAGCTAATCGTCTAATAATCAATAAAATAGCAGGCAAAATAATAGGATATTCGACTGATTTTCAGTAACTTTATATTGCAAAATCATAAAGAAAAAATCATGTCGGAATATCCTATAGGTAATAAAATTACAACAAAAAAATCAAAATCTGAATCATCCCCTAAGATAAAATATCATGAAAGTTTTGATATATCCAATTTATACATATCATCGGGGTTATACGTAGAAAACGTAGATCATACAGAAAACACACTCCATTTTTATTGTAAATCCTCAGATTCTTTGGGTGTTTGCACATATTGTGGTTATAAAAGCAAGAAAGTCCATAGTCGCTATCAAAGAGATATTCATGATCTTTCTATTTTAGGCAGGAAGGTCTTGTTAACATTGGAAGTAAGAAAGTTCTTTTGTAAAAACTCCAATTGTTCTAAAAGGACCTTTGCCGAGCAACCCGGTAATGAGATATTTCGTTATCGTCGTCGTACCCGCAGATGCGAAACAGCCGTAATACGACAGGGACTATCAGTGTCTTCGGGAATGGCTAGCAAACTCTTATCTTTTAGTGGCATTGTTTTGAGTCGATCAACAATCTTAAGGGACCTGCATCGTTTGCGTCCCTCCGCATATAAAGATGTTGAAGAAATAGGTATCGATGATTGGGCCTGGCGTAAAGGACTATCGTATGGAACCATCGTAATAGATTTACGCCATAAGCGTCCAATAGATATATTAGGCAATAGAGGAGAAAACAGTTTTCGCTCATGGATGGAGAATCATAACAAGGTCAGTTTGGTCAGTCGTGACCGTTCCACCGAATACAGTTCTGCCATCCGTTCAATCGATCGTCCTATAATTGAAGTTGCTGATAAGTTTCATCTTATCAAAAACATGTCAGAGCGCTTTACCAAACTCATTGGTGAGCATTATTCGGACTATCGTAATGCGATAAGAGAGAGCCAAATCGTTAAGGAGGAAGTAGTTGATAATGAGCTTAAAGATTTGAGATCATCTCAAAAGTCGAAAAGTGAGGATTCACGTATGATTAAATTTATAGAGGTAAAAACATTGCAGTTAAAAGGAACTAGACCATCTGAAATAGCAAAAAAATTAGGAATAGCCAGACAAACAGTCATTAAGTTCTGTGAAATGGGAATATTGCCTGAGCGTAACAACAAGCATAGGAATAAATATCATTTATATAGCGAATATGTGGAGGATGAGGCTGCTACCGGTAAAGCTCTTGTTAAAATCTATCACGAAGTATGTCAAATGGGATTTAAAGGTAGTTTATCTCCGTTTTACGAACACTACAAGTATCTGAGTGATGGTCATAAAGGTTACAGAGCCAAAGATTATAAGCCAATAATAAAGAAAGTAGAAACAAGATCTCAATTAGTTCCCATTAAATTGTTATCATCCATGGTCACACATTCTATTTTCAGCAAGAAGAGAAACCGTGAAGATGAGCAGCTTATCGAATTGTTGTCGAGATTCACCTGGTTTAACCAAATGTATGAAGCCTCCACTGCATTTTATGAACTAATTACAGGCAATGATCCTGATGCATTAATCAGGTGGATGAGGAAGTTTTGGAAGACTAAAGTAAACACCCTTAAAGCATTTATTACTGGAATCAAGATGGATTTTAAGGCTGTTAAAAACACGATTAAATATAATATAACAAATGGTATAACGGAAGGATTTGTAAACAAACTGAAAGTTGTCAAAAGGGTTATGTACGGAAGAGCAGGATTGGATTTACTGAAAAGAAAAATGATTATGGAAAAGATTCTTTTCAACTAAATTGAAGAAGAACCACAAAAATCAGGACGACACTGGGAAGAAAAAAGTAGATAAACATTCATTATTATATATAAAAAGCGAGTCAAATATTGACTCGCTTTTTATATATAACGTTCGTATAATTATTAATTAACTAATTTATGCATTAGCAGATTCTTCCTTTACAATATTTGGTTTCTCAAGTCCGTAACCTTTACGTTTGTCTTCAGCTTTCAACCAGAAAGCAAAGATTAATGCAAAAACGCCTAATACAGTAAATGCAATCATTGGAAGTGTATAATCATATTGATTAACCATTTGACCATCAATCATCATTTGACCAGTAATACAATATTTATCCAATAACTTTCCAATAATCAGCGGTACAAACATCAGTCCGATATTTTGCACAAAGAAAATTAACGAATAAGCAGTTCCCAATAATTTTTCAGGAATAATTTTAGGTACAGACGGCCACATAGCTGAGGGTACAAGAGAAAAAGCGATACCTAATAATATAACTAGTACAACTGCTATTGCAGGATGATTTAAAAACGGAACCGAGAATAGAGCATGAACAACAATCAAAAGAATTGCACCAATAATCATGATTGTAGCCCCTTTACCTTTTCTGTCATATAAATTACCAAAAAAAGGAGTTAGGAATATTGTTCCCAAGGGTAATAAACTAGGGATCAATCCTGCAAATTTTGGTGTTACTCCAAACTTATTAACCATCAAGTCAGAGGCATAATTCAAGAATGGAAAAACAGCTGAATAAAACAATACGCAGAGTAAAGCTATCAACCAAAATCCTTTATTTTTTACTATCAGACCTATATCTTTCAATTTGAACTTGTCTTCTTCACTAGTTTCTTCGGTTTTTTCACCGGCTGTAACAAGTGAAGCATCCAGTTTTTTATCAAGTCTAGTATAAACAAGAAATGCGATTGTGCCTATAATCATTAAAACCATACCAAATAGAACCGGTGTAGATACTTTATTGCTAAATGCGATTATAGGTGCAACGGCCAAGGCAAGACCAGTACCCAAACGGGCTGTGGCCATTTCCAATCCCATGGCTAACGCCATTTCTTTTCCTTTAAACCATTTTACAATTGCTTTTGAAACCGTGATACCGGCAACTTCCAGACCAACACAAAAGATTGCAAATCCAATTGATGCCACAAAAACTTGTGCATTGGTGTCTGCACCTAAAATATTCCATGTTTGATTCATCAGATCGGTATTAACTAACGCCCAATATCTGAGTCCTGTACCAACTAACATGGTTATTGTTGCAAGTATTCCTGTTTTTCTAACGCCCAATTTATCGAGGATAATTCCTCCAAGGATTAGCATAAATGCAAATACATTCAGCCATCCATAAGATGAACGATAAAATCCATAATCGGAACTTGACCAGCTTAGATCACTTTCCAGCATTGATTTCAGTGCTGAAAGGTCATCATTCAAATAATATCCGCAAAGCATCATGAACGCAACTATAAACAGTGCTGCCCATCTTGCATTTTTAGAATCTCTTAATGTCTTTAATTTTTCAACCATTTTTGTCTGTTATTATGTTATTTTCTTTTTGATAGGTTTTAAGTTATAAAACGTGCAAATATACAAAATATTGTTTTAAGTTTATTCAATTTGTAAGTGATTAAGAAACGCCACCGTTTTACGAATTAATTTATTCATTACTATATCATCTTCTACAAAGGGAACTTCGCAGCGGAAGTCTTCAATTAGTTTCTCAATGATGGGCGATGACTTCAAAGGTTTTCTGAATTCCAATGCCTGTGCGGCATTCATCAATTCAATCGCATAGATAAGTTCAAGATTATCTAATATCATGGTCAACTTGATGGCAGACGTAGCGCCCATACTTACGTGATCTTCCTGACCGTTAGACGAAACGATGGAATCACTGCTGGCAGCATAACAATACATTTTGTTCTGACTGACAATGGATGCGGCTACGTATTGCGGTATCATGAATCCCGAATTGAGGCCGGGATTGGCGACCAAAAACTCGGGCAGTCCGCGTTTGCCGAGTATCAATTGGGCTGTTCTCCGTTCAGAGATATTTCCGAGTTCTGCCAAACCAATAGCTAAGAAATCGTAAGAAATGGCAAGTGGTTCACCATGAAAATTTCCACCAGAAATGATTTCATCTTCATCTACAAAAATTGTGGGATTATCGGTTACTGAATTAATTTCTGTTACCACAACCGACTTTACATAATTAAGCGCATCCTTTGCAGCACCGTGAACTTGTGGAACACAGCGAAAAGAATATGGATCTTGAACATGTTCTTTATATTGCGAGATGATCTGGCTGTCTTTCAGAAAATTACGAATGTTTTGTGAAGTCACTAATTGGCCGATATGGGGACGAAGTTTATGAAGCTTTTCGTCAAAAGGTTCAAGATGACCATCATAAGCATCCAGTGATATTGCGGCAATCAAATCAGCCTTTTTGATAAAATGCTGCGATTTGATAATAGTGTAAACTCCATAAGCAGACATAAACTGGGTACCGTTTAAGAGCGCCAGTCCTTCTTTGCTCTGAAGCTTAATCGGCTTCCAGCCGAATTCAGCAAGAACATCCTTTATATCTGTTATCTGTTCTTTATATGTTACTTCTCCAACACCAATCAGGGGCAGAAATAAATTTGCCAACGGCGCTAAATCGCCAGATGCACCCAAGGAACCTTTATCATAAACAATGGGAAGAATATCATTATTGAACAAATCAAGAATCCGCCGTACTGTAGCCACTTGTACACCACTATATCCCAAAGACAAGGCGTGTGCTTTAAGTAGCAACATCAGTTTCACAATTGTCGGCGGCACTACCTCTCCAATGCTGCAAGCGTGCGACTTAACCAGATTTTCCTGCAGCGTACTCAAGTCGGATTTAGAGATGGAATAATCGCAAAGTCCACCAAAGCCTGTAGTTATACCATAAATAGGTTTTGTGTTTATCTCCATTTTTCGGTCGAGATAGTCGCGGCATTTTTGTATACGCGCAATGGCCGCTTCCGACAATTCCAGTTTAATATTTTCGTCTATGATTCTTTCAATATCTTCAATTGTAAGTTCACCTTCACCAATAATATATATGTTTTTCATATAAGTGATTTTCAATATTTTGTATTCTTTTAAATGTTATTGTTAACCCATTTTATCACTTCTTGTTCTTTGATAACAGCTTCATTTTCAAGTATTTTGCATTTATCAGATAGTTCTTTGACAAAAGCTCCATCGTTAATTGCCGAAAGATTTATGCGAACATTCAACAATGCGCCCAAAACGGCATTACGACATGCCATCATAGCAATACAACCGTCGGTAACAGCATTACGGTTACCATTATAAACTGTTTTTGCAATTGAATCCATGATGGAAAAAGCACGTTGTGCAACCTCCATAGGCACAAGTGCAGCCATTTTTGTAGCATCCTGGATTTTATCCCCTCTCTTAGCTTTTTGTTCATCAGTATCTTTTGGCAATTTAAACGCCTCTATGACTTGATTATAAGAATCAGCATCCCGATCAACATCATTCATAAAGCGACTTCGGTTAACAGCCATTTCCAGAGCGGTTTTCTTCATACTTTCTTCTACCTCTTGATATTTCTTTTTTCCAATAGTCAAGTTGGCAAGCATTTCTGTTAATGCTGATGCAATGGCTCCATTCAGTGCCGAAATACTTCCTCCACCTGGTACCGGCTCATTTCCTGCGGTTTTTTCTAAGAATTCATTAATGGTTAAATCTTGTAGTTTCATATCTTAGTTATTAATAATTATGTTTCCTTTCTTTATGACCGTTTCCACGAGATTCATCCCTATATGATAAGGCAGAAATTTATATGATGGAAATTGCAGTAATATCAAATCACCCTGTTTCCCAACATCTATACTTCCAATGCAATCGGCACGATCAATCGCAGCAGCGCTGTTAATTGTAAAAGCCGTAATAGACTCTTCTACTGACAAATGCATATAAATACAAGCCAAAGCAAAAAGTAAAGGAACCGATGAGGTAAAAGAACTACCAGGATTTAAGTCGGTCGCCAATGCTACAACGCAATTATTGTCAATCATTTCGCGTCCACGTGCATAATCTTCGCGTAAAGAGAAAGCTGTAAGAGGTAACAATGTGGCTATGACTCCACTTTGAGCCATAGCACGAATACCCTCATCGGAGGCTTGAAGCAGATGATCGGCCGACAAGACCTTAAGTTCAGCTGCTAGTTCAGCTCCACCAAACGAAACTATTTCGTCAGCATGAATTTTCAATTTGAATCCATATTTACGGGCAGCAGTCAAATATCGTCGCGACTGTTCAATCGTGAACACATTCTTTTCGCAAAATATATCCACACATTCAGCTAATTCTTCTTTCGCAACAACAGAGAACAATTCATTGATATTAAAATTGACGAATGCATCTTCTCTACCTTTCCATTCTGCAGGAACGGCATGGGCGCCCATAAAAGTTGACACTATATCCATTGGGTGCGACTGATTAAGTTGCTTCATAACACGAAGCTGCTTGAGTTCTGTTTCCTTGTCTAATCCATAACCACTTTTTCCTTCAACCGTAGTTATTCCAAACTTCATCATAGCATCAAGGCGCTGTTTTCCCAACTCATAAAGTTCATTTTCGGCAGCATCTCGTGTAGCTTTGGTTGTATTTACAATTCCTCCGCCCCGTTCCATAATACTCATGTAACTGTCGCCGCGCATACGCCAGGAGAATTCTTCCTCCCGATAGCCTCCAAAAATGAAATGAGTATGTGGATCAACAAACCCAGGAAGCAATGCTTTTCCCTCTGCATGAATCACTTCGTAATCATTTTCATTTACGGGTATGGTTACTCCAGCTTTAAGTACTTGCGTGATAATTCCATCGGTAACGATTACTGTCCCGTCATCTATCACATGAAGATCAGACATTTCCTTACCGTGTTTTCCTTTGTTCCCGCTACAAGTAACAACTTGTGATGCGTTCTTTATTATAAGGTTATTCATTATATATGTTTCCGTTTTTTATTCCATTAATCGCGTTTCCAGCACTTGCTGCATGGAAAAGTTTTCCAATCCGAGATAATAAGCCGCTGTGTCTATGAGCGCGGCCATGGGAACCAATCCCACGATTTCAGCTCCCACAATGGGAACTCCATAACGGTTTGCTTCTATACGCACCAGTTCATGGGCGCGATAAATGGCTGTGTGAGTAAAATCGGTCAGATTCATTGACACCTGGGTAATATTGCGATGTTCAATTGCTACACTCATCGCTTTGCAAAAATGTAAACCTCCACCAATATGACGAACTTTTTTGGCAATTGCTGTAGCAATTTCAAGATTATTGGTCCCAAGATTTACGTTATAGGCGACCAATGGCATACGCGCCCCGATGGCTACAACTCCTGCTGTGGGATGCGGCTGGGCGGGACCAAAATCAGGTTGCCATTCGGGTTGTTTCATCTTTTCCTCCATCCCTTCAAACTCACCTTTTCTGATGACAGCCAAGTTTTCGCGATATGGTGCCGATGCAGATTTTTCATAAAGATACACGGGTAGCTTGAATTTCTCAGTTGCGATTTGTCCTACTATTTTCGAAAAGTCAATCGCCTCATCCATAGTTATATTTTTGATGGGAATAAAAGGCACAACATCTACTGCACCCATACGCGGATGCTGACCTTTGTGCACATTCATATCAATCAGATTAACTGCATTTTCGATGGCTTCAACAACAGCATCTTTCAATTCATCTGGCTCACCTATAACAGTAACGACCAGGCGATTGTGATCTTCGTCGTTACTATAGTCCAGCAGTTTCAAGTTATCCCTGCCTCTGAAACAATCGACTATCTTCTCGATCTTGTGCTTGTCGCGTCCCTCACTGAAATTAGGTACACATTCCATTATTTTATTCATAGCTTATAAGTATTAAATGGTTAATTAAGAATATTACTAAGAATGTCATCATCAACAAGATTTGGAATTGTAAGATGATAGTTTTTGGAATGAGATTCATTGAAAGCTTTAGCTGTTTGCATTGCATTCGGGTTACGGCTCCAGGAACGACGGGCGACACCATTCATCACATCCCAAATCATTGCAGGACGAAGAATCTCATCCACCCGCTCACTACCGTCGCATACCATTCCAAAACCTCCATTGATTGCTTTTCCAATGCCAACGCCACCTCCATTATGAAGCGCAACAAGGCTCATGCCACGAGCGCAATTTCCGGCAAAACATTGCACTGCCATGTCTGCCATCACATTACTACCATCTTTTATATTCGCTGTCTCACGGAATGGAGAATCTGTTCCGCTAACATCATGATGGTCACGTCCAAGCATTACCGGACCGATTTCTCCATCACGTACCATTTGGTTGAATTTCAATGCAATACTCAGTCGCCCTTGTGCATCCTGATAGAGTATTCTAGCTTGAGTTCCTACAACCAATTTGTTCTTTTCTGCATCGCGAATCCAAAGGTAATTATCTCTGTCTTGCGCTCTGCGATTAGGATCTATGCAACTCATTGCAGCTTTATCTGTTTTTATCAAATCATCATGATTTCCACTCAGACAAACCCATCGGAATGGTCCATATCCATAATCGAACAGTTCTGGTCCCATGATATCTTCAACATACGATGGCCAGATGAAACCTTCTTTTTCATCAATTCCATTCTTTGATATTTCTTTCACTCCTGAGTCATAAATAGCTTTCATAAATGAATTCCCGTAATCGAAAAAGTAGGTTCCTTTGGCAATCAGTTTCTTTATTACGTTAAAATGACGATGAAGCGACTGATCTACAAGCTGTTTAAACTTTTCTCTATCCTCACTTAATAATCGTGTGCGCTCTTCAAATGAAATATCCACAGGACAATAACCGCCAGTATAAACTTCGTGACAAGAAGTTTGGTCTGACAAGAGTTCAATGTTAATATTATTTATTTCTGCAAACTCCAGTAAATCAACAATATTCCCATGGAATGCAATGGACAATGGTTCTTTATTGGTGATTGCTTCATGTGCCCAATTGAATGCCTGATGATTATCGTTTGTTATTTTATGCACCCATCCTTGCTTGTGACGGGTTTCAATTCTTGAAATGTCAACTTCCGCAATTATGGAAACAGCACCTGCTATGTCGGCTGCTTTTGATTGTGCTCCGCTCATTCCACCCAATCCCGACGATACAAACAAATGTCCTGCCAGATTACCGTCTTTTGGAACGCCTAATCGTTGGCGTCCGGCAGTAAGCAGTGTATTGAAAGTGCCGTGAACAATTCCCTGGGGACCAATATACATCCATCCGCCTGCAGTCATCTGACCGTAGTTTGCTACTCCCATTTGTGCAGCTATTTCCCAGTCTTTTTGATTATCAAACATCCCCACCATCATGGAATTGGTTATGATGACGCGTGGCGCTTCCGGTTTTGATTTGAATAATCCCAACGGGTGACCGCTCTCCAGCACCAGCGTTTGTTCCTGAGTCAACTCTTCCAGATAGAGTTTTATCAATCGATATTGCATCCAATTCTGGCATACTTGTCCCGTTTCGCCATAAGTAACTAACTCATATGGATATAAAGCAACATCAAAACAGAGATTATTATCTATCATCACCTGAAATGCTTTTCCTTCAATACAATTTCCTTTGTATTCGTTGATGGATTTAGCTTTCAAATCCCCTTTGGGGCGAAATCGATAGCCATAAATTCTTCCGCGGGTTTTTAGTTCATCCAAAAATTCAGGAGCCAAAGATTTATGAAATTCTTTGGGAATGTATCGCAAAGCGTTTCTCAATGCCGTTTCGGTCTGAGTCTGAGTTAGTCTAAAACCTCTGTCGGGTGCACGACGAATACCTTCCTGAAATTCAGGAAAAGGTGGTAATTGATTGAATAAGGTCTTATTCATAATTATTATTTAAGAAGTTTATTCGTCTAACTTCAACATCGAGTCATCGGCTCCAATCTGATTAAGTCCCGGTATTGAGCTCCCTGCAATACCTTGAATAGATCCAATAAAATGATTGGTATTTAACAATACCTTTTCAAGTTGTTTTTCTCGTTTCTTCCAGATTCGTTCCATCTGCATTTTTTCTTGTGCATAACTGCTTTGCAATTCAGTAAAACCCTCAACAATAGCGCTTAGCTGCAAAACAAACTCCTGACTTAACAGATAATCATAGAGCATCTGCATCTTCTCACCTTTATTTGTTTGAGAAGTGTATGCTTCGCTGATTTTCAGTAAACTATCTCTCAAAACTATAATAAGTGGTTTAAAATCAGCATATGAACAAATCCATACTCCTTCTTTTTGACCGATCCGTTCTATATCATCCGGCATGGCTTCGGTTACAATCACGCAAATATTAGCTTTCACCAAAACAGCGTCAGACTTTAGTTTACTCACCCACTCGTTGCTAAATGCTTTTGTACGCTTACTTTCATAAAGAATGGTACCGACCTCAACTCCTACTCTATTTCTGACGGATTGAATCACATCTGCTCCTCGAATACCTTTTCCTACTTCTGAAATATCATCGTAAGGAAACATCGATTTCAAAGTCTCTTCAATAGTCAGCTCTTGCACTTCTCCCTGCAACTGCATTGAGCCCTGCTCCGATTTACGTTTCATTTCGTCAATCAGTTTGGCTTGTTGCTCCAGCTGAATTTCATATTCCTTGATTTTTAACTCCGCCTTATCCGTTTCCTGTTGTTTTATTCTGATAAGATTATCATTCAGTTGCTTACTCAACTTTTGTTCATACTCCAATTCGATATTCTGTCGTTGCTCTGTCAACTGACGTTTAAGCTTTTCGTTCTCAATTTTTGAGTTCTTGAGTTCCGCAACCTCTTTGCGAGCTTCACTCTCCTGTTTCTTCAAATCATTCAATTCCGACTGATATTTCGCATTTATCTTATCAGCCATCACTTTCTCCTTAATAGCCAATTCTTTGTTTGTTCGTTCAGCAATCTGCTTTTCCAAGTCAGCCTCCTTTGTCTCCAACGCATATAATTTTGCTTTATAAGCCTTGTCTATTTCAGCAATTCTCTTCTGTTGCTCAGCACGTAATCGCTCCTCAACCTGGCTAGACAGCGCTTCTTCAACATCAAAGTTAAATCCGCATTGCGGACAAGATATTTTGGTATTATTCATAATTTATATTCTTATAACTACAAATATACAAAATAATCAATTGCCAATTATTTTGTTTATCTATTCTATAATTATTTCAATTTTAAAAAACAAATTCTCTGTTATATGGTTAATTGTATGGTAGTTTAATCATAGTTTCTTAATCATCATAATATTTTTAGAAATAGCCCATGAAAATTCATGAATATCAGGCAAAAGAGTTGTTTGCAAACTACGGAATTCCTGTAGATCAGAGCGTTTTGTGCCGATCAGTTGATGATGCAGTGAAAGCTTATTCACAGTTGGATTCACAAAGAGTAATTGTGAAAGCACAAGTGTATTCCGGCGGAAGAGGAAAAGCCGGCGGAGTAAAACTGGCAATTGATGAAATCGAATTACGCAAACATGCATCTAACATTCTGGGCATGAACATCAAAGGTTACATAGTGGACCGAATCCTTATAGGACAAGCGGTAAACATTTCAAAAGAGTATTACGCGAGTTATATTATCGACAGAAATTCAAAATCGACCATTCTAATGTTAAGCAAAGAAGGTGGAATGGAAATTGAGGAAGTCGCACGTATCTCTCCGGAGAAGATTCACAAGTTTGTGATCGATCCTTCAATTGGTGTTCCTGATTATTTAGCACGGGAGGCTGCTTTCAAACTGTTTGATGATGTAAATTTAGTACGTCAGGCAGCTTCAATTTTCCAAAAGCTGTACAAACTATTTATTGATACAGATGCCTCACTTGCGGAGATTAATCCATTGGTACTCACACAAGAAGGGAGCATCATGGCTATCGATGCAAAAATGACATTCGATGACAATGCTCTTTATCGTCATCCTAAAATAGCCTCACTCAATGAACCTACCGAAGAGGAGAAAAAAGAACAAAATGCCAAAAGCAAAGGTTTCAGTTATGTACATTTAGGTGGAGAAATTGGTTGCATGGTCAATGGTGCGGGACTGGCTATGGCTACAATGGACATGATCAAACTTTACGGTGGTAACCCTGCCAATTTTCTCGACATTGGCGGAAGTTCCAATCCCACAAAAGTAATTGAAGCGATGAAACTTTTGCTGAGCGATAAAAATGTACAAGTAGTGCTAATCAATATATTTGGTGGCATTACCCGGTGTGACGATGTTGCTCACGGTTTACTTGAAGCATTTAAACAGATAAAAACCGACATCCCAATTGTGATTCGGCTCACAGGGACTAATGAAAAGGAGGGGCGTGCTTTGCTGGAAGGGTCTCATTTTCATGTTGCTGAAACCATGGGTGACGCAACAAAAAAAGCTGTTGAACTGACATACAATTATCAAGACTGAAAAACAAATAAGCTATGAGCATATTAATCGATAAAAACACACGTTTGATTGTCCAAGGCATTACAGGTCGCGACGGTGGATTCCATGCATCTAAAATGAAAACATACGGAACTAATGTGATTGGTGGAACATCACCTGGTAAAGCAGGTGAATTTGTCGAAGATATTCCAGTTTTCAATTCGGTAAAAGAGGCCGTTAAAGAAACAGGTGCAAACTCATCTATCATCTTTGTTCCGGCACCATTTGCTAAAGATGCTATGATGGAAGCAGCAGACGCAGACATTCAACTTATAATCTGTATTACAGAAGGTATTCCTACACTTGACGTAGTACAAGCATACCATTTCATCAAAAATAAAGGGGCTAATCTTATAGGTCCAAATTGTCCCGGTCTGATCTCTCCCGAAAAGAGTCTGGTAGGGATTATGCCTACAATGATCTTTAAACAAGGAAGCACCGGCGTGATTAGTCGCAGTGGAACTCTCACCTATGAAGTCGTGTACAACTTAACCGAAAACGGAATGGGACAATCAACAGCAATTGGTGTTGGCGGAGATCCGGTTGTAGGACTTTATTACCAGGAACTACTGGAAATGTTTGAGAACGATCCTGAAACAGATTCCATCGTGCTTATCGGTGAGATAGGTGGTGATGCCGAAGAACGTGCTGCCGAATATATAAAAAAACACGTAACGAAACCTGTTGTTGCATTCATTGCTGGTCAGCAGGCGCCTCCAGGAAAGCAGATGGGTCATGCGGGAGCTATCATCTCCAGCGGATCAGGGACAGCCGCCGAAAAGATCGCTGCGTTTGAAGCAGTAGGCGTTCCGGTTGCCAATGAACCTAGTCAGATTCCCTCTTTGTTGAAAGTACTTATTTAAGTTTTAATTATAAGATTGTTTTAGGTTATTTTCTAATGATCGCGAATTCATATTTAGCTTTAGATCTTAGGGTTTTCTCTTCAAGAATAATTCTCTTGATTTCTTCACCCCACACATTAGATAATCTTTTATCATCTAACTTTATTGTTTCAATGGAAGCAACAAATTTGTTTTTGTCATACCTGAGTTCAGCCTGCTGATCCATAACATTAACAATTACAATCCCTTCTATAGAGTTATCTACTTTTCCCCATGTCAGAAAATAAATACGATTCTTTTGAGTGGAATTGTCTAAATCGAAATCATCTCTGATTAAAAGTATGTCTTCTTTTAGAATGTAATTTCTTTTCCAATAATTGATTCCAGACTCTTTAGGATATGCCCCGGAGATATCCAAAGAGAAAGTTTGGTTTTTGGGATCATATTTTGTGTTTTTGGCTGTATAGTTGGTCCCGAACTTCTGTTGATGCCCATTTATTTCCGGAAGATTATGATAAAGACTTTGCATAGTCCATATATTGTATCTTTCACTGCTGAAAGTCTGGCGAGTATAAGTGCCAACACCGGCATCAATAAACACAGGAACTTCATTCATGTAAAGTGAAAATGTTCCAACATCATTGTGATTGTGACTCTCGTTATTGAATCCACCTTTTAATGCCACAAAGAACCCTTTGTTATTTTTCATGTAGCAAAACTCCGTTTCCGGATACCAGGTATTTTGAGGAGTGGTATATTCAGCAGTATTCTGTGAGAACTCTTCAAAATATAACAATGATTGAAATGATCTGAAAATATCCCTTCCATAGTTTGGAGCACTGACATCCTTCTGATTTTTAGAAAGCATATTTGCGAATCCTATCATCTCATTACTTTGCACAGCTTTTCCATATCTGAAAATAAAATTAGCATCTAATGATAACTTCGCAGAAGCATCTGCAAAATTGACTACCCAATCGTTCCCTACATATGTTCTGGAAATATATTCCCCCATATTCTTTATCATAGGTACATCAAAAATTGATACTTTTCCACCAGTTCCATCATAAAGCAGTTGCAAGTAATCGTACATTTTACCGGCTGCATGTCCCCAATAAGAAGGTCCTTCTTCACAAGCACCATCTTGTTTTGAATAATTAATAAACTGGTCTACAGACCTCATTGATTTAGCAACTGCTTCTGCCAAACGATCTTTATCGTTCTCCAATAATAAAAAACATTGCAACGCATTAAAATTACACCATACATTCCAATTATTTATGACTATTCCGGGGCGATAATTGAACCCCATCCACCAGAAATCCTTACCCATAAATGGTTCTAATATTCTTTCTTCCAACTCAAGACGCAATCGTTTTGAGATAGTCGGGTTTACTTTATCGAATTCATCCTGAAAAAAGAAATAAATCCAGGAAAACAAACTACCAACATCTCCTGATGTCAATTCAATTAGATGTTCATCTTTTAAAGGTAATGAGCGACCATTGCTTTGTCTTACCTGATGAGCCGCAATGGACCAAGATGTCATTTCACAAGTATAAAATACTCCGTTTATCAGTTGATCTATAAAACGGCCCTCCCCTTCGGTTAATTCTGCTAATAACAGATCTGTTATGGTTTGAATATTCTTTCCATAGGGTGATTCCATGGTTGTACGAGTGCCTGTGCGCTCATAATCAAGGTAGTCTGTTGCTTTAATTACAATCCAATTATAATTGAGCGCCTGTTCACCTTTTTGTATATATTCAGATTTGAAGTTTCCCATCAATTTATCCCATCCACTTCTGTCTTTATAATTTGGGTACGGCACCCATTTCTGATTAAGGATAAGGGCAGATTTGATCTGTTCTGCTGTAGCTGCTTTTTGCAATAGATTTTTCTCACTATAAGCATTAACTTTTAAAATTGAGAAAGACAAAAGAATTAGAATGATTATTTTTTTACTCATCATTAGATTAAATATATTAAATTTTGGACATCCATGGCTTTAATAATATCATGTATTTGTTTTATGCTTTTGCACTATCGACAAACAAATTCGGCATAACTCTGTGATTTTCATCCAATCTTTGTACTTTAGCACCTCTTTTGGGAAAAGATTTGATCCCATTCCCACACAAGATACTCCTGCTTTAAACCAGTCGGACAAATTTTCTTCTGTTGGTTCAACACCACCTGTTACCATGATTCGAGTCCATGGCATTGGACCTTTGATATTCTTTACAAAAGAGGGACCACCAACGCTACCTCCGGGAAATACTTTAACTATCTCTGCACCCAACTCTTGCGCAAGTCCGATTTCTGAAGCAGTTGCACAACCGGGAGTGTAAGCAATCTGCCTACGGTTACAGACCTTGAAGATATCAGCATTTAGAAGTGGACCCACCACGAAGTTTGCACCCAATTGAATGTACAGAGCAGCTGTAGGTGCATCCACAATAGAGCCAATGCCCAAGATCAACTCAGGACATTCGTTGTCGGCCCATTTAACAAGGTCAGCGAACACTTCATGAGCGAAATCACCCCGATTAGTGAACTCAAAGACCCGGATTCCACCATCATAGCACGCTTTCACAACCTCTTTTGCTACTTCCACATCAGTATGATAAAATACAGGTATTATTCCGGTATTTTCCATAATCTGATAAACTTGCATTCTTGAAAATTTTGCCATTACTTAGATAATTAGAATCAAGAGTCAAGACAAATAAAGGCTTGGATTGTCCTGACACATTGAATGTTAAACAATTAGCGAATCACTCTACCTGAACCGCCACCATTCATAAGGGTTTCAACTTCAGACACAGTTACCAGATTAAAATCACCATAAACGGTATGTTTAAGACAAGAAGCAGCCGCTGCAAAATCCAGTGCTTGCTGGTCGTCATCTTTGTAAGTGAGCAATCCATAAATTAATCCACCCATAAAGGAATCACCGCCTCCCACTCTGTCCACGATATGCGTAATGTCGTATCTCTTTGATTTGTATAATTTATCGGAATAGAGACATGCGCCCCACGTGTTATGGTTAGCATTGATAGAACCACGCAATGTGATTATCACCTTTTTAGCCCGAGGAAACTTCTGCATTAGTTGATTGCAAACCGACTCAAATTCAGCGGCATCCATGTCTCCTCCAGTATGTTCTACCTGAAATCCATCAGGTTTAATACCAAAAACCTTTTCAGAATCCTCCTCGTTTCCGAGGATTATGTTGCACCCTTCAACCAATTTAGGCATAACTTCCGAAGCAGATTTACCATATTTCCATAAATTCTTTCTGAAATTAAGGTCGCACGATACCGTTATACCCAAATCGTTGGCTGTTTGAATGGCTTCAAGACATACATCGGCAGCCCCCTCAGAGATAGCCGGTGTGATTCCGGTCCAGTGAAACCAAGAGGCATCTTTCAATATTTCTTTCCAGTTGAACATCCCTTTTTTCACCTCTGCAATGGAAGAATATGCTCTGTCATACACTACTTTCGATGGTCTTGCAACAGCTCCTGTTTCCAGGAAATAGATTCCTAATCTTTCACCACCGCGCAGAATCTGAGTTGTTCCGATGTTGTATTTTCTAAGATCCGAGAGACACCATTCAGCAATATCATTCTGAGGTAAGCGCGTTACAAAATCTACAGGAATTCCATAGTTTGCGAGGGAGACAGCAACATTTGCCTCACCCCCACCAAAGGTAGCAGTAAGATTATCGGATTGAATAAATCTTTTATATCCCGGTGTAGCCAGCCGAAGCATGATCTCACCAAAAGTAATAACTTTCTGCATATCAGTCGATTTTTATAACTAGTGGTTGTTCTTTTTTTACTTTCTCAGATTGAACAAATTGAGTCCATTCTTCAAAACTATCGAATCCCGCTTTACTCCAACCACCTCCCGTGTAATAGGTGTATGGGGTTCCCGTTTGATAATTATTTAGTCCCAAATAATGTCCACCGGACACCTTAATCATTCCGAATCCATTCGGGTTAATAACCGCGGTGTAAATGATTCCGTTAGTGTCATTACCCGGAGTTTCGTAAGCAATGATGCCGGAATTACGTCCAAAGGTAATCTCCGGTTTGTCTGGTGCCATTACAATACCAGTTGCAACAGTCAGTTCGGCGGTATCTGTCTCGAAGATATTAGTCACTTTATTGAAAAAGCTATATGCATCGAGAGAGATAATCCTTGTTTCAGTTATCTTATGTTCACCAGCAATATAAGGATCATAAGTAAGTTTGAAAGTTAAACGTAATGGACCATTATCCAATATATCAACTGTTACAAAATTATCACCAAGACAGAGTGTATCATTATCGACAGGAGCCGTCATGCCAAGTCCAAGTGTTCTTCCAACTTTGTAGAAATCAAGTCCTTCACCGTGATCTTCATGGTAAGATGCCACACCCGACAAATCGTTCTTATACCATTTGTCAATAATCAACGAGTCGGTTTTTTTTGCCCAGAAATCCAATCCATTGCTAATTTCGCCGGTTGCTTTTAAAGCGGGTCCATATATCCGGAAAGCAGTGCGGTTGTTTTCCCAAGCAAAATCATCTTTTCTTTCAGGTACCAGCCTTCCATAAACCAAAGGTTGAACCATAACTGGATCTCCAACAGATACCTTAAATATTGTAGAATCCTCAGCTGCTAAAGTGACAGGAAATATTAATGTTTCAACCTTGTCAGAGCCATTTTTTATTAGTTGATAAGGAATCTGACGTCCTTTTATATCTGTAACTATGATTTTTTGATCTGCAATAAGCGATAGCTTTTGAGTTATTTCATCCCAAGCTATTTCCATAATTTCATTATTCCTGTCTAATGAACTTGTGTTCATGACATTTAACGTTAAATCTTTTTTATATGATCCGCAACTGATACACATGACAGCCAGTAATACCATTAATAATTGAATAATTTTATTTGATTTCATCAGATTTCAGTTTTAATATTTAAACCGTTTCTACGGTTGTTTGCCAATATATGCCAATATTCCACCATCAACATATAAAATATGTCCATTAACAAAATCAGAAGCCTCAGATGCAAGAAAAACAGCAGGACCTTTCAGATCATCTGTTGTGCCCCAACGAGCAGCCGGAGTTTTTGAAACAATAAAGGCATCAAACGGGTGGCGTGAACCGTCAGACTGTTTTTCTCGCAATGGTGCAGTTTGTGGAGTAGCAATATAACCCGGACCAATTCCGTTGCATTGTATGTTGTAACCACCGTATTCAGAACAGATATTTTTGGTCAACATTTTTAATCCTCCTTTAGCTGCAGCATAAGCTGAGACAGTTTCACGACCCAGTTCGCTCATCATGGAACAGATGTTTATTATCTTTCCGTGGCCTTTTTCTATCATTTGTGGAATAACTGCTTTTGAAACGATGAATGGACCATTCAGATCAATATCAATCACTTGGCGAAACTCAGCAGCGGACATCTCGTGCATCGGAATGCGTTTAATTATGCCTGCATTATTAACTAAAATATCAATGGAACCAACCTCTTTCTCAACGGTTTTGATAAAAGTATTTACAGCATCTTCATCAGTCACATCACATACGTAACCGTGTGCTTCTATGCCTTTTTCTTTATAAGATGCAATTCCCTTATCTACTAATGTCTGGTTGATATCATTAAACACTATTTTTGCTCCTGCCTCTGCATAAGCAGTAGCTATTGCAAAACCAATACCATACGAAGCACCCGTGACGAGCGCTATTTTACCTTCTAATGAAAAATTTACCATCACTTTAATATTTAATTGTTGTCTTATCGAATGTCTGTTATCTCTGAAAAATCCTGATCACCATAATCAAGGTTTTCTCCGGCCATACCCCAAATAAATGTGTAATTTGAAGTAGCTGCTGCAGAGTGAATGGACCACTCAGGAGAAAGTATAGCTTGCTCACCCTTCATCCAAATATGACGTGTTTCATCCACCTCTCCCATAAAATGACAGACTGCCTGATCTCCAGGAACTTCAAAGTAGAAATAAGCTTCCATTCTGCGCGAATGAACATGCGCCGGCATGGTATTCCATACACTTCCAGGAGCCAGTTCTGTCATACCCATTTGAAGCTGACAAGTTGGTAACACTTGATTTACAATCATTTTGTTGATATTGCGATGATTAGAAGTTTCAAGTGAGCCTAACTCAGCAACAACAGCATCGGCTTTAGTTACTTTTTTGTCAGGGTAATTTCGATGAGCCGTTGCAGAGTTGAAGTAAAATTTAGCAGGATTCGTTGAGTTATCACTTTCAAAAAAGACTTCTCGATCTCCTGATCCCAAGTATAGTGCTTCTTTATAATCGAGTTCAAAAACTGCTTTTCCAACTTTAACTTTACCCTTGCCACCTACATTATAAATCCCGATTTCTCGACTGTGCAGAAAAAATGATTGTTTCAATGGATCAATTGCTTCCAATAGCAATGATTCTTTTACCGGCATTGCTCCTCCCACAACCATGCGGTCATACATAGAATAGACCATATTGACTTCGTCTCCAATAAATACTTTTTCAATTAAAAAATCCCTGCGTAAACGTTGCGTGTCATAAGATTTAGCATCTTCAGGATGTGCTGAATAGCGTAGTTCATAATTTGTTTTCATTTCTATCTCTTTTAAAATTAAATCGTTTCGTCTAACAAAGGTTCAACAAGTTTTCTACTCATTTCAACATACATTTCATTCTCTATATGAAAAAAGCATTTGGCTGTTGAAGATTGAAAAAAATCAATTCTAGTGAGTTGTCTTTCCCTTGCATGCAAATATAATACTTATTTTTCAGCTGTGAACGACCACAATTGTATTAGTATGAGGAATATGTCTATAATCATCGGGTATTGCCACTTGTTGTGGTTATGATTCCATAATCAAATAATTCTAGTTTTCGGTTGATAACGACTCCGCTATGAATGTTTTCATTTCAAAGTGTTTATTTAATAATAATTATATTAACGAACAATTCTTAATTATGTGAATCCTACCATGTTTTTGAATTTAATTAATTAAATTAGCGCTTTAATAAATCAAGCGGTTAACATAAAAGTAAATAAAACTGCTAAATACAATAAAGATTATGACAACTTATGAAAAGTCAAAAGTGATTGCTCTTGAAGAATCAATAGATTATGCTGATGGCGGAGTAATCAGTAAACAGGTCACAAAAAACAGTGCAGGAAATATAACTCTTTTTTCTTTTGATAAAGGACAAGGTTTAACAGAACATGCTGCAAACTACGATGCTTTTGTTCAAATCCTGGACGGTGAAGCAGAAATACAACTGGAAGGTGTTCCGCATCTACTGAAAAAAGGTGATTGTATAATTATGCCTGCTAACGTACCACATGCCTTGAAAGCTGTTGAGCAATTCAAAATGTTACTCACAATGATCCGAGGTGAATAGTGGTTAACGACTTTTTCATCAATTTTTATTAAGCTATTTTTCACAAGACCCTCCTTTTCAAGAGGATCTTGTGAAAATATAAGCTTTTTTGACCCCTCAAAACATAATTAATCTCTATTTATTATTTGCCACATATTTAAATATATATATGTTTTATAGGAGCTTTTTGTTATCTAAAAGTGCAGCTGCTTCAATCAACATGCAACCACTGAGTTGCTCTGTCAATCCTACAGTGGTTCCTGGTTTAACTCTCCAATTAGGTCCAAAAAATGTACCAGATTTGTTAGTACCTTGATTCCATAAGGTTTCGGCGTTGAGTTTAATAAATTGAATATATCGTTTTCTGACAGGAGAATCAAGTCGTTCCTGTTGAATCAGTTGAGTAAAATAACGAACAAAGACACCTTTGAAAAGTGCGCCATCGCCTGTTCCTTCGCTTTTCAGAATGGAATTATCTACTAAACTACTGATTGTATAATCAGCTGCTAAAACAGCGTCGTTTAGATAGGCCTTCTCGTTGAATATTTTATGTAGTTCAACTGCAGCACCTATGTAAGTTCCCTGATTATAGGTGAAAATCCACTCTTTCTTAATGATTCCCGTACGCGAGTCAATATTATCATAAACCATCCCGTTATTGGTGTTTACCAATGTCGACTTAAGCCAATTATAAATCTTTACAGCCCATTCCCGATCTTCTACATTTCCAAATTCCTGATAAAGACGTGCAGCAAGGATGGCTGCGGGACCATTGGAACAAGCATTTTTACTATACTCCATTCCTTTTTTCCAGGTAATTCCACCACCAGCATTATCATTCCAACCCAACTTGATATAGCCCCAGAGTTCCAGTGCAGCATCCTTATAACGAACATCGTTCGTAACCTTGTAAGCACGCAGTAATGCCAATGCATTCCACTCCATATCGTCATAAAAGTCATTATTCCAACTATTACCGTTCGCAGCTTTCACACCTATAAACCATTTATCGAAATAGCTTTTATAGTTGGTGTCACTTGTCCTCAAGTAAGCATCTATTAGAACATCTAAAGCATGTGCATTTGGCCAGTATTGAAATGTGGTGTTACCGCTGTTGTCCGTGTTAAAATATTGACCGTTTATATTCCAAAAAGAAGATATCAATGCATTACTTCCGGCATTTGCTGCTGCGTTCCAATTAATGCTATCTTTGTCATCATCATTCCCTGGATCTGGTATATTCTCACTCCCACATGCAAACAAAATAGGGATAATCAGTAAAAGTAATAAGTGTTGTTTTTTCATCTTAAATATTTTCAATTGTTCATACTCCAAATAACTGTGCTCATAATAGTGTGTGATTAATATTCAATAAATATCTTTAATAGGTCATTTAGTAATTAACAGCAAAGAAGGTAAGAATGAAAGTTTTTTATCAAAATAACATTCATTCTTACCTTTTATTCATTATTGCATTTATGGTTTAGTGATAGAATGGGTATAAGGTTTATCTGCCTGTAGATAAATTGTATAAATACCCGGATTGCCATCAAAGTCACCCATAAGTTTCCATTTATTATCCCACTGAGTAGGATTCATTAATTTGATATAATAGTATGTCTCAGGACTGGTTGCAGTCGGTCGAGAATCAGTCTGGTTTAGTGTACCCCATTCAAGTTCTTTCTCTTCATCGTTACCTCCATTTTCTTTTACAAACATCCTGAATTTATAACGTTCATCACGACCCCATCCTTCTTGTTTAAAGGTAACTGTTGCTGTTGTTTGATACACACCGAAACCTTTGTAAGGAATATCAAATAGAATTTTTCCTTCAGGACTGAAATAGAATGCAACTCGTGTAATAAGAGTTGTAGTGCTTGCACCTGTATTAAAATCAAGCGTAATCCTATAAACTCCCTCAGTTGCAACCGTTGTTGATCCTTCTTTTTTTACCAAACCATTTTCGATTGAAAACCTGTTTGATGTACCAGAAGTTGCACTCACAAAATAAAATGGTTCACCTGCTTTAAGTTTGGTGTACACTTCAAATTCACCAGTTGAAACAGCTTTCATTTTATGTGCCTTCAGAAGATCATCTCCACCTTCAGAAGCTCCACCCGTAACAAAAAGATCAACAGGGATATCTTCTTCGGCAAAACCAGCCAAACGAGTAACCGTAAGTCTGTTTTCCTTCGCTGCCTTAACAAAATGTGTTCCTTTAGATGAAAAAACTGTCCATTTTATCGTACCTTTTGCTGAAGGTCCTACCCCAATCATACCAACAATTTTATTGAGTTGCTTGTGAGACAGTGTAATGTTATTGTTGAAACCATTATTGCCTGAATAGGCCATATAAAGAGGATTAGTGAAATCTCCATCAACCTTGTCAAAAGCAATTTGATATAAAGCAGGACCACCATCCATATCTGCATGTTCCCATTCAAAATAAACAGAAGCGGAAGCAGTCGGCAGAAGTACAACTTCATTTTCATCCATTGGTTCAATCAACGTTTTTACATCTGTAAGGCTATTGTCAGGTTCACCCATTGTTTCGTTACATCCAACAAAAAGGAGCATAACGAAAGCAATGAAAGCCATACTTAAAACTATCTTTTTCATACGATTATTCTTTGATGATTAAATTATGTGTATAGGCTCGCTCTGAATTAAGTGAAAACATAAAATCATATGTCTTATCACTCCATCCTGTGGTGGATGGACTTTTCCAGACTTGTCCGTCGGTCCACTGTTGAACATTGTCTTTTTCCACCATATAGTAATACGCTTCGTTTCCAGAAGGTTTACTGTCATTAGCAGGAGATCTCCACTCAGTTTCGCCTGCAGAGCTTTCCATCCTAAACTTGTAACGGTCGTCATTGTTATCATTACCTGTTAGTCCTGTGATGGTGTGATTTGTGAGTTCCCATACCCCAAGTCCTTTATAAGGCAATTCGATTTTTCTTTGTGACCAGCATAAAAAGAGATTGATTTTAGTTATCTCTTTGGATGTAAATGATCCGATGTTGAAGTCGAGATAATATTTATAAACACCTGTTTTTGACACATTAGAACTACCTCCCTCAACAATTTTCTCACCACTTAAGGAATAGACAACAGGTTCACCTGAAGAAGAATTAACAAAGTGAAATGATTGACCCTCAGTTAGCTTTGTATAAATTTCAAATTCACCATCAGTGATTTTTTTCAAACGAATTGCTTTAGAGACATCAACTCCTGCTTCCGTACCAATACCGGTGATAAACAACTGCTCTGGAATGTTCGCAAACCCAGCAAGTCTTGTCACAGTAAGTGTACGTTCCTGCTCTGCTTTTACGGGATTAATTCCTTTAGAAGCATAAACAGTCCATTTTAGCGTACCCTGAGCAGCCGATTCGATGCCCGCAAGCGCTGCTATTTGGTTCAACTGTTTATGAGTAATTGTAGCGTGATTGCTACCCCCGTTATTGTCAGATGCAATTATAGATACAGGATTTGTAAAATTTCCATCTGCTTTATCGAAAGCAATATCATAGAGCACTGCCCCACTATCTTCTGCTCTTGCAGGTTCCCATTCAAAATACAACATGGCTGAAGCAGAGGACTGAAGTACAAGTACTCTTCCGTCAGTCGGTTCATACAGCGTTTTAACAGGGGTAACACCCAAATCTCTCACTTCTCCATCGCTGCTACATGACATAAAAGCGAAAATCAGAGAAGAAAGCATGATCAGTTTTATATATATAGTATTCATATTGTGTTATTTTATTTATCAACCATAATCT
This sequence comes from Dysgonamonadaceae bacterium, assembly GCA_041672395.1. GTDB lineage: Bacteria > Bacteroidota > Bacteroidia > Bacteroidales > Dysgonomonadaceae > UBA5287. Next base: position 16,924 of record JBAYZS010000003.1, on the reverse strand, counting down.
GTTAATATTCAGGATTCTGAGTGAGATTCTTATTGATATCTCGTTGAGACTGAGGAATGGCAAACAAATAATCCCTGTTTGCGTTAAATCTCCTCTGATCTAATGTAATATATTGCGTATTACCAGCAGCAAATTTGGCTCCTTTTGGAGCAACATTCATCACCGACTCAATGATACCCCAGCGTCGAATATCAAATAAACGCAGTCCTTCTATCGCCAGTTCAGAACGACGTTCACGACGTATAATCTGTTGAAGATCAGAAGAAGGATAATTCAAAGCAGATGCATCGGTAAAGCCTGCACGTACACGAATTAAGCGAATTGTTTGGTTCCACACAGTTTCGTTCATTTCCCCTAATTCATTCTTTGCTTCAGCATACATCAAAAGAACATCAGCATAACGCATCAAAACCAGATTTAATCCTGCTGCCATACCTTCTGGAGCAGTAGGATCAAAATATTTTCTTATATAGTATCCAGTAGCGGTTGAATTTTGACCTGGTCCTGCATATTCATCCAAATTAGAGGCACCTGCATCTGCAGAGGATCCCGGTTTAATATAAATAGTCGAAATAGCACCATTTGCCTTCTTCCATTGATAACCATGATATACAATAGTAGCACCAAATCGAGGATCTCTATTTATATAAGGATTATTTTCATCGTAACCAGAGCCAATTTCATGAATAGATTTTCCATTCTTCATTAAATAATCATCCACCAATTCCTGTGTAGGCGCAAATGCATTGATACGACCTCCAACAGACAGTGGAATTGCATCATACATCTCGCTCCAGGTTCTCATGTTCAATGTATATCCCATATCGAGAATCACCTCATCGTTGAGCTCATTTTCGGGCAAGAAAAGACCTTCATAGCTTGAAAACAATTGATATTGACCATAATCACCATTGATGATTTTTTCAGTTACTGAAACAACATTTGCCCAATCATTTTCGTATAGATAAGTACGTGCCAACAATGTCATTGCTGCGCCTTGCGTGATTCTTCCCATATCTTTATCCGCATATTCTCCTTTTTTTGGCAACGAGCTTACTATTTCATTTAATTCATCTCTTACAAATTTTATTACATCATCTTTAGATGTACGTGAAATAGTATTTGCTTCTTGTAATGTAATATTATAATCAAAAAAAGGAATGTCACCATATTGATTAGTCAATCGAAAAAACAAAAATGCCCGAATAAACCTAATCTCAGCCTTCATTCTTTCTTTTAAAACATTATCCATATTAGGAACTAAATCCACGTTGTCCAAAAATATATGACAGGTTTTTATCCCTTCATAACAATTTCTCCACTCATTTGCGAAGCGACCCAAAGCGGCATCTGCCTGTCCTGAAGTAATGATTTTCTCATCAGTATTACCTCTTCCTTCATAAAGATTATCCGACAAACGTTCGTTAGCGAAAAAGTAATTGGAACCAAACATCTGGCTATATGCCATGTTAAGTACTGCTGTCGCTTTCTCGGTAGAAGTCCAATAGTTGGCATCTGTGAATTTATTTGTTGGTGCCAGGTCCAAATCATTACAGGATGAGAATGTAATTACAGCAAATAAAAATATAGTTATATATTGTATGATCTTCGTTTTCATATCGTAAAATATTAAAATTCAATATCTAAACCAAATCCATAATAGACAAGTGTCGGATAATTACGGGCACTATTGGCACCCACACCGCCGATACCTCCCATGTTGTTGCCAAATTCAGATGATTCGGGATCTATAAATGAATTTCTGGTAAGTGTAAGTGGGTTCTGTGCATTTGCGCTTATACGCAATTTTTGAATACCAATCTTATCTGTGAACTGCTTAGGCAGTGTATAACCCAATTGTATATTTTTCACACGCAAATAAGCACCATTCAAAAGATAAATGTCAGTACCTGCTTTTCCCCAGTTATTACTACTTGAAGGTGAGCTTGGTGCAATCAACCTTGGCCATTTTGCATTTGGATTAGTTGGAGTCCAGAAATCTAACTGATGTCTATAAATAGCATATGAGTAATTAGAGTGAAATGGTTCAATCAATTCTCCACGTATGTACATATCTCTTTTCCCTACTCCTTGAAGCATAATGCTAAAATCAAAATCTTTGTATTGCATAGCATACGTAAATCCGAATGTATATCTTGGGAATGCATTTCCTAATACCACACGGTCTTTTTCATCAATTACACCATCAATATTCTGATCAACATATTTAACATCACCAGGTTGTACAATCGCACCTACTGGTAGTGCACTATTCTCAATTTCATCAAGATTTTGGAAATAACCATCGGTTTTATATCCGAAATAAGATCCCAGGGCTTCTCCTTCTCTTATAAGCTTATACATTTGATCACTTTGATCAATTCTTTCTTTGCCTCCAAAATCAGTAATTTTATTCTTCGAATCTGATATGTTCAAGTTGAACTGATGATTAAACTCTCCTGAACGTAACCTGTAATTTAATGTTGCCTCCCATCCTCGGTTTCTCATCTCTCCAGCATTTTCATTGGCTGCAGAACTACCAAAAACGCTAGAGACTTCAGGAGCTAACAAAATATCCCACGTCCTTTTATTAAAGTAGTCGAGTGAAACATAAAGGTCATTGTTTAAGAATCCAGCATCGACACCAATGTTAAAGTTGCCCGATTTTTCCCATGTTAGATCAGGGTTTCCATATGTAAAACCAGTCCCTGGAACAGGTTGGTTATTGAACACATAGCTATTGGTATACATTTGGTAAACAGTTTGATATGAATAATTTGCAACATTTTGATTACCTAAAATACCATAAGATGTTCTAAATTTCAAATCACCAACACTATTTTTGTATTCATCCATGAAATTTTCTTCCGAAATTCTCCATGCAGCAGAGAATGAAGGAAAGAACCCCCACCTATTATCTTTGGCAAATTTTGATGAACCATCATAACGAAAAGAAATGTCGCCATAATACTTGTCCATATAATTGTACCCTAAACGTCCAAAAACTGAAGTTATACTTGTTTGATCTGTGTTGTCATTAGAGTTATTATTTCCAGTATCTTGTTCCGATTCATCGGTAGTGGGCAATCCCAAGTCAGGATCAGTAAATTTCCATGCAATACGACTCGACTTGAATGTGTAAGATTCATTCGAGGTTCCCAAAAGTCCTGAAACATTATGTACTTCATTAAACGTACGATTATAATCCAATAAAAACTGCGTACTTAAATTGTACCGCTTGTTGTTGTAATCTTCCGTTAGACGGTTAGGATTTATGTTTACCACAGAATTTTCCAAATCGTTGCGTGAGTAAAGTGGAACCATAATATCCCTTCTGAAGCGGTGATGCTGTGTTAAATCAATACCCAACAAGCCTTTGGCAGTCAATCCCTCTGTAATTTTATAATCAAGATTTAGACTACCTATGATATTATCCTCATCCTTTTTCTCGTATCCACCTTCTTTCAGTTTGGCCATTGTGTTGTCATCACCTATAATATCATTTATCAGATATTTTCCATCTTGTTCAAAACGATAGTAATAATATGGTGGTATACGCGAAGAGTTGATAATTGTATTTCCTGTACCTCCTCCAATAGTTCGTTCGTCACGACGATTATATGCCAATAACGAAGTTACTTTAATTCGATTATATTCAGTAGTAAGATTGGTTCTAAAGTTATATCTTTCCATACCGTATCCACCAACAAAGTTACTTTCCTGATTCAGGTACCCGGCTGAAACCATATAAGTCGTATTATCACTACCACCTGAAATATTGAGGTTATAATTTTGTTGCAACCCTTTTTGCATAATTTTATTTAAATACCAATACTCCTCACTTCTATGATCATAAAGATCACGAATTTGTGCAGGAGTATAAATAGGAGCACTACCAGCATTCATGTTTGCCTGATTACGATACATAGCATTTTGCCATCCTTCAACGGGTTGATAAAGAATATCTGGATCCTGATATCCAGCCAAACCACTAAATCTAACCAAAGGTTTGCTCATTTTTGAGCCTTTTTTTGTTGTCACCAAAATTACCCCATTTGCTGAACGAGAACCATAGATAGCAGCACTACCTGCATCTTTCAGAACAGACACATTCTCTATATCATTCTGATTAATACTGTTAAGAGTGTTAGTTGAGGAGATTAATCCGTCAATAACTATCAGAGGGTCATTATTTCCCATTGTACTAACACCTCTAATATTGATACTAAGGTTGTTATCATTAGGATTCATGTTTTTTTGCTGAATAATAAGATTTGCAGATGCCCCCTGTAAAGCTTGTAATGCATTGCTGACAGGTCGATCTTCAAACATTTCGGAATTAACCTGATCTACTGCTCCAGTAATACTTTTGCGCTGTCGGGAGCCGTAACCTATTACTACCAGTTCATCCAATGCTTTTGTATCTTCACTTAAAACAATGTTGAAGATGTTTTTTCCTACAGTACTGATGCTTTGCTCGAGAAAACCAATGTATGAGATTCGTAAGACAGCATCATTTTCCACCTGTAACGAAAAATTTCCATCAATATCTGTTACAGTTCCATTTGTAGTTCTAGTTTCTACGATATTGGCTCCAATTAAAGGTTCGCCCTTAATATCTACAACTTTACCCGAAATTTGTTTTTTCGTTTGTTGAACAATATTCACTGGAACATCAATTCCAACTTTTTTATTTGGAGTCACTTCATTAGATTCATAAACAACAATCTGATTTTCTAATATTTTATACGACAAACCAGAATTGGTAAAAATCTCCTCAAGAATATCAGTAATCTCTTTTGAGTTTACGTTAATATTCACCCTTTCATTAATCATTTTTTCGGCATTATCCGAAAAAACAAAGATATAATTACTCTTTTCTTCAATCGCATTACACATCTTCTTAATTGAAGTGGATTTTAGATTAAGAGTAATTTTTTGCGAATAACTGTTTGACGCTGAAGTAAACAGTACACAGAAAAACAAAAAGAATAATGTCGTTCTCATGATTTTTTGAACATACTTTGAATTATTGAAAGTTACTTGTCTTTCAATATAATTTTTATTCATAAATTTGTAAGATTTTAATTATTAATAATCAAGGTAATTAATTTCTACTTGTCGAACGGTATTGCAGTATCGTTCGACTTTTTTTTAAATCTTTAATATATTATTTACATAGGCTCTTTTTTTATATTATTCGTTAGTGATAAATATTTTATTATTGATTTTAGAGTATTTAGTTGATGATAGTAAACCAACCGTTGTCATAACATTATCTAAATTTTCGGATAAATAAATCTTCCCGGTACAGGTACGCTTTTGTAAGTTTGAATCTTCTCCAAAATCAAACGATAGGTTATAATATCTTCCAATTTGTTTAAGTACTTCTGTCATGGGGGTTTTGTTAAATTCTAAATATCCATTTTTCCAACTGATGAATTGATTTACATTAACTGTTTGAGTTTTAAATGTCCCATTTACTGAATAAACAGCTTGCTCACTAGGTGACAAAAAGGTTTCTTTACTTTTAGATGATTGTAAACTTACGCTACCTTCAACCAAGACAACAGAATGTGCAGAACCTTCATAATTTGAGACATTGAACTTGGTGCCGTAAACCTTAATATTGAAATCTGAAGAAAGAACACGAAATGGCATCTTTTTGTTCGGGGCTACTTCAATATACATCTCACCGGAAACAAGACTGATCTCTCTATTATTACCTATAAACTGTACTGGAAATTTGAGTACTGAACCTGAATTAAGCCAAACTTTACTTCCATCTGCAAGTGTCAAAGTGGAACGCTTTCCAAAGGGAACAATTAATGTATTAACTTGATCTTGTTTGATTTCAATTTTCTGTACGTCATGATTATTTTGTACTATTTCGGCTTTGCCTTCCCCACTGAGCTTTACATCAATATCACTTTGAAATGACATTGACTCATTACCGGTAATAAGCTGAATATCTTCACTGTTCAAGAATTCACCCATAATATGCTCTTTATCGGCTAAAATAATTTTGTCTTCCTGTTTGGGATATAATAGCAAAAAACCAATTATAAGTAAAGCAACAGCTGCTGCAGAGAATGATATAAGTCTTTGTAATTTTGAATTTTTCTTGTGCCGGATAGTATTTTGAATTTTATCAAATAGAATTATGCGTTCTTTCTCAGTTAATGTACTTTTATTTAATCCCTCATTCTTTAAATAGGTGATAGCTTGATGTATTTCATTTTCTGATTCTGGGTGTTCTTCAATGAAATTCTTCCAATATTCGTCTAAACTGCTATCTGACAATAGCTGCCAACGGATAAATTTTTTATCTTTTAAAAAATAAGTATAACGTTTCATTTTTGATTTTTGGTTGTACTTTCTTAATCATTCAATTTTAATATTCCTGATATAATAAATAGACGATTTGAAATTTTATTTATACCCTTTATTTTGAAAAATCATTAAACTTTAACTTAATAAAATTAAAATGTATCAGATAAGGTGGAAATAACGTGCTATGAAAGAAGAACTAAAACCTTAATTAATATACCGAATTTATCCCGAAGACTCAAAATGGCTTTTGATACTAATTTGCGACAACTATGTACACTAATCTTTAATAATTCAGCTATCTTTTCATAATCATATTCTTGTACATATCGAAGGTATATAATTTCACGCTGCCGGCTGGTAAGTGAATCTAGCATTAGACTAATTTCATTTTTTACCTGAAGTTGTTCCTCTTCTTCTATAAGATTGTCTTCCACATTTAATTCTATATTAAATGGCAGCTCTTCAAATAACTCAGTATTATCAATCATTATTTCTCTCATAGTTTTTTTATGCAAGTCAAACAATCTATATTTCACAGACTTGAATAGATAAAACTTAATATCTGAAACATCCTTAAGTAATCCTGAATCAATAGTTATTTTTACAAAGACATCATGAACAGCATCTTTAACAACTTCACTTTCAAAGCCAAGATAGGTACCATATGTGAATAGGTCATCCACATATAAATTATAAATATATGAAATATCTTTATTTGTTCTCACTAATATTGTAAAAATACTTAATTAAATCGATTACAAAATAAGCAAAAAAAAATGAATTAAACAGATTAAAATCCCATACACTATAAAAGTCTTTGAGCAATAAAAATGTTGTTCATATCGTTTCGAAACATAGAACGAAATAGTGTATATCTATGTAAATTCTTATATTTAATCATTTTCAGGTTAGGTCGAATTATTATAAATGCCTTTATTCCAGCATTTAAAGGGTTAACAATCATTTAATCTATAAATATAACAATAATAATTGAGTCTACCAAATTTAATTGCAGTTATTTTATCTATTTTTGATAGAAATTATCTGACCTTAAAAAAAGAGCTATAATATTGGTATTCAGTCAATAATAATAACTAATCTTTTGCTTTTTGAATCGACTGACTATGCCATACTGATATCTTTTAGATTCATGCTCTCTGTTTCAATCGTTAACTTGTCTGCAGCTGCAAAAGCATGCATCTCAGGTAACTCTGAATAATGAGCATAATAAAATTCTTTGGTTTTTACTTTATCCAGATTCTTAAGCGCAGCAGCTTTAACATTCATCACTATTTGTGTTTCATCTTGTGGAACGGGATCGAAAAAATCAATGTAAACGGGAACACTGTCTAATTCATTTAATACTGCTGCTTTCATCTGTTTTACTCTTTAAAAATGATTATCTAACTAATATCAAGTAGTCAAAATTACTGAAAAAATAATTACATCTTTTATAAGCGTAACCAATGTTATGATAATAGCTGTATTACGACCGTAATGAAACCATGTTTCGTTTGCTTAATGTTTCTAAGTTTAATAATCCAATTAAAATCAGTTACTTTTAAGCTAATCAAGTTTTAAAATTTGCCCTCTGTGTTTTAACGTATTATTTAGTTCCGAGTATGGAACATCCTGTACATTCAACTTCTTGTCAATTGCCATAATAGCAGCGCTGGCAGCCGATTGACCTAGTATCATAAAAACCGGTTCCATGCGGATTGAACCATATGCAATATGACTAGATGAAATACATACAGGAACCAGAATATTAGTGCAGTCCTCAGCTTTTGGAATAATTGAACCGAAAGAGATTTGATAAGGTTTTGTTGGATATACCCCAACATCTCCTTCATTTTGCACAAATCCTTCTTCGGTAACATAACGCTGAATATTATGTGAATCCATTGTGTATGAACCCATTCCAATTGGATCTAAAACTTCTCGTTTTCCAAGAACATCATTCTCTGTCGTAACATATGTTCCAATCATTCTGCGTGATTCACGAATATAAAGTTGATAGGGCCAATTTCCATTATCAATAAATTCATCCTTTGCTAATCCCCAATTTTGCATCTTTTCCCTGATTTGTCTTGGAACACGCTCATTATTAGATACAAAATACAACAAGCCTTTTTGATAATCAATATGTTCTTTCATGATTTCTTGCCTGAGCTCATAGGTTGCTTCGGGATAATCGTAATTCATTCCAATAAAATCACTGCTGAAAGGACCGTGGTTGTTTGTATCTGTTTTCTTATTAGGAATAATATCAAATTTATTGAACCATTCATCCCAACCGGATTCAAAAACACGGGCTAATAATTCATAATTCTGAGGATCATAATTTTCAGGTCTTTTAAAAGGAACACGGTTTAAAGGATGATTACTCATACATAACCTGAAACAGTATGCCTGAATTTTATTGTCACCCGAACAATTGGTTGGAATCTTTTCATCTGAGATAAATGGTAATAATCCACTTGATGGATCAGTTGGAATAACATATGGGTCTATCTTTTCCTTAAAATAATGAGGATGATGAAAAACACCTGCTTGTACTCCGTTCCATTGTTCACCATAAACCGAACAAGCTTCGCGACCGACAGTATAATTCACACCGGCAACAGCCATCAAATCTCCTTCGTAAGTGGCGTCTATAAATATTTTCGCATTAAATACTTTTCCGGATAAGGTGGTAATGGATACAATCTTTTTGCTTTTTATATGTATTCCCGACTCCCTGTTCAACCTTTCTGCCCTAAATATCTTTATGTCATTCTCTTTAATAAAATCCTCAAATATCTGCTCAGCGACATGTGGCTCAAAAATCCACATGGTTCGGCTTTCTCCATCTATTGCAGATGTACCCTGACCTTTGTTGCCATATTCCGATTGCTTCTGCCATTTCCATGATGTGGAATCATTATAATGAAGCCAAACACGGTGATAAAATTCGCGGGCTAACCCACCTATCACTTCTTTATTCCCTGTATCAGTAAAACCAAGACCGTTGGACGAAAGCCCTCCAAGATGGATATCTGGTGATACAATTATTACTTTCTTACCTGATTGGGCGACTTCTACGGCTGCAATTACGGCGGCTGACGTTCCTCCATAAATTACAACATCTGCTTTGTATGTCTTGGAATTCGCTTTACATGAAAACGATACGCATATAGCTGTAATTAATAAGATTGAAACTAAAACTTTATGATTCATATTATTTGCTCAATATTTTATACAAATGAACGGAATAATCTAAAAATTCATCTGAAAAACTTCCGTCTTTATCAATTTGCAACGCTCTATTCTCGCCAATTACTTCTACTTTTTTGCCTTTTTCTATAGTGAATCTAGCAGTGGATCTACCGGGACGCATTGATATAGCAAAAACATAATATTCTTTACCTTTTTTCTTTACAATAAAATCAATGGGAACTAATGGATTACTGCTTTTCGCGGTTACATAATTTTGAATTGTCGGACTGTTTAAAATTGATGCTAAACTTGTAATCTGACGATTGACGATACTTACTGATGTTATCATCTCTTTATCATGTAAAAATGCTGCGGTATTGGTTGGCTTAGCAAACGAATGACAAAAATATCCGATTCCCGTAGCACCATGAATTAACGCCATCCAAATCTCCGACTTGACTTCAGCTGTGGTTGGCTTTCTTTCATTTCCAATCCTTGTGGTTTCAATCCAACACCAGGCTGGTTTTGAATAGTCCGACCATAAACGAAGACTATCAAGTCCTTTTGCAACATACCAAATACTGTCCTTTACCTCTTTCTCATTGCTATTTACCGGATAAACATCAAAAGAAACAATATCACAACCTTTCAAATAACCATTATTTGATATTTTGTACATATCTGTTTTTCCTGTACATTCTCCGCGACCAAACCACCCATTTACAGCAACTCCCCTGCCTACATTCAGATAAACTGGACGAGAAGGATCAATCTCTTTTATTCTATTATAATTCTGAATAATAATTGATGGATCAATGCATGGGTCGTATTTTTGGGTACGTTCATTCCATTGTGCATTATCGGGTTCATCACCTTGTAACCAACCGTAAATAAGGGGTTCATCAAGATTATAACGACAAAATTCATTCAACTCGGGTAACACCTTCATATCTGAGGCTTTTAACAAATCTAGTTTTGATTGATCTAAACCACCCCAAATACCTACAAACATGTTTATTCCATAGTTTTTGTAAGCCATCGCATCATCGGGATTCTGAAGCCACACCGCAATAGGAAAAAAGTCAGAATCAACATCGTTGGCTGGTAAATCCTTATTACTTAAAGCTAAACTTTTACTGACACACGAAATGAGTCCGCATAAAAGCATTAAACTGATGATAAACAGCAACTTTTTCATAGTAAAATGTATTAAAACTCTAAAAATTATATCTTTGTATAAAAGTAAGCCTTTTAATGCAATGACAACAAACAAAGTTATAACAATTTCTCAGCTGACCAAAGACTTTCCTGTAGGCGAAAGTTATTTTAGAGCTCTTGAAAATATCAATCTTGAAATAGGAGAAGGTGAATTCACTGGGTTTGTGGGACCAAGCGGTTCTGGAAAAACTACGTTGCTTAATATTATTGGTTCATTAGATAAACCAACATCTGGAACTGCGTTTATTCTTGGAAATGATGTGTCAAAACTCAGCGCAAAAGAATCAGCGGCTCTACGAAATCTACATATCGGTTTCATTTTTCAAAGTTATAACCTTCTTCCTATTTACACTGTTTATGAAAATGTTGAGTTTGCTCTGCTTCTTCAAAAAAAGAGTAAGGAAGAACGCCACAAAGCAGTAATGGAATCATTGGAATGGGTGGGACTTACGGATAAAAAAGATTCTCGCCCTACGCAATTGTCGGGAGGCGAAAGTCAACGTGTTGCAATCGCAAGAGCAATGGTAAAACACCCCACTATCGTATTGGCAGACGAGCCATCAGCAAACCTGGATGCAGAAAATTCTCACCATATTCTGCAAACTATGGCACGATTAAATAAAGAATTGAATACAACGTTTATTTTTGCTACACATGACGAAAAAGTAATGCAATACTTACAAAAAATCATTACTTTAAAGGATGGACGGATTGAAAGTGAATTTAATAAATAACACTATGTTAATCCAAACTGCATTCAAAAATATTATTAGAGGAGGAAAAAGAACTTGGCTAAATGTGGTAGTTCTTTCGTTTGTACTTGTAATTATGGTTGCATATAACGGACTGCTGGATGGATGGCTGGAAGAATCACGTCGTGATACTATCGACTGGGAAAGTGGTTGGTCTCAATTATGGCATCCCAAATATGATAAATACGATATATTTACGCTTCAGGATGCTCATGGAATAATACCTGAAGATATTAAAAGGCTGATAAATAAGGGAGTGGCGACGCCAATTCTTGTCATCCAGGCGTCTATATATCCACATGGACGCATGCAAAACATTGTACTTAAAGGAATCAACACCGAACAAAATATTTTGAAAATACCTTCTGAAAAAATAAAAACTACGGATGACAATATTCCTGCAATGATAGGAACACGCATGGCAAAATCTACGGACTTGAAGAAAGGCGACCGTATAATGCTAAGATGGAGAGACAAAAATGGGGTGTTTGATTCTCGTCAATTATTAATAACACATATATTTGAAACAAAAGTCGGTTCGGTAGATTCCAACCAGATCTGGATAAATTTAGATGATCTATATCAAATGACTGGAATGAGTGACGAAGCTACTTATATTGTCTTTTCAAAAGATGCCAAAGTCAAGTCTGATATATCTGGATGGAAATATAAGTCCAACTATTTTCTTTTGTCTGATGTCCGAGCTATGGAAAACGCTGAAAGAGTAGAATCAACTATAATTTTTATCATACTACTTGCATTGGCTCTTTTGGCTGTTTATGATACACAAACTCTCTCTATTTTTCGTCGCCAGAAAGAGATTGGAACTTATGTAGCACTTGGAATGACACCAAAAAAAGTAACTTCACTTTTCACGTTCGAAGGAACTATATATAGTGTTTTGGCAGTTCTTTTCGCGGCAATTTGGGGTACACCGCTACTATACTTATTTGCAAAAACCGGTTTACCAATGCCCGAGGCTTACACAAATATTGGACTAACACTGGGCGAGGCCATTTATCCGATATATAAAATCGCATCTCTCATTAAAACAATTTTACTGCTCATAGTTTTATCGGCAATTATCAGTTACATCCCGGCACAAAAAATCGCAAAACAGAATATTGTATATGCATTGAAAGGTAAAATAAATTAATCAATAGGATATGTTTGACTTTATCTATAAGGGAATAATTAGGGACAAAAAACGCAGTCTGTTACCAATTATTGTAGTAACAATTGGAGTTTTTGTTGTTGTTTTTTCGGATGGTATCATTGGTGGCATGATCAATAATATGATATCGATGACTGCAAACTTCCAAACAGGTCATGTAAAAGTGATGACGCATGAGTATGCTACACAAGAAAATGAAAAACCTATTGATCTGTCAATACTTAATGCTGGAGAATTAATTAATCAACTTAAAAATGAATATCCCGAAGTTGATTGGACACCTCGAATAATGTTTGGTGGGTTACTTGATATTCCTGATCAAAAAGGTGAAACAAAAGCTCAGGGACCGGTTTCGGGAATTGCTGTAGATTTTCTTACCCCGGGAAGCAATGAGTTGAAACGACTCGGAATAAAAAAAGCTATAATAGATGGAAATCCAATAAATATTCCGGGACAAATACTTGTAAGTGTCGATTTTGCTGAGAAATACAATGTTAAACCGGGAGATAAAGTAACTTTCTTTGGTTCAACAATGTACGGGTCAATGACATTTTCCAATTATACCATTGCCGGAATAGTTCGTTTCGGAAATAGTATGCTGGATCGAGGAGCAATTATCATCGATATTTCCGATGCACGTTTACTGCTGGATATGGATAATGCGGCTGCTGAAATTGTTGGTTATCTGCCTGAAGAAAAATATAACAACGAAAAAGCTGAAGAAATAAAAACCTCTTTTAATGCTAAATGGGCAAATAATTCGGATGAATATGCTCCGGTAATGACACAACTGATGGATCAGGAAATGATGAGCGCAACATTAGGATATGCTAAAAGAATGTCTCTAATAATGATCGTTCTACTTATAATTGCACTTGCTATCGTACTATGGAACGCAGGTATTTTGGGTGGTATAAGACGATACAATGAGTTCGGAATAAGGCTTGCAATGGGGGAAGAAAAAAAACATATATTCAATTCGTTAATGCTTGAATCTCTTATCATTGGGATAATTGGTTCAATCTTAGGAACTACTTTAGGATTTATGGCTTGCCTGATCTTATCGCGACATGGGATAGACTATAGTGCGGTTATGAGAAATGTATCCCTGATGATGGATCCGGTAATTCGCACAACTATTACTCCTCGAATGTTATATACAGGAACAATACCGGGAATTATTTCTATTCTCGTTGGAACAGCATTAGCGGGACAGGCAATTTATAAACGAAACACTGCTATGCTCTTTAAAGAATTGGATTAATATTTTCAGGTTTTTTGATCAAAAAATGAATAATACAAAAAGAAGAATTGTAATCATATGAAAAAACAAATTATAAAATCAATCTTTTGGAGCTTATCTTTAATGGCTTCTTTGCCGATAATCGCTCAGGATGGTAATAAAATTCTTCAAGATATTGACAAAAATCTATCAGCAGATTCACGAATTATTGAATCTACTATGATTATTCATGGAAAACGAAACGACCGTACCATTACTTCAAAAAGCTATACAATGGGTACGGATAAGTCGTTAACTGAATATATGAGCCCTCCTCGCGAAAGAGGAACCAAAATGCTTAAACTGGGCAATGAAATGTGGGTCTATTCTCCATCGACGGACCGAATAATAATGATTTCAGGACACATGCTGAGACAATCTGTAATGGGTTCGGATTTATCGTACGAGGATATGATGGACGACCGAAAACTTACTGAAATATATAATGCAAATGTTGAGGGAACTGAAACTTATTACGGAAAAGATTGTAAGGTATTAATACTTAACTCTAAAGTAAAAGATGCAGCTTATCAGAAACAAAAAATGTGGGTGGATACAAAATATTTAATTCCACTCAAAATTGAACTTTATGCTAAAAGTGGTCAATTACTTAAAATGATAACAATGAGCGATATCAAGCTGACAGAAGGACGCTGGTTCCCAATGAAAATGACCTACAAAGATATGTTGGCAGAGGGCAAAGGTACTGAATGGGTCATTAACTCTATTACATTTAACAAACTCATTCCTGATTATATTTTCAGTAAAGCGAGTCTCAAAAAATAAATGAAGAAAAGTATTTTATTCATATTGATTCTATCTATTTGCTTTGGACACTTATGTGATGCCCAAGATAACGACTCTGTTAAATCTCATCATGATTTCGGTTTTAGCGGACAATTATCGGGTTGGACAAATATTACTCCTGACATAAATACTAAAGGTTGGATTGGTAGTAGATATATTCCTCAAATCAATTACGGCTATCACATGAAAGATAACCAATTAATCGATTTTGAAGGTTCTGCCAATTTATACGGTGAACTTGGAATTGTATCTCTGAATAATATTTCTGCTGATGCAAAAATAAAACCATACCGACTGTGGACAAGATTTTCAAATACACAAAACGAATTCAGAATTGGATTACAAAAAATCAATTTCGGCTCGGCACAAATGTTTCGCCCGTTAATGTGGTTCGACAAAATGGACCCGCGCGACCCTTTGCAAATGACCGATGGGGTTTGGGCAATGCTTTACCGACACTATTTTACAAATAATGCAAATATTTGGCTTTGGACTTTGGGAGGCAACAAAGACATAAAAGGATGGGAATTATTAAAAACGTCTGGTAAATTCCAACCTGAAATAGGTGGCCGATTTCAAATACCTTTAACAAATGGTGAATCGGCTTTCAGCTATCATTATCGAATGGCGGACATCTCTACTCAAATGATGCCGATTTCTCAGGTGGAAGAGCATAAGTTTGGACTGGATGTGCGTGCGGATATTACAGTAGGATTATGGTTAGAATCGGCTTGGACTTACCATAACAAAGATATCGGTCTGCTTACCAATCAGAACATGATTACAGTTGGTACAGATTATACTTTTCCAGTCGGAAATGGAATAGGAATAACAGCTGAACATATGATTTACGGTATGAGCAAAAAGGCTTTTAATTTTGATAAAAACACAAATTTCACCGGATTAGCACTAAATTACCCGGTTACATTATTCGATAACATTAATACAATGTTATTTTACGATTGGGACAATAATCATGTTTATTCTTTTATTAATTGGCAAAAACAATTTAACAACATCAGCTTCTATTTAATGGGTTATTGGAATCCGACATCTTATAATATTCCGGGGCAAAGTAATTTTTCAAGGTTTGCTGGAAAAGGAATACAAATAATGGTTGTCTGGAATCATTGATAAATCATTAATTCTCCCTTTTTTTTAAGATATTCTTTTTTATAGTCTTTTTTCTTTAATTTTGAACTTTTCCTTTCGGGCTATTAAGTTAAATGTTTTGCTTACATAAAAAAAATATATAGATATGTCTAATTTCCGTTTAAAGGTGTTTCATACAGTTGCCATGAATCTAAATTTCTCTAAGGCTGCCGAATTATTATATATTTCACAACCGGCTGTAAGTAAAAACATTAAAAATGAGTTCGCTTATTGTAACTCATTTTCGAGTAGTATCAAGATTGTGCCGACAAGCTCCGTATAGAGCGACTGGTACTCGGTCGTTTCGGCATAATCATCATTCAGGTTGTATTTAGAAAATACCGCCTGACATTCGGGCAATAGTTCTTTTGCCTTTGCGTGGGCTTCGCTTGGCGAAACTTCGTCGAAAAATTCATTCCAAAGGATTTCAACGATTACGTTATAAAAAGAGAAGTGCAAGCCTTTGAATAAGGCTTCGTTGGCAATTTCGGCTGCCTGAATATGGTCTAAGCCGCTTTTAATGGCTTCGCTGTATGCTTCGGCTGCCATATCTCCACGCCCTGCAATAAAGGAAAGGTCATTGGCTTTGTCAGGGAGGGAATCTCGCAGGTAAGAAAGCAGGTTGAGCCGGAAATAAGACATTTCCGCTGGATCTAAATTTGAATTGTATTTCATATTGATTACTTATTTGGTTCCGCATCTCTATTAATGCAGAATAAAATTAAGCGTAATCTGTAGGTTGAGAGAGGGTTTTGGAATGGGTGGTAGTGTGTGGCTCCGGTTTGGCAGTATGTGGCGTTTATGGGAAGATATTTTCCTGTATCTTAAATGTTTGCTAAATTTGTAGGCTGATATAATTATCCTTTTTATGCATTGCGTATTTCGGATAACTGTTGCGTATATTTAACGTTGAACTAAACCTGTCGGTAAATTAGAATAGTGATAATTTTGAAGCGTAATAACTTCAATTAATTATCATTATGAATCTAAACAAAACATTCGAGAGTT
>JBAYZS010000002.1:0-88232 GCA_041672395.1 Dysgonamonadaceae bacterium | reverse complement strand
TAACCTAATTCTTTTTTATCGACCATATGCTTCAATGTGGAAATTACAAAAGGATTTTGATTTAGAGTATCGTTAAAACATTTAATATCAATATTATCCATTTGAATGTATTCATCTGTAGTCGATCTAGTTTTATAAGAAAGCGTGAACTCCTTTTTTGCATCGTTGTAAATCATTTCATCCAAACTTAAAACACTCTCTTCCCACTTGTTTATAATCGAAATAATATCTTGAGCTGTGATTGTTTCAAGCGATAAATGATAGAATTTTTGTATTTTATTCCACGCCCATGTCCATTCGTACTCATAGTATTTTTCGTACATTGTCTGAAATGCATCATTTATTTCATGCATTGTGTTAATTTGACCTTTTTCTATTGCATCAAGTAGAGAGTCAATTTCGGTTTGTGGAGCAATTAGTCCAGCAAGATCCATCCAATCGCCCAGACCGATATTTGTTTTTGGTTTTAGTTGTTCCCGTATTTCCTGATTAGACTTGAATAAAGTCTTTTCGAGTTTCTTTATAATTGAATTACCAAGGAATTTATGGATTGCTATTTCATATAGCGACAATCCTCTTTTTAATGCTCTATTTGTTATAATGCAACTTTGAAAAGAATAAATATCAGAATTTTCTCCTGAGTTGGTTTTTAGTCCATTTGAAATGTCAATCCCCGCAAATACCTTTTGTATTGTGAAAGGACTCAATAAATTAAAATTAATAAAATCCAGATTGACAACATCCTTTCTATTATCTCTTTGCGGCCATTTTTTTGCATCACGTATTGTTCCTACACTTCTTAAATTTATTCCCGGAGAAATATATGTTGTGTTGTCTTTTTCAATAAGATAAGAATATGGAAGATTACTTGTATCTGAATGTTTATAGTGTCTTCCCATGATAAGAGAAAACGTTCCTACTTTTGAAGGCCATTGCACATACGAATTACTAGTTGTTTTTGCTCCGCGCTCAACAATACCATGATGAATTGGACCTAATTTGTACAAATGATTGCTTTGGTTAGAGCCTGATCCAGCATTCATAAAAGAAAACATACTTGCAATTAACAACGTAGATTTATGGTGTGTGACTGTATAAGGACCGGCAAAAAGGGCACATGCCTCGCCATTCTCACCCTGACAATTACTAAAGAATAGAGAATCAGATGCCGAATATCCATGTCCCAAAAGACAAGCCTGACCTACAAAACATCTGGTTATGATGCTTCCACCATCAATATGAGAACCAGAAGAAATAATAAAGTCCTCAGCAATTACGTTTCTTCCAACATAAACAGGAGCAATTTCATTGCTATTTATACACCCGTTTTTCAGTTTCATAGCACCCGTTATTTTGCAATACGAACCTATTTTCACATTTTTAATATACCCAACATTAACTATCTTACAATTCTTGCCAATAAAACCCATATCTGATGATTGATCATTAGTATATTTATCAATGATTACTTTCATCTGTTTAATTAGTTGTGGACGACATTTATAAAGAGCATAAATATATGCAAAATGAGAAGACAGTTTATCGTAAATATGCACTTCACTTCCACCAGTTTCGTTCAGAACATTTACTTCTATTCCATTTCCAAAAGAAGTTTTACCATCAACTAAAATCACATCTATATTTTGTATAAAGCAATCATCTCCAATATGATAGTTCGCAATATAATTCTGAATGTTTTCGATAACAACATTATCACCAATGGTGCAATTATGGATAACAGCATTATTAATGCAGGCATGTTTTTTTAATCCACCGGTAAGAATAAAATTCTTTTCCAGTAATCCTAAATAAATAACCCCTGAAAATTGAGTGTTTTTTATGTAGTTGGGATTGAATGGCTTTTTTACAAATACTTGTGACCAATCTTCATGCGTACAGTAATTAAGTTCAAGTGTTTTTATTTCCTCATTAGTTAGTGACCGATAATGTGTTCCCATCAATTTTATAGCAATAATTAGAATGATATAAAAACTATAAACGAGACTCCTTTATGGAATCTCGTTTAGATGAATTATTTTGCAGCCAGCGCTTCATAAATTAATTTTTCCAGCTCATCAGCCAAGTCCGGATTGTCTTTTAGCACTTGTTTTGTAGCATCTCTACCTTGTGCAAGTTTGGTATCATTATAACTATACCATGAACCGCTTTTCTTGATAACATTAAGTTCAGCGCCCATATCAACTATTTCTCCTAATTTTGAAATACCTTCACCGTACATTATATCAAATTCAGCTTTACGGAAAGGAGGAGCGACTTTGTTTTTAACCACTTTCACACGAGTTGGTTTACCAATCATTTCTTCACCCTCTTTCAAAGGTGATCCATTTCCACGGATATCAAGTCGAATAGAAGCATAGAACTTCAGTGCATTTCCTCCGGTTGTTGTTTCCGGATTACCAAACATTACACCAATTTTTTCACGTAACTGATTGATAAATATACATGTTGTATTGGTTTTGCTTATTGCGCCCGTTAGTTTTCTTAAAGCTTGAGACATCAATCGAGCTTGAAGTCCGACATTTGAATCTCCCATATCACCTTCAATTTCTTTTTTTGGAGTAAGAGCCGCAACTGAGTCAATCACTATAATATCGATTGCTGAAGAACGAATAAGTTGTTCAGTAATTTCCAGTGCTTCTTCACCGCTATTAGGTTGAGAAATAAGAAGATTATCTATGTCAACTCCCAGTTTTTCGGCATAAAACCTGTCGAAAGCATGTTCAGCATCAATAAAAGCAGCAACACCACCGGCTTTTTGTGCTTCAGCAATAGCATGAATAGCCAAAGTTGTTTTACCCGAAGATTCAGGACCATAGATTTCTATGACACGACCTCTTGGATAGCCTCCCACACCAAGCGCAATGTTTAAACCTATTGAACCTGAAGATATTACGGCCATATCTTCAACTTTTTCGTCTCCCATTTTCATAATTGAGCCCTTGCCGTATGTCTTTTCTATTTTATCCATTGCAGCACGCAAAGCTTTCATTTTTTCGCTTTTGTTACCATCTACTTCTTTTTCTTTTTCTGTATTAGCCATAATAATATAATTTGAATTGTCTCTGTTTTATTTTATCAGTCTTAAAATTTGTTCAGCATGGTTTTTAGTATCAATATTTCTACCAGCTATAAGGTGTTCAATTATTCCGTTTTCATCAATAAGGAATGTTGTACGAACAGTACCCATATATTTTTTGCCCATCATTGTTTTTTCTTGCCAAATTCCAAATTGTTCAACCAATTTCTTATCTGTGTCGGCAATTAATTCAAAAGGTAAAGAAAACTTATCAATGAATTTTTGATGTGAAGCTTTACTGTCTACACTTACACCAACAATTTGATATCCAGCATCTAATAGATCTTCATATCCATCTCTAAGACTACAAGCTTCTGCTGTACATCCCGGAGTATTATCTTTTGGATAAAAATATAAAGCCAATTTTTTACCTTTATAATCACTTGATTTTATTTCTTTGTCATTTTGATTCACTCCCAATATTTCAGGAATTTTATCGCCAACAGTTAATCCCATGTTTAATACTTTAATTATTGTTTGAAGGGTTAAAGTTATAAAATTATTCTACGGCATTAAAAGAAATAAGCCTATTATTTATGATTTCAATCAAATCAATTTGTAAAGGCCACCAGGTAATGCTTTTACTATATTCTTCATTTCGAGTTCGAGTAAAGTGAAAAACAAGTCGGCAATAGGTGTATTTAGTTCTAGAGCCAACAAGTTTACCTGCATTGAATCTTTACCAAACAATACATTTACAACTTTTTCTTCTTCTTCATTAAGATCCACAAATAACTCACGTTGTTTAGGTTGTGGTTTTGCATCATTATTCCAGCCCATTTGTTTCAAGAAACTCTCAGTGTCTTGAAATAATACAGCTTTATTTTCTGTTATGAGTTTGTTACAACCCACCGAATGAATATCCGTAATTCTTCCGGGTATTGCAAAAACCTCTCGAAAATAAGAGTTAGCTATGTCGGCTGTGATAAGTGAACCCCCTTTATTCGCCGATTCAATAACTATAACTGCATCAGCCATTCCTGCAACAATTCTGTTTCGTTTCACAAAATTAAACCCTTCTGGACTTGTCTTAGAAGGAAATTCAGAAATCAATGCCCCATGACTGAGCATTTCAACAGCGGTTTTTCTATGACCAGCTGGATAAATTCTATCCAATCCATGACCCAAGACAGCAATAGTTGAAAGATTATTCTTTAATGCTGCGCGGTGAGCACAAATATCAATTCCAAAAGCTAATCCACTTATTATTAATAAATCAGGAATTCTTTCAGAAAGTTCTTTTACTATTTTCTCACAACATTGTTTGCCATATTCAGATGCATGTCTTGTTCCAACAATACTAATTGTTTTTGCACAGTTAAAATCGGTATTCCCTTTAGAATAAATGAGTATTGGAGCATCAACACAATTGGTAAGTCGTTGAGGATAAAGCGGTGACGTGAAAAAGTGAAGGTCGATTGCATTCTTTTCTACAAACATCAGTTCCTCTTCCGAACGTTTCATTACTTCAGGATTACGAATTTCGCTGATTAATCGTCGCGAAATACGCGGTATTTGTTCCAGATTCTTAGTACTTTCTTTGAATATTGCCTCCTCGTCGCCAATAATCTGCATTAGTGTTCGCGCAAGTGTTAATCCTATCCCTTTTATTTGTGTAAGGGCAATTTGGTATATAGATTTATCGGAAACCATTATAGATAATCTTTAAATGCCTCATCAAGAATATCGGGTTGAGCCAGTTTACCATTGATGAGAGTCACAACTTCAACTTTTCCTTTGGTACATAACACGTTATCAGACAAGCGAATGATTTCTTGATGAAATATATATTTCAGACTAACGCGTTCAATCTGACTAATTGTGCATTTGAAAACGTCCATACCAATTAAAGGGATTTTGTAGCGAATTGCGACGCGTGAAACCACTGCATCAATTCCTTTGTTATGTAAGTCGAAGAAATTCAGCCCTGATTTTTCCATAAATTCATGGCGAGTAACCTCTAAATAGTGTTGATAATTTGCATTATTTACGTGACCTTGAGCGTCGCACTCGTAGTCACGCACTTTCATCTCAATTTCAAATATATTTTGATTCATTAAAAAATTGTTCTTTACTTCCATTCCCCACACTTTAATATTTAACTCAAAGTGTGGGGGTTAGAGTAGTTTTAATATTGTGAATGAGTGTAACTTATTTATGATTTTTGATCCATTCTCTTGCATTTACAAAAGCCTCCATCCAAGGAGTGACATCATTCTTGTGATATTCAAAAGGATAGTATGCATTTTGCCAAGGGAAAATAGTACGTTCAAGATGAGGCATCATTGCCAGATGTCGCCCGTCGTTTGAGCAAACCGCTGCTGCTTCATAACTTGAACCGTTAGGATTTCCTGGATAATTATCATAGATATATTTAACAGCAATATTATATTGTGATTCCTCTTCTGGCAGATCAAACCGACCTTCGCCATGAGCAACCCAAATCCCCAATTTGGTACCCGTCAAAGATTTGAACATAACCGAGTTGTTAGGTTGAATTTCTACACTAACAAAAGTAGACTCGAATTTGTGAGAAAGATTATGTTTCATTTTAGGATGATTTTCTCCCAACTCAGGATAAATAAGACCAAGTTCCATTAACAATTGGCAACCGTTACAAATTCCAAGGCTCAACGTATCTTCTCTTGCGAAAAAGTTCTTCAACGCCTTGTTAGCCTTTTCGTTATAAAGAAAACCGCCGGCCCATCCCTTGGCAGAACCCAAAACATCTGAATTAGAGAAACCACCGCAGAAAACGGCAAATTGAATATCTTCCAATGTCTCACGACCTGAAATTAAGTCGGTCATGTGAACATCTTTCACATCAAATCCTGCCAGATAGAGTGAGTAAGCCATTTCTCGTTCGCCATTTGTACCTTTTTCGCGTATGATAGCCGCTTTCAATCCTGTTTTTTCTTTTCTATTAGGATCAAGACCTAAGTCCTCAAATTTTCCTGTAAACGAATTGTTAAATTGGAATTTAAGTGGTTGTTCTTTATAGTTTTCGAATCGTTCTTTAGCACAAACTTCGCCACTTTGTTTACGATCCAAGAGATAAGAAGTTTTGTACCAAACATCACGAAGCTTATCTATATCCAGTTCCGTTTTGAATTCATCCTTTTCTATAATCAGCTTGCGTTCTTCAATAGGTCTTGCCACAATAGCAAAGCCAATGCCATAATCATCCAGAATCTTTTCCACCAGATGATGATGTTTTACCTGAATAAGCACTCCCGGATTTTCAGCGAAAAGTATTTTCATCAGATCAGAATAGCGAATCTTATCAAGACGAGCTTCCAATCCTCCTTCAGCATTCGCAAAGCACATTTCCAGCATTGTTGTAATCATACCACCGGCAGAGATGTCATGACCAGCTAAAATCAATCCCCGATTTAAAAGTTCTTGTACTGCATCGAAAGAATTCTTGAAATATTCAGCATCTGTAACTGTGGGCACTTCGTCCCCAACTTTACTTAGGGTTTGAGCCAAAGCTGATCCTCCAAGACGTAATGAATCGCATGAAAAATCAATATAATACAGATATGTGCCTTTAATATAAGCTAATACAGGAGAAACAATCTTTCGAATATTTTTTACCTCACCAGAAGCAGAAATAATCACAGTTCCCGGAGAAAGTACATTGAAATCGTTATATTTCTGAGTCATTGACAGAGAATCTTTCCCGGTTGGAATATTGATTCCAAGATCACAAACAAAATCGGAACAAGCTTCAACGGCCTTGTACAATCTTGCATCTTCACCTTCGTTTCGGCATGGCCACATCCAATTGGCGCTCAGCGAAACACTTTGTAAACCATTTGAGAGAGGAGCAAATACAATATTTGTAAGTGCTTCTGCAACAGACATAACGGATCCGGCAGCAGGGTCGACTAATCCAACTTGAGGGGCATGTCCTATAGATGTAGCCATCCCTACAAATCCTTTATAATCCAGTGCTACAGCACCAAGGTCGCTTAGTGGCAACTGAATTTCACCCTGACATTGTTGACGAGCTACTTTACCTGTTACCGAGCGGTCGACTTTGTTTGTCAGCCAATCTTTACAAGCAACGGCTTCCAGTCGTAACACATTTTCGATATATGAATCTAAATTATCAATATCGTATTCAGGTGCAGCAAATTCTTCTTCAACGGTATTATCATTCATTATTGTAACAGGTGGTTTACCAAAGAAATCCTCCAGTTCCATATCAATAGGTCGGATACCATTATCCTGCTCAAAGACAAATTTCATATCATCTGTCGTTTCACCAACAACATACATCGGTGAACGTTCACGGGAAGCTATTTTCTCAATTCTTTCAATATCTTTCTCTTTCACAAGCAATCCCATACGCTCCTGACTTTCGTTTCCAATTATTTCTTTGGCAGAAAGTGTTTTGTCGCCTACAGGTAATCTATCTAGTTCAATCTTTCCTCCGGTTTGTTCAACTAACTCTGAAAGACAGTTTAAATGTCCTCCTGCACCATGATCATGTATGGAAACAATTGGATTTTCATCCGACTCGGAAAGCGTACGAATAACATTGGCTACTCGTTTTTCCATTTCAGGATTGGCACGCTGAACGGCATTCAATTCAATTCCTGAAGAATATTCTCCGGTATTAACGGAAGATACTGCACCGCCGCCCATACCAATTCTATAGTTATCGCCACCAAGAACAACAATTTTTTCTCCGGTTTCAGGTGTTTCTTTCAATGCATCACGTTTGTTGGCAAAACCAACGCCACCAGCAAGCATGATTACCTTATCATACCCGAATTTCTTATAATTCTCTTCATGCTCAAAAGTGAGTAAAGAACCACAGATTAGTGGTTGCCCAAATTTGTTTCCAAAGTCCGAAGCTCCATTGGATGCTTTAATAAGTAGTTGCTCTGGTGTCTGATACAACCATTTTCTTGGATTTAAAGCTTTTTCCCACGCTCTGTCATTTTCTAATCGAGGGTAGGAGGTCATGTAAACAGCTGTTCCTGCAATTGGAAGTGATGCTTTTCCACCCGATAAACGGTCGCGTATTTCTCCTCCGGTGCCGGTAGATGCTCCGTTAAACGGTTCAACTGTTGTTGGGAAATTATGTGTTTCAGCTTTTAGTGAAAGAACACTGTCAATATCTTTTGACTCAAAATAGTCGGGCTTATCACCACTTGCCGGAGCAAACTGTTCAATAGTTGGGCCGTCAAAAAACGCAACATTATCTTTATATGCAGAAATCAATCCATTTGGATTAACCTTCGAAGTCTTTTTAATGAGTTGAAAGAGTGAATACTCTTTTTCTTCGCCATCAATAACAAATGTCCCATTGAATATTTTATGGCGACAATGTTCAGAGTTCACTTGTGAGAATCCAAAAACCTCGCTATCCGTAAGTTTTCGATTCATTTTTTCGCTTACCTTATTAAGATAGCTCACTTCTTCAGAACTCAGTGCAAGTCCCTCTTTATCATTATATTCAGAAATATTATCTATAAAAAGTATCTCTTCCGGCTTTTTATCGATATTATAGATATTCTGATCCAGTTTGTCATAAATTCTTTGCAACATAGGATCATACTCATCTGAAATAAGACTATATTCTTCAATACGGTCGATACCCGTAATCCCCATATTTTGAGTGATTTCTACGGCGCATGTACTCCAAGGAGTAATCATTTCGCGACGTGGTCCAATAAACCGCTGATTTATCTCGGTCACGTCCAATTTTTCTGCATTGCCGAAAAGCCAATTTAAGCGCTGAATCATTTCAGCCGACAATTCGGCAGAAGTATCTACTGCTATAACAGTTTTAGAGGGAGTCTGAAAAAAAACAATCATAATATTGTATCTTATTAGATAAGTGGATTATATTCTTATAAGCTAC
The DNA here is from genome assembly GCA_041672395.1 of Dysgonamonadaceae bacterium. GTDB lineage: Bacteria > Bacteroidota > Bacteroidia > Bacteroidales > Dysgonomonadaceae > UBA5287. The sequence continues at coordinate 79,257 of JBAYZS010000002.1, read as the reverse complement.
AAAGTTAATAAAAGCAATCCAAAAGAGGAAAATAAGATGCGCTTTTGTATGATTTAATAAATGAGTTTATCTTTGCAACATTAAAGTCTATTGATTTACTATTATTGGTCATTTAGAATATGTTTATATTTATTATAAAGGGTATTATTATTGGTTTATTAATTTCATCTCCAATGGGTCCCATTGGAATGTTAACTATTCAAAGAACATTGCTGAGAGGGCGTTGGCATGGCTTTGCTACTGGAGTGGGAGCAATGTTGTCTGATTTGGTTTACGCCATTTTAACCATGTTGGCTGTTGGAAAAGTATCCTATTTCATTGAAGAAAACAAGCATCCTTTTTTATGGATTTCAAGTATTATACTTATAGGATTTGGGCTTTTATTGTTTAGAACAAATCCAATAAAAGATTGGGCGTCTAATGTTTTGCCTATGCAGACCCGGTATTTAAAGGACTTTGCCACATCGTTTGTACTCACGTTCTCCAATGTTTCAATTATTTTTGTGATTCTGACTTTATACACACAGATGTCGTTTAATCCGGTTAAAGATGGGACTACTCAAATAATTATTGCCATTTCAGCTATTGCTTTTGGTGCACTTTTATGGTGGTTTGTTGTTACATCGATTGTTTCAAAAATGCGTAAACACTTTAATCGTAGCGGGTTGATTCTTTTGAACCGGGCTGTTGGAAGTATTTTTATGATTATAGGCGCAGTTGGTTTGATGTATAATCTATATTAAAAAACTACCATCTTTTTGCTATTTCAATTACTTCCAAATCTCTAATATTTCCATTATCAATAACAAAACGCAATAATGTTCTGACTTTATGAATTCCATAAATTCCGGCAGAACCTGGGTTCATGTGCAAGCATTTCAATTTGTTGTCATACATAACTTTCAAAATGTGCGAATGACCTGATATAAAAAGTTTTGGCGGATTGGTAACCAATTCATTGCGGATTGAAGGATCGTATTTATTAGGATATCCACCGATATGTTTGATAACGACTTCAACATTTTCTTCAGTAAACCGAAGTTTTTCCGGGAAAGCCAGACGCACTCTGTAGTCATCTATATTTCCGTAAACAGCTCTGAAAGGTTTGAAAGCTTCAAACTTACTAGCAACATCCATTGAGCCTATGTCGCCCGCATGCCAAATCTCATCGCAATTTTCGAAATAAGTTTCAAAAGTAGGATCCCAATAATCATGGGTGTCAGATAATAATCCAATTTTCTTCATCAATCTTTTATTATTTCAACAAAGTTAGTATTTTTACAAAAAATAATTATAATTCTGCTATGGAAAAGGAGCAATATTCATATTTTAAACGAGACATCAGCTGGTTGTCATTTAATCATAGGGTATTAATGGAAGCAAAAGATGAACGACTTCCTGTTTACGAGCGGATTAAATTCTTGTCAATATATTCATCTAATCTTGAAGAATTTTATAAGGTGCGCGTTTCAGGATATCATAGTTCCTTGATTGACAGCGTTGAACGTGACGAAACCGTTGAAGAAGCTCTTCAAGTATTAACGCAGATCAGAGAGATTGTGACAGAGCATCAAAAAGAATATAATTATATATTCAATTTAATGATTTTGCCCGAGTTGGAGAGGAATCATATCATTTTGTATCAAACGCATGATGTAAATCCATTTCATAAACCATTTGTAGAGAAATATTTTAACGAAGAAGTTTTCCCTTATCTGCAACCGATGATAATACAGAAAGACGACATCCATTCATTCATTCAAGACGGTCGTATTTATCAGGTTGTCAGTCTACTAAAAAAGAAAAAGAAGAGAACAGGTGGAAGCGAATCACAATATACTTATGCCATCATGAAAATTCCTTATACAAAGATTCCACGGTTTATCGAGTTGCCTTCGTTTGATGGAAAATATTTTATCATGTTTATTGATGATATAATTAAAGCTAATCTAAGCAGTGTTTTTCCCGGTTATGAAATTATTGATTGTTACAGCATCACTATTTCTCGCGATGCTGATTTCACTTTAGAAAACGAAGACCAGAATAATATAGCTGAAAAGATACTCAAGAAAGTGCGAAAAAGAAAAATTGGAGCGGTAACACGTTTTCAGTACGATCGGAGTATGTCTAATTATTTCTTAAAATATTTATGTGAATCGTACGAAATTGAAGAGGAGGAACTTCTTCCATCGGGAAAGTATTTAAATCTTCAGGAACTATCCAAACTTCCAAATCCGGTGGGACAGCGTCTGAAACGACAGTTGCCGGCACCTTTGCGTGTACCTGTATTAGAGGATAACACTTCCATTCTCAGGGTTTTGCGTAATCAGGATGTGCTTCTAAATTTCCCATTTCAATCGTTTGATTATCTGCTTCGGTTTTTGATGCAGGCTGCTTTTGATCCAAAAGTCTTGGAAATAAAAGTCACGCAGTATCGAGTTGCAGAAAATTCGGCGGTCATAAATTCACTTATCAGTGCAGCTAAAAATGGAAAGAAAGTAACGGTGTTTGTTGAGATGAAAGCGCGGTTCGACGAGGAGAATAATTTTATTTCTGCCGAAATGATGCAAGAGGCGGGAATAAATGTGATTTATAGCTTGCCGGGACTAAAAGTGCATGCTAAACTGGCATATGTTAGAAAAAGAAGCAACGAACCGGATCAACCGTTAAAAGGTTATGCTTATCTCAGTACGGGTAACTTTAATGAAAAGACAGCAAGGCAATACTCTGATTGCGGATTGCTGACTTCCGACAAAGATATTATTCATGATATTGATGAGATATTTAATATTTTGGAAGGAAAGCCACATCATAGAGAATTTAAACACTTGTTAGTAGCCCAATTTAATATGGTTCCGGAAATATTAAAAATGATTTATCGTGAAATTACTAACGTAAAGCAGGGGGGGGTAGGGCGCATCATTCTTAAAATGAATAGTTTGGAAGACAAAGAAATGATTAATGCTTTATATGTGGCTAGTGAAGCTGGAGTTAAGATTGATCTTATTGTAAGAGGAGTTTGCTGTTTAATCCCTAATCAGTCGTATAGTAAGAATATTAAAGTTACCAGAATTGTGGATGCTTATTTGGAGCACAGTCGCGTTTGGTATTTCTTTAATGAAGGACATGAAAATGTGTATCTTTCATCGGCCGACTGGATGGAGCGAAACTTGCGGCGCAGAATTGAATCAGCATTCCCAATTAAGTCGGAACGTCTTAAGAAACAGTTGATAGATATGCTGAACATTCAACTTTCAGATAATCAAAGTGCGGTTTGGGTGGATGAAAATATGGAAAATATTTTTAAACATGATGATCAGCCGCTGGTGAGGGCACAATTAGCATTTTATGAGTATCTGAAAATAAATACCGAGAAAGGATCGATTTAATAAGATAAGTAGGGTGATATTTAGGTAAGGGGTAATTATTGTCTCACATTACTTCAATGCACTATCGGTACAACTTTCACCATGGTCTCACGCTCCTCTCACTATGGTCTCACTATGGTCCAATGAAATTTATCTCAAATTCCATTACTTTTATCCCAAAAAATATATCGAAAGCTTACTCGGTATGTGTGCTATTTCTTTTTCCCGAATGAACCGCTGACAATATCAAGCAATTCATTTGTGATGGACTGTTGACGCAATTTGTTGTGCTGAATGGTCAGTTCACTAATCAAATCATCTGCATTGTCTGTTGCAATCTGCATTGCCATTGCTCGTGCTGCATGTTCTGAAGTGACTGAATCGGCATGAACTGTATAGAATTTAAGTTTTAACACATTAGGAATCAACAGATTAATGATGGTTGTCTTATCCGGTTCAACAAGATAATCTAATGTCATTTGATTTGGATTTACCGGCTTTAATTGTATTGGAAGAAATGTTTCTGTTGTAAGGACCTGGTTTGCCCTGTTTTTGAAATGGTGGTAAATTAGAACTACCTCATCAATTTTTTTAGCAAGGAACAAGTCAATCAACTTTCCTGTAAATACTTGTGCCATATCATAAGAAGGAGTTTCACTCTCATCATTATAATTACCTTGTGGTATAAATCCTAAAGCTTTTGTAGCCTTTGCTACTTTATCTCCAAAAGGGTAGATGAGAATGTCCTCTTTTTCAAGATGTTGGTAATTCTTTACAGTTTCTTTTAGTTTGTTAATTACATTATTATTGAATCTGCCTGCCAAACTTGAGTTGGATGAGAATGCAACAATTGCAACACGTTTGACTTTGCGAATTTCTGAAAGAGGAGATGGATAATCAAATTCTGAACTTAAGAAAATACTCAGTAATTCATCCATCTTCTTTTCGTAAGGATACAGATTCTCTATTGTATACTGGGCTTTCTTTAATTTGGCAGAAGAAATCATCATCATCGCTGATGTGATTTTCTGCGTTGATTTGACTGATTGAATTCGAGATTTTATTTCTTTTAAAGAAGCCATTTCCAGTGAATTAAAATTATTTTACGATTTGTTTAATTGTTTCAGCGGCAGTGAGCCTTATTTTACGAGTAACATCATCGTCAATTTTTCCACTTCTAATTACATCAAGCACATCTTTTTGATGATGGATCTCTATAGAATTTAGAAACTGCTTTTCAAATTCTTGCACTTTGTCGATGGGAACATTTGCTAATAGTCCATTTGTACCGCAATAAAGAACAGTAACCTGTTTTTCAACACTCATAGGATCATGAAGTGCTTGAACAAGTAATCGCTCATTCTTTAATCCTTTATTTATAGTCATAGCGGTTACTTTATCCATATCTCCACCAAATTTGGTAAATGCTGCCAATTCCTGATATTGAGCCTGGTCGATCTTTAATGTACCGGCAACTTTTTTCATCGGCTTTATTTGTGCATTACCACCCACACGAGATACTGAAATACCAACATTGATTGCCGGACGATTTCCTTGATTAAACAAGTCTGTATCCAAAAATATCTGACCGTCTGTAATTGAAATTACGTTTGTTGGAATATACGCTGATACGTCGCCAGCTTGGGTTTCAATAATAGGAAGTGCTGTAAGTGAACCTCCACCCTTAACTTTGCCTTTGAGACTTTCGGGAAGGTCGTTCATGTTTTCAGCAACCTCTTGCTGTGTAATTATACGTGCAGCGCGTTCCAGTAATCTTGAGTGAAGATAAAAAATATCTCCCGGATAGGCTTCACGTCCTGAAGGGCGTTGTAGAATCAATGATACTTCTCGGTATGCGACTGCCTGTTTCGATAAATCATCATAAACAACTAAAGCATTCCTACCGGTATCACGGAAATATTCTCCAATGGCTGCACCGGCAAATGGTGCGTAATATTGCATAGCTGCCGGGTCTGAACCGTTTGCTGCAACGATAGTTGTATATGGCATTGCTCCATACTCAGTTAGAGTATTTACAATTGAGGCTACTGTGGACCCTTTTTGTCCAATTGCTACATATATACAATAAACAGGATCACCATTTTCATAGTTTTTCCTTTGATTGATAATGGTGTCAATAGCAATACTTGATTTTCCGGTTTGGCGGTCTCCAATAATTAGTTCGCGCTGACCTCTACCAATTGGAATCATAGCATCAACAGATTTTAAACCTGTTTGCAAAGGAGTATCCACAGGCTGACGAAAGATTACACCAGGAGCTTTTCTTTCAAGAGGTAATTCAAGTAGTTCACCTGATATTTTCCCTTTTCCGTCAATTGGTTGGCCTAGAGTGTTTATTACTCTTCCAAGCATACCTTCTCCAACAAATATGGAGGCTACACGATTAGTGCGCTTTACAATATCTCCTTCCTTTACTTCAAACGAAGCCCCTAATAAGACGGCGCCAACATTGTCTTCTTCTAGATTCATCACAATTGCTTCTAAGCCATTTTCGAATTCTAGTAATTCGTTAGACTGGGCATTGCGCAATCCAAAAATTCGGACAACTCCATCGCTCACTCTCATTACAACACCGGTCTCTTTATATTTGACATCAGTGTCTATTCCTTCTAGTTGCATCTGCAACACTTTGGAAACTTCACTTGTCTTTATTGAATTATCAGACATATTTTTGCATCGTTAACAAGCTGATTACTTGTATGATTTCAATTATATTTTGTTTACTTGTTTTAATTCTTTCTTAATTCGATTCAATTGACCGGAAATGCTGGCATCCCACCTATAATCCTCAACTTGAAGTATGAAACCTCCAACGATATCTGGATTTACCTCACTCGTAAATTCAACCTTTCCTCCAATTTGTTTCTCAATCATAACCTTTAACCGCTCAATTACACTAGGATCGGTCTTTACTGCTGTAGTTAGCGTTCCTAAATGAATATCATGACGCTTTCTATAGAGTTCTGTAAATCGATTAGCGATGGATTCAAGTTTGCTTTCTCGTTTGTTTTCTATTAGCAGGTCAAAAAACTTATCCATACTGTTGGATACATTACCTCCGACTGCCGTTAAAAGGATCTTTTTCTTTTTTGATTTTGATACAACTGGACTTGACAAACTTTGTTGTAATTTTTTTACTATCTTGAATATTTGAGCAAGGAATGTCATTTCTGCATATACCTTTTTCTCCTCATCATTTTGAGTAGCAAAATTCAACAATGCTGTTGCATATCTCGAAGAGATTAATCCTTCATTCATTTCAGTTTATGATTTAGATATTTCAATTTCATCAAGCAAACGGTCTATCATACTCATTTGCTTTTCATTCTTATCTAATTCTTGGCGAAGTACTTTTTCAGCAATATCTATCGATAGGAGAGCAATTTCACTTCTTACTTCCCTCAATGCATTCTCCTTTTCTGCTTGAATTTGTATCCTGGCGCTCGATATTATCTTATCAGCTTCTTCTTTAGCTTTAACTTTCGCCATTTCAATCATCTGATCACGTGTTTTGGCTGACTCTTCAATGAGTTTACCTTGTTCGTGACGTGTTTGTCCTATAAGTGCTTCGCTGCTTTTCTTAACAGTAGCAAGTTCATCATGTGCTTTTTTTGCAGCCAGCAAGGAGTCGTCGATATAGGCATTTCGTGTATTGACCGATTTAATTATAACCGGAAATCCGAACTTTACTAATATGAACACAACAATGCCGAATGCAATGAGCATCCAAAACACGAGACCAGGTTCAGGAGTTAATAGAGACATTCTTTTTTAGTTTTTTAAAGAATGAAACCACAAACTACTACTGCAAACAAACAAACACCTTCGATAAGTGCCGCAGCAATAATCATTGTTGAACGAATATCGCCTGCTGCTTCGGGTTGACGAGCAATTCCCTCCATTGCAGAACTACCGATTTTGCCAATTCCAATGCCAGCTCCAATAGCTGCAATTCCTGTTCCCAATGATAATCCCAATGTTCCTAAACCTGCTTCAGCAGCTTGTAATAAAATTGAAAGTAATAACATAATGTTAGTTTTAATAATCGTTATTATATAATTTGAAAATTTACCCTTTTTTTAATCCTCAATTACTGATTCCTCGATATGTTTTGTATGATGCGGTTTTATTCGTGCCATTCCAATATAAAGAGCTGTCAGTATAGTAAATACATATGCCTGAATGTAGGCAACTAATAGTTCAACAAAATCCATAAAAACAACAAATACAACTGCAACTCCTGTCATAGTAGCATTTATTGCTGTCCCTAAACTTACTGTCACAAAGATAACACAGGTTAATCCAAGTACAATAGAATGTCCGGCCATAATATTTGCAAATAGACGAATCATCAACGTAAATGGCTTCGTTATTACACTTACTAATTCAATTGCGGGCATTAATGGAATGGGAACTTTCAACCATGTCGGAACATCAGGCCAGAATATATCTTTGAAATATTCTTTTGTTCCTGAAAAAGTAACAACAAAAAAAGTTGTTAATGCCAAGACTAATGTTATGGCTATATTACCAGTAACATTTGCCCCACCAGGAAAGATCGGTATCAATCCCAATAGATTATTTATAAATATAAAAAAGAAGAGTGTCAATAAATATGGTGCATATTTGTCAGAACCTTCACCAATAGTAGGTTTAATAATATCATTGTTTATTGAAACAATTAGTATCTCCATCATCCCGATAAATCCTTTCTTAGGATTAATCGGATCCTGTCGATATGACCGTGCAACAATCATTACAATGATGATCAATAGGATAGATGCCATCAATAATGATGCTGCATTTTTTGTTAGTGATAAATCTAATGGTCTGCTTTCATTTCCTAATGCGTCTCTTTCAATAATTTTGTCTTTATGTATACCTTTATCTGAAATGTAGTATCCATTATATGAGCCGTCATTCTGATGAAATTTATTAGACATAAAAATATTCCAACCCTTAGATTTGCTATAAAGAATAATTGGTAATGGTATTGTTACATGAATATCGCCACTACTAAAAACATGCCACTCATATGAATCGGCTATATGTCCCAGAATCAATTCTTTAACATCACCTTCTTTAGATGCATTCTCTGAAGAAGATTGTTCTGCCGATCTTAACGAAGTTGAAACGAACAGCAAACATATAATGAGTAGATAATAAATGTTGATCTTACTTTTCATTTATAATATTCTGTTGTTCCTTATTTTTATTTGATTGTTTCAACATTTTGTCCAATCTTTCTAATTCTTCTTTCATCCATTTTTCTAATTTGAGAAGCATATATGTTTCTATTATCAAAAATAATAGGTAATAAATAATGAACATAACCGCAAAATTATAGATATCTGCTTTATTCACAACCCAATAAATGACGACTAATATTAAGCTGCAAATTACTTTTGCCACTTTCATAACCATGTATTTTTTGATGAGATTTTTCGAATCTGATTTAACCGCTTTTCCAAGTATTAATAATAGTACTACCCCGACTACAAAAAAGAATATTGGCAAAATCCAATAACCCTTAAATACTGTTTCTGAAAAAAATGTCGTTTGAATCCATTGAATCCCTACGCCAAAAAATAACATTACAAGTGTAAGTATAATCAGAAAATGGTTTAGTAAACTTTTCATAATTAATCTTTAACAGATTCGATAAGAATTGTTATCTTATTATTATTCATTTCCACTACACCGTTCAAGATAGATAGTGTTGTGGTTTTTTCATTATGAACATACGAAATTTTCCCTTTTTTCAACAATGAAATGATTGGAGCATGATCTTTTAGCATGGAAAATGAGCCTACAGTTCCAGGAACTGAAACACTTGATACTTCTCCACTAAAGTATTTTTTTTCAGGTGTAAGTATATCCAATTGCATTATTTAGAAACTAAATAAGTTAATGTAAATCTTATATTTGTTTTGATTGTTCAATCAATTTTTCACCTTTTTCAATAGCTTCATCAATCGTGCCAACGTTAAGAAATGCCATTTCGGGATATTCATCCATATCACCGTCAAGAATCATTTTAAAACCTCTGATAGTTTCTTTTATTGGGACCATAACACCAGGGACACCCGTAAATTGTGAAGCCATTTGAAATGGTTGAGAAAGGAATCGTTGAATTTTTCTTGCTCGGTTTACAGTTAGTCTGTCCTCATCAGATAATTCTTCCATGCCAAGGATAGAGATTATATCCTGTAATTCTTTATTCCGCTGTAAAATCTGTTTTACACGTGATGCTACGTTATAATGTTCTTCGCCAACGACTTCAGGTGAAAGTATTTGCGATGTTGATTCTAAAGGATCAACTGCTGGGAAAATACCTAGCGATGATATTTTGCGGCTTAGCACTGTAGTCGCATCCAAATAAGAGAAAGTTGTTGCCGGAGCAGGGTCTGTTAAGTCATCCGCAGGAACATATACTGCTTGAACAGAAGTGATTGAACCATGCTTTGTAGATGTAATGCGTTCTTGCAAAGCACCCATTTCAGAAGCCAAAGTCGGTTGGTATCCAACTGCTGATGGCATACGACCAAGAAGTGCTGAAACCTCAGATCCTGCCTGCACGAAACGGAAAATATTATCAATAAAAAGAAGAATATCATTTCCTTCACCTTGGTCACGAAATGATTCAGCTACTGATAATCCAGATAAAGCAACTGAAGCACGTGCACCAGGAGGTTCATTCATTTGACCAAAGACCAAAGTAGTTTGAGACTTTGAAACTTCGTTATAATCAACTTTACTAAGATCCCAATGGCCCTCATCCATGCTTTTCTTGAACTCTTCGCCATATTTAATTACATCGGAATCTATCATTTCACGTAATAAATCATTTCCTTCACGAGTACGTTCACCAACACCAGCAAATACAGAAAAACCACTGTGCCCTTTTGCTATATTGTTGATTAACTCCATGATAAGTACTGTTTTTCCAACGCCAGCACCACCAAATAAACCTACTTTACCACCCTTTGAATAAGGTTCGAGAAGGTCGATTACTTTAATTCCAGTATAGAGAATTTCTTCCGATGTAGTAAGATCTTCAAATTTAGGAGCTTCACGATGAATTGGATATTCACCTTCTCTGCTGAGTGGCTTTAATCCGTCGATTGGGTTGCCAATCACATTCATCAATCTGCCTTTTACTTGATCACCTACCGGCATTGATATCGATTTACCAGCAGTTCGAACTTCTACTCCACGCATTAAACCATCAGTACTATCCATTGCAACAGTACGAACCGTGTTTTCACCGATGTGCTGTTGAACCTCAAGTACAAGGATGTTTCCATTGCCTCTATCTATTGTAAGTGCCTCATCTATTGGCGGTAGTTTGTCCAAGTCCTTATCTGATAACTCGAATGCTACATCTACTACTGGTCCAATAATTTGAGATATATGCCCTATGATTTCTGACATAAAAATAATATATATTTTATTCCGATAATTTATCTACAAATTTACGAAAATTATTCAATTAACAAATGAATTAGTCTGTTAAAAGAATAAATAAAATCTTGTTTAATTCAGCCCTGAATCCGATTTAATCGCATGTTGAGAACATAAATTCTTATGAAAGAAACTTTCAACTATCAGTCTGACTTCGATTTAAGGTAAATAGTACAAAATGCTAGCTATAAAACGAATATTTTAAAATAAATTAACTAACAGAATGATTCAAAAAATGATATCTAAGAATTGAGATTGCGAATGATTTATATTTATCTGTTTAATTCTCCATTCTCAGTCAAATTGTTCTTTCTCTTATGCAGACTTTTAACTATGAACCTTAATAAAATTATTAGAAAAATAATTACCAATATTCCTATTAAAATAGGAGTAATCAGGGACATGATTGCAACACCTATTGAAGCAACACCTTCGGTTGTTGAGAATACCGGATTGGCAGTACCTGCAGTAAATTGAGATGATGCAAGTCGAGCTAGTGCAGTTCCGCTTTGTACTGTGACAGCCGCTCCACCACCGACTACAAATCCCATAATCCACTTCATCCACTCATTATCTGAGGGAAAAACCGATGTCATTAATAATGTACCTGCAACAATTGATAAAGGAGTTGCAATACTGTCTAATAAGTTATCCACAAAAGGGATGTAATATGCGAGAACCTCTACTATAGCAGCTATACCAAAACAAATTAAAGCCGGTAAAGATCCCAACCACTCAAAGCTTTCGCCCAGTGGCAAAATACCAAAATAGGCTGCTATGCTGGCAACGAGTAGTGGAATAAACACTCTGAAACCTGTACTGGCACTTAGTCCTATGCCAAGTGCAATTGCGCTGATTGTCTCAAAATTCAATCCCATTGTATTACTTTTATTTATATGGATATTTAGACTTATATAATTAGAGATAGTTTAACTAGTCAATATTTAAAAGAGACTATTCTTCATCTTTGACCCAAATTTCTGCAAAATCGTCAGGATGTCTGCGGAATTTAGCTAAAATATAAGGACATGTAGGAATAACTTTGTAACTATTATCGCGTGCGTACTTAATCATTTCATCGAAAAGAATTCCCGCAATTCCCTGACCTTCAAATTCTTTCCTTACACCCGTGTGATATGCATCCATAACATTTGCTTCCAGAATAAAATCAAGTTCTGCAATTTGGGCATCATCTTTATTGATGAAAAACCGACCTTTCTTTTTCTCAAGTTTTAATTGTACATCCATTTATTTTAGTGTTAATTATTATCTCATAATAAAACAAAAAATACATGAAATAGTTCTTTGAACATAATTTGCCAATTATAGATTCTTCAGATAACAGGATTCTGATTATCTTTGAAAACTCTTAAAACAAACATAATAATGAAACGAATTTTATTGACGCTTTTATTCTTTTCCATATTGTTCACCACTGTTTGGTCGGCAAATGTGGACACCGTTACTGTTTTCAGTAAAACTATGCAAAAACAAATTAAAGCCATAGTTATCACACCTGAATCCTATTCAAAAAGTACATCAAAGTTTCCTGTACTGTATCTTTTGCACGGTCATGGTGGGGATCAGACTTCATGGGGCAACACTTCAGAAGTCAAAGAGATTTCCGATACCCATAATATGATCGTTGTTACACCCGATGGACATCAGTCAAGTTGGTATTTTGACAGTCCGGTAGATTCAACCTTTAAGTACGAAACTTATATCACAGAAGAATTGATCGATTGGATAGACAGAAACTACAAAACTATTTCAACTCGTGAGGGTAGGGCTATAACCGGTTTGAGCATGGGTGGACATGGTGGATTATATTTAGCTTTTCGAAATCAGGACATATTTGGTGCATGCGGTAGTATGAGTGGAGGTGTTGATATCAGACCGTTTCCTAATAACTGGGGCTTATCAGAACGATTAGGTAAACAAAGTGAGTATCCCGAAAATTGGGAAAAGAACACGGTTATAAATCAATTATATCTGCTGACACCCAATTCGTTAAAGATAATTATTGACTGTGGTACAGACGATTTCTTTTATAAAGTTAACGAGAAATTGCACGAAGAATTGCTGTACAGAAATATCCCACACGATTACATATCCCGTCCCGGTGTACATAATTGGGATTATTGGAAGAATTCAATCAAGTATCAAGCATTGTATTTTAGCGAATATTTTAAAAGTACAAATAAGCAAAAATAATGAAACGTTTACTTCTCTTTATTACCATTATATGTCTGTCGTTAAGTGCTTTACCGCAAAGTAAAGTAGAACCTTTCAAGTTTGCCATTGTCACAGACACCCATATTGGTAATCCCAATAACGATACAGATTTATGTCGTACAGTTCAAGACATTAATAGTCAGCCCGATATAGATTTTGTCATAGTATCAGGAGATGTTACTGAATTTGGTTCAGATGTTGAGCTAGCGACAGCCAAGAACATCTTAACTGGTTTACAGAAACCGTTTTATGTGCTTCCCGGTAACCATGATTCCAATTGGTCGGAGAGTGGAACGAACAGTTTTTTGCGCATTTTTGGAGCAGAGACTTTTGGTTTTGAATACAAAGGATATCGATTTATAGGATTAGCCTCAGGACCCAATATGAGAATGGGACCCGGGCAAATTCCCCGTGAGAACCTCACCTGGTTTTTCAATGAATTGAAGCAGATAGACAAAGAAACCCCAATAATCTATGTCAATCATTATCCAATGGACAATTCATTAAACAACTGGTTTGAAGTGTTAGATGCCTTTCGTCCTTACAATGTGCAACTTATGTTGTGCGGACACGGGCATAACAATAATAAGCTGAATTTTGAGGGCGCAAATGCAGCTATGGCACGTTCAAATTTACGAGCAAAAGCCGAATTTGGCGGTTACAATATTGTTTCAGTAACCCCAGATTCCATTTACCTTCAAGAGCGAATTGTTTTTGCAGATACCCAAGCCCCGTGGTTAGTCTATAACACAGACCAGAAGCCACGTTGGGAAATTAATCCACCACGTCCCGATTTTGAAATGAACAAAACAAATCGTTTAGTCAAAGAAGTCTGGAGTATTCAGGAAACCAGTGATATGGGAAGCGGTATGTATTTGTCAAGTGGAAAACTCATTTATACCAATACAGCAGGCGAGATAAAAGTCGTGAAAGCCAAAAACGGTAAAGAACTGTGGACATATAAAACCGATGGGAAAATATATTCTACTCCAACGGTTTACAAAAACGATGTATGGGTTGCTTCTTCAGACAGTTACGTTTATGGCATCAACCTGAAAAGTGGAAAACTTAAGTATAAGTTGAAGTCAGATAAAGCCGTAGTTTCATCACCCGTATGTACGGAAGAACTGGTAATTGTCGCCGGTAGCGACGGTCATTGTCGTGCTTGGAATGTAGACACAGGAAACCCCGTTTGGGATTTTGACAAAGTAAAGAATTTTGTCGTTACCCGTCCCTTATTGAAAGAAGGTAAGCTGTTTTTTGGCAGTTGGGGAAATGAGTTTTACGCCCTCGATGTAAAAACCGGAAAACCCGTTTGGATCTGGAATAGCGGTCAGGCGAACCGCATGTTTTCGCCCGCTCAAGTATGGCCAGTATTGACACACGGACGAATATACCTTGCATCCCCCGATCGTTATATGACTGTTTTAGACGAAAAGTCCGGTTCAGAAGTGTGGCGAATAAATGATCCAGAAAACAGAGTCCGCGAGTCCATTGGCATTTCAGAAGATGGTAATACCGTCTATGCCAAAACGATGGATGGAAAAGTCATAGCAATAGATGCAACTGTTCCTGAGCGGAAAATAAAATGGATTTCATCAGGAGAGGATATGGGATATGAATTAACCCCGACCGCTGTTGTTGAAAAAAATGGAATAGTGTTTGCGCCAACAGATAAAGGATTAATCTATGCCTATCGAGCTTTAGACGGCAGTTTTTTGTGGAAGTACCGCATATCGAATGGACTAATAAACATGATTTTACCTACAGACAAGAACGAGTTATTTGTATCAGCGATGGATGGTAAATTAGTAAAGTTGCGATTTCAATAGTCGCGGTTAAATATTGTTAAAAATGCGCAGGAGATATTTATGACTTGAGTTGAATTTTGGTGAAAAGATGATGTAATTATGATGAAATTTTAGTGAGAGGAGAGTGAGACCATAGTGGGAGCATAGTGGGAGCATAGTGGGAGCATGGTGAAAGCATAGTGAGAGCGGGGTAAGGAAAGTCAGGATCAAGTTGCGATATAGAATAATGTTAAATATACTTAAAAAATAAAGATCTAAATAGGAGCGACACTTATAATTAAAATTTATAATACTAAAATATAAAGACGGCAACAATTGCCGTCTTTATTTGTTTAGCCATAAACCAAATTTATGATGAAGACAATCTTAATAACAGGAGGTTCGGGTATGATTGGAAGTCGACTTTCCGAGATACTCTTTGAGAAAGGATACAACGTGATTTGGTTAAGCAGAGAACGGAATATGAATGCTGAAATTCCCCAATACCGTTGGAACTACCAAAAAAACGAAATAGACAAAGAAGCTCTAGAAAAGGCCAATGTTATTATTCATTTGGCGGGATCGAACCTTGGTAAGGGTCTATGGACCCCGCGTAAGAAGCAGCAGATTGTAGAGAGTCGCGTACAGACGACAAAGATGTTATTAGGAACAGTCATGTTGATGTCAAAAAGACCTGAAGCATTCATTTCTGCTTCGGCAGTTGGGTATTATGGAATGCATACAAGCAATAAAATATATACTGAAGAAGATCAACCCGCACAAAATGATTTTCTCAGTAGTACTTGCAAAAAGTGGGAGGCAGCAGCATTAGGTTTTCATGAAGAGTTAGGAATTCGTACTGTAGTATTACGTACTGCATTCGTAATTTCTAATGATAATGAAGGATTCAAAAAGATGAAGATGCTTACAAAGTTTGGAATGGGTGCATCTTTTGGAAATGGTAAGCAGTATATGAGTTGGATATATTTAGAAGATCTCTGTAATATGTATGTTAAAGCAGTAGAAAACAAATTGATGCATGGTATCTATAATGCCGTAGCCCCGCAACATGTCACGAATGCTGAGTTTACGAGAGCATTAGCAAAGGAATTGCATCGTCCATTATTCTTTCCTAATATTCCGTCTTTCCTAATGCGACTTATCATGGGTAAATCAGCAGGCATGGTTCTTGAGGGAAGTCGTGTCTCTTCGCAAAAAATCCTTTCTACGGGATATCAATTTCTTTATCCTTCTGTTAATGAGGCAATCAGTGCATCATTTTAGAGCTGCCAAACATTAAATTCCGATGGGCATGATATCAAGCGAGTTTTCTTTATTCTTTTCAACTACTTAAACAATAAAAATTATGGTAAAATTAAATCCGTACCTAAATTTTAATGGTACATGTGAAAAAGCTTTCAATTTCTACAAGTCCGTTTTTGGCGGTGATTTTAAGGGAGACATAATGAGATATGGAGATATCAAAATGGAAGGAATGACAATTTCCGAAGAAGAACGCAATCTTGTGTTGCATGTCTCCCTTCCTATTGGTGAAGAAGTTCTAATGGGATCAGACGTGTTTGGCGCTCAGAGTGTCGGTTACAAAGCAGGTAACAGCAACTATATCTGTATCTCTGTCGACAGTCGCGAAGAGGCGGACAGATTATTCAACGAACTCTCTTCTGAAGGCGAGGTAGAAATGCCTATGGATGAGATGTTTTGGGGAGATTATTATGGAAGTTTGCGAGATAAATTCGGTATTTGGTGGATGATCACATATGACATGAGTCGTAAGGAAATATGATAATAAGAAAAAAGAGGTTTACTCTTCAATGAGTAACCCTCTTTTTTTATTGATTACAGACCCTTTTCAGACAAATATCTTTCTGCATCCATTGCCGCACGGCAACCTGTTCCAGCAGCGGTAATTGCTTGTTTATAAATTGTATCAGCAGCATCACCTGCGGCAAAAACTCCTTCAATATTAGTCTTTGTGGTCGGTTGTTCTGTTATGATATAACCAGTTTCATCCAATGTCAAATAGTCTTTAAAGATTTCTGTATTAGGTTTGTGTCCAATAGCAAGGAAAAATCCGTCAACAGCAATATCAACCTTCTCTTCGTCAGGCTGTCCAAGTCGTTTTACTAAATGTACACCTTCAACACCGTTGTTGCCAAACAATCCAAGAGTATTGTGTTCAAAAAGCACCTCAATTTTTGGGTTATTCTTTACCCGATCTTGCATAATTTGAGAAGCTCTCAAAAAAGGTTTACGGACAATCAAATATACTTTATCTGCCAGACCAGCCAAATAAGTAGCCTCTTCACAAGCCGTATCTCCACCTCCAACGACTGCAACTTTTTTCTTACGATAGAAAAAGCCATCGCATGTAGCACATGCCGAAACCCCTTGTCCCGCATATTTTGTTTCATCCGGAATGCCCAAATATTTTGCTGAAGCCCCAGTAGAGATAATCACCGAATCCGCTTCAATTACTTGTTCATTATCGATAGTCACTTTTAGAGGCCGTACAGAAAAATCAACAGCTGTAGCCCTTCCCGGATATATCTCAGCACCAAAGCGTTGAGCTTGTTTTTTCAAGTCCTCCATTAATTCCGGTCCTGTAATTCCTTCAGGATAACCCGGAAAGTTTTCCACTTCAGTTGTAGTTGTTAATTGTCCTCCGGGTTGCATCCCTTCAAACAATACAGGTTCCAGGTTTGCTCGTGATGCATAAATAGCTGCTGTATATCCGGCAGGTCCTGATCCAATAATCAGACATCGTACTTTATTTCTCATATTGTGTATGCGTTTAAAAAACCTTCTCTAATTAAGAGAAGGTTCATATTTTTTATTTGTTTCAAAGTTACATTAATTTTGATAACTAATAAAATGATATAGTAAAAATCTATCTATAGTAAACAAAACAAATTATCTCAAATCAATGATTTCTACACCCGGATAATCTGATTTGTTGAAGATGAAAGTAGAGTCGTTGAACTTATAATTTGAATTGTAGTTACTGATATTAATTTTTGCTACAGAATTATCTTTAAGTTTAAGTACAATTTGTAAAAGAGTATTATTGTTTTTGTCGACAGCCAATGTTGCCTCCTTAAAATCAGAGTTTTGAGTGTTTGGAGTCATGTTTATAACATAAGCATTTTTACCATTTATGGTTTTAATTACCGGCTTTTTCAGTGTAAAGCCTGTTTTATACAAACTTAACCATCCGGTGGGACTTGCCGTTAAATCTTGATTTGAAGGATTGCTAATATTCACTTCATTTGATTCTTTGAACATCCACCATTGTGTTGTTCCGTTGAACCATGCATTTACATTATCCGTGTTTAGTGTAAACGAATTACCTTTAATTTTTGCAACTCCTTTTTCATTGTAAGTATTATTACCTTTTGAATCAGTAGTCACTATATCAAAATTCAATTGGATTCCGTTAGATTTCAGATAAGCATTATAAGTTTTATCCAAGATGCTTTTTGCTTCCGTTGAGCTCTGTCCAAAAGCAATAAATGACGACATTATCAAGGTCAGCGCTATGATTATTATCTTTTTCATCATGTACAATTTTTACTGTTTATTCGTTTTCCTTATAGACCTTTTTTCGTTTCAAAAGTTTAATTGAAAAATAGGGTGGAAGTGTTATTTTAAAGAATTCAGTAATTTTTCAAGAGTATATTCATCTGAGATGTATACTTCTCTTGGTTTACTACCTTGAGCAGGACCCACAATTCCGGCCGATTCTATTTGATCCATTAATCTACCAGCCCGATTATATCCAATTGAAAACTTTCTTTGTATGAGAGACGTTGAACCTTGCTGATGAACGACAATTAATCTTGCCGCCTCTTCGAACAAAGCATCATGTTCATTCACATCGATACCGCTTGATGATTTTCCAGAAGGTTCATTTATAGGCACTTCCGGCAAAGGATATGCCGATTGATAACCCTGTTGTTTTGCAATATATTGAGTTATTTCTTCTACTTCCGGAGTATCAACAAAAGCACATTGAATTCGTGTGAGACTGCTGCCCTGTGAGAAAAGCATATCACCTCTACCAATAAGTTGATTAGCCCCGTTCATATCCAAGATAGTTCGTGAATCGACCTGAGCAGTCACGCGGAAAGCCATTCTTGCCGGGAAGTTCGCTTTAATTGTTCCTGTAATAATATTTGTTGTTGGTCGTTGTGTCGCAATAACCATATGAATACCAACGGCACGTGCTTTTTGTGCAATACGAGCAATCGGCATCTCTATTTCTTTTCCAGCAGTCATAATCAAATCGCCATACTCATCAATTATCACAACTATATAAGGCATAAATTTATGACCATTATTTGGATTCAGCTTGCGCGATTTGAACTTTTCGTTATACTCTTTTACGTTTCTAACGTGCGCTTTAGAAAGCAATTCGTACCTGTCGTCCATCTCTTTGGTCAGGGAATGCAGTGTTTGAGTAACACGCGTCACATCAGTGATGATAGCCTTTTCTTCATCCGGCAGTTTGGCCAGATAATGATGCTCAATTGCAGAGTATATATTGAATTCAACCATCTTTGGGTCTATCAAAACAAATTTCAACTCTGCAGGATGTTTTTTGTAAAGTAATGATGTGATGATAGCGTTCAAACCAACCGACTTTCCTTGTCCGGTAGCCCCTGCAACCAAAAGGTGAGGCATCTTTGTCAGATCAAATACAAAAACCTCATTGGTAATTGTTTTCCCAATGGATATTGGTAATTCGTAGTCGCTCTCCTGATATTTCCTGGATGAGATCACTGATTGCATCGATACAATTTGCGGATCTTTATTTGGAACTTCAATACCAACAGTCCCTTTACCCGGCATAGGTGCAATAATTCTTATCCCAATGGCAGAAAGACTTAGCGCAATGTCGTCTTCGAGATTTCTGATGCGTGAAATTCGTACTCCTGCTTCAGGTACAATCTCATAAAGGGTGATTGTGGGACCTACCGTCGCTTTGATTGACGTTATTTCTATACCATAGTTGCGAAGTGTGCTGATAATGCGGTTTTTGTTCTCATTTTGCTCCTGCATATTCACCTCTTGATTTTTTGTGTTGTAAACCTTTAGCAGGTTGATAAGAGGGAATTTAAACATCGACAGATCTTTTCGAGGATCGTATTCTTCCATCAACTTCATCTGTTCTCTTTGCTCTGAGCTAATTTGATTTGATGAAACTGTATCTTCACCTTTGGCTACTATCACCTCAAAATCGTCATCAACAGGTACATCATCATTGATAGAAGCTGAATTATTTGGACTTTTATCCATATTAGCAGCAACTACTGTTTCCGGTTTCGAAACTTCAAATGGAATGTGTCCCGATTCAACTGATTCATCAGATTCTTCTATTTCTTCTTTTGTATATTTTTTCTTTAAAAGAGATATGATTTTTTTCAGTAAAGATGGTTTTTTTTCTTTAGTAGAATCATTTGAAGTTTCACTTTCTTCGGTTCTCTGAAGCTTAGAGGTTGTTTGTGCTATTTTATTTCTGATCTTGTACATGTTGCTTTTGCGATACCAGACAACTGCTACAAGAACAAACAGCAATATGAGCAATACCATTCCCGGCCATCCTATACTGTTTTCCAGAATACCTTCAAGATGATTTCCGTGACCACCTCCCCAGTTGATATGACTATTGGGAAATATTTTGCCTAATATGAAAGCTGAACTTATTGAACCGGCAAACAATCCGTATGTAGTGATAAGAACGATTTGCAGAAACGAAATGTAATATACTTTTATTAACCTTAATCCCAGGTAAATTACGAACATTGGAATAAGAAGTGAGAATATGCCAAACCATTCATTAATAAATATTTCAGCTACAAATGCACCAGCAACGCCTACCCAGTTGGAAATATCCACATCTTTGGTACGGGTAAGTTCTGAATAAGTTTTATTTTGAACAATGCTTTGGTCTTGGGCGCCAGTCACAAAAAATGAGATCATGGCTAGAAGCATAAAAATTCCAATAAAAACCAGCAATGCACCTAACACAAAATGCACTCTTTCGTTTTTAATAAAACTTATTATACCTGTACTTTTTTGTTGAGCACGAGTTACCGGTTTCTTTTTGGTTCTTTTTGTCTGAGTCATAATTTTAATATTCATTATCTGAAAAAGAATAATGAACAAATAGCACAATTACATTATATTATCTGCAAAAATAATAAAAAGAAAGCAAAGAAAGGGATTTAGCAGAGTCTTATTTTTTTATACTCCCCTTTACCAGCCAAAATCATGGATAATCAATTTTTCAGACTAAAGTAGGTCAATATTTATTACGAAAGGTGGAAAAGCAAAGAGTCCGCGAATCACTTCGCAGACTCTTCCTGTTAACACAATCTTCATGAAACAAACTACACTATCGAGTTGATTGCAGAAATATAATCTGGTTCCTGTGCAATCTCGGGAACCAGCTCAGTATAAACTATTTTCCCTTCGGGATTTACTATTACAACAGCTCTTGCCAAAAGACCTTTTAGTGGTCCGCCGGCCATAAGTAAACCATAATCACTTGCAAATTGATGATCACGATATGTTGAAAGTGTGACAACGTTCTCTATACCTTCGGCGGTACAAAAACGACCTGACGCAAAAGGTAGATCGGCAGAGATAGCTAAAACAACAGAATTGTTTAATGAAGCTGCTTCTTTATTGAATCTTCTTACTGATGCAGCGCAAACACTTGTATCTAAACTTGGGAATATGTTCAAAACGGCATATTTCCCTTTAAAATCTGATAACTTTACTTCAGAGAGATCTTTGCCGACTAATGTAAAATCGGGTGCTTTTTCACCAACTTTTGGCAAGTCGCCAATAGTGCTTATAGGTTGATTCTTAAATGTTATATTTGCCATATTATTTATTTATAGTAATTTGTATTTGTTCTTAATAATAGCACTTGGACTATCATTTTAAACTAAACAATACCTATAAATAAAAGTTCAAAAAAAAGTGACATTTTAACTTTTTGTTTTCTTTGGCTGTTTTAATTCTATCTTAAGGTACTTTGCGGTGTAACTGTCTGCATTAAGAATGATTTGTTCGGGGGTACCGGCAGCTAATATATTCCCTCCTTTTGATCCCCCTTCGGGTCCTAAATCTATAATATAATCGGCACATTTTATGATGTCAAGATTGTGTTCAATCACAATGACAGTATTCCCTTTGTTTACAAGTTTATTGAGCACGCCAAGCAAAATGCGGATATCTTCAAAATGCAAGCCGGTGGTGGGCTCATCTAAGACATAAAGTGTGTTTCCTGTGTCTATTCGTGCAAGTTCGGTGGCAAGCTTAACGCGCTGACTCTCACCACCTGAAAGGGTGGTGGACGATTGTCCCAGTTTGATATAACCTAATCCTACTTCTTGAAGTACTTCTATTTTGCGAAGTATATTGGGCACGTTTTCAAAGAATTCTACAGCCGCATTTATGGTCATATCCAACACATCGGCAATGGATTTACCTTTGAATCGGACTTCAAGGGTTTCTCGGTTGTAGCGCTTACCATGACAGTTTTCACAAGGCACCATAACATCAGGTAAGAAGTTCATCTCAATAGTTTTATAACCGTTACCACTGCAAGTTTCACAGCGCCCTCCTTTAACGTTAAATGAGTAACGACCAGGTTTGTACCCTCTTATTTTTGATTCAGGCATTTCAGTAAACAAGTTTCTGATATCGCTGAAAACACCGGTATATGTAGCCGGATTTGAACGAGGCGTTCTGCCAATAGGCGACTGGTCCACGCTCACTATTTTGTCTAAATGATTCAATCCCTCAACCGATTCATATTGCAAAGGATCTTTGAGCGATCGATAGAACTTCTGACTTAAGATTGGTTGCAATGTTTCATTGATGAGAGTAGATTTTCCACTTCCCGAAACACCTGTTACACAGATAAAAGTGCCCAAAGGAAAATCGACGTTCACATTTTTAAGATTGTTGCCCTTTGCTCCTATAATATTTAATTTCTTGCCATTGCCAGTTCTGCGAAATTCTGGAATTTCAATAGCAAGCTTACCATTCAAATAATTGGAAGTAAGTGTATTTTTCTTGAGCATTTCTTCAGGAACACCAGCAAAAACCACTTCACCTCCGTTTCTTCCTGCAAAAGGTCCCATATCTACAATATAGTCCGATTCGAGCATCATTTCTTTGTCGTGTTCCACTACAACAACAGAGTTGCCAGAATCCCGAAGTTTTTTCAATGATTGAATCAAACGGTGATTGTCGCGTTGATGTAATCCAATACTGGGCTCATCCAAAATATACAACACGTTTACAAGTTCTGAACCAATTTGAGTAGCCAGTCTAATTCGCTGACTTTCACCACCTGACAATGATATGGAAGAGCGGGACAGGGATAAATATTCTAATCCCACATCTAGCAAGAATTTTAATCGGGAAATGATTTCTTTTTTAATTTCTTCGGCAATTGCTTTTTGCTTATCGTTGATATGATTGTCCATATCCGACATCCAGTCATATAGTTGACGAATATCCATGTCGGCTAACTCTGCGATGTTTTTCTCACCTATTTTGAAGTGTAATGCTTCTTTGTTCAATCTTTTTCCGTTGCACTCAGGACAAATGGATGTAGTTATAAACTGACCCGACCACTTTTTTGCTGTGGCTGACGCTTCATCCTCTTGTTGCATTTCAATGTATTTAGCCACCCCTTCATAAGTGACCAAATAATTTGAATTGCCCAGCGATTCGTTTGTTATTTTTAATCGCTCGTTTGTTCCATATATTATTTCTTCAAGAGCTTCCTGTGGAATATCTTTTAGTGGTGTTTTTAATGTAACACCATATTTCTCACATATAGCTTTGATCTGCCAAAATAACAGATTACTCTTTTCTTTTCCAAGCGGAACAATTCCTCCGGCTGCAATACTGATATCCTGATTTGGAATCATTTTGTCCATATCCACTTGATCTACAGAGCCAATGCCTTTGCATCGGGTACATGCTCCCTGAGGTGAATTGAACGAAAAATTATGAGGTGCGGGTTCTCGATAGGATAACCCTGTTTCGGGATCCATCAACTGACGACTGTAATGTCTGACTTCGTTTGTTTCTATGTCTTGAATAAGAATCAGTCCCGAACCTTGCTTCATTGCAATCTTAACACTAGCTTTAAGTTGGTCTTCTAATTTGTTGGAAACCAATAGCTTATCAACTAAGATCTCAATGTTGTGGTTTTTGTATCTATCCACTCGCATTCCCGGAAGTATCTCTTTAATATCACCATCAATGCGTACATTCAGATAACCCTTTTTACGGATTTGCTCAAACAGTTCATTATAATGACCTTTTCTGTTTCTTACAATTGGTGCAAGGATGTATATTTTCTTTCCGATGTATTTTTCTAGTATCAGTTCCAATACTTGCTCTTCTGTATATTTAACCATCTTTTCTTCGGTGTTGAATGAATATGCTTCACCTGCACGGGCAAAAAGAAGTCTTAGATAATCGTATATTTCAGTGGTTGTACCTACAGTAGAACGAGGATTTTTATTGGTGGTTTTCTGCTCAATGGAGATGACGGGACTTAATCCTGTAATCTTGTCTACATCGGGACGTTCCATTTTGCCCAAAAAACCACGTGCATAAGCCGAAAAAGTTTCTATATACCGTCTTTGCCCCTCGGCAAATATTGTATCAAAAGCTAGCGAGGATTTACCGCTGCCGCTTAATCCGGTAATCACACTGAGTGAATCCCTCGGAATGGCAACATCTATATTTTTTAAATTGTGTACACGAGCGCCGTACACTTCAATATATTCTGTATCGGAAGTCATAGTTTGTTTTAACGAATAGTTCTTTAAAAGTGAGGATTATAGGATATAAAACATCTGAAAGTATTAGGGTGATGCCCAATTTAAATTGTGTATCTTGAATTTTTCTCCCTTTTTATAATATAAACTTTCTTCTGTAGGAATCAATATAGTGTAAGTCTTTCCATTTCTGTTTGTTAGCTTGTCGTCTCTCAACCAAGTGTTGAAATCTTTCAACTGTGCGTATGTCAATCCGTTTTGTTTTGCAAAGGTAACCAAATTAGGAATGGATGTAGAAACTTTTACTTCTTTGAATTCAATTGGTTTATAAAGTTGATTGGCTTTGAGCACAAAACCATAATCGCGGGGATTTTCAAAAATCAACTTGGCCGCAAGCATACGATAATAATAGCGAGTAGTTTCCTGCACTAACCACAAATCCGTTGCTTCTTCTACTTCTTGGTTGCTCAACGCAGTGGTTATTCTGCTCATACCTCCATTGTATGACATTGACGCGGCACTCCAAGATCCGTATTTGGCGTAAGCATTTTTTAAAAACCGGCATGCACTTATCGTGGATTTTTCAATATTGTATCGCTCATCTACTTCTGAAGTTACTTCCATTCCGAATTCTTTGGCTGTGGATGACATAAATTGCCATAGACCAATTGCTCCCGCGGGTGATTTGGCATCTGTGTCCAGGCTACTCTCTATCACTGCAAGATATTTCATATCATCTGGAATTCCATTACGTTTTAAAATGGGTTCAATAATGGGAAACATTCTATTGGCTCGCTTTATTAATAACATGGTTGAGCTATGCATATAAGTAAACATGTTCAGTTCTCTATCTAATCGTTCACGAATATCATATCGTTCAGTTGTCATTGACTCACCAGCAAATGTCACTTCGTCCGGAATCTGTACTGAAGCGGTCATTGAAAGCACATATGGTTTATCTGCTTCCGCTTTTTCAGAATCGTTCCCGGAAATAAGTGCGGTTATTGTAATGCCCGCTACAATCATGATTAATATCATCGGAATGAGTAGGGCTTTTCTTTTCATAAAGGATTATTTATTTAATCGAATAAATTAAAAAACAAATATACAATAAAACAAAACAACATCTCGTCAATTTTCATTAAGTTTGTATCAATAAAAAGTTAATAATATATGAAATTCGAAACTCCAAAATCTATTGTTAAAGCGCACGACTTGCGTCAATTTCAGTTTCGTGATACGCCATTTGTCAAACTGATGAACAGGCGCATTTATAATATTCTGCTCATAGCATCTCGTTATGATTTATTTATTTTGGAAGATGATGGAAGGGTTGATGAACAGATTTTCAATGAATATACTTCGCTCAGTCTCCGCTATCCACCGCGTTTTACTCAGGTTATGAACGGAGAAGATGCTATAAAGGAACTGAATTCCAACCATTACGAATTGATTATTTGTATGCCTAATATGGACAACAATGAGATATTTGAATTGGCAAAGTATATTAAAAAGAATTATAAACATATACCTATTGTTATTCTGACACCTTTTTCAAAGGAGGTGTCAAAAGTGCTTGCAAAGGAGGATTTGGGAGGAATTGATTATGTCTTTAGTTGGTTGGGTGATTCAGAATTGCTGTTGGCTATCATTAAACTGATTGAGGACAGGATGAATGTGGAAAATGATGTAAAAACAGTAGGAGTGCAGACTATTTTGCTAGTCGAAGATTCAGTGCGCTTTTATTCATCCGCTTTGCCCCAACTTTATAAATTTGTGTTGTCGGAATCAAAAGAGTTCTCAAAAGAGGCACTTAACGATCATCAACGAACCCTGCGTATGCGAGGACGTCCTAAAATCTTGTTGGCCAGAAATTATGAAGAGGCTGTTGATCTATATGAAAAATATGGTAATAATATGCTTGGAGTTCTTTCGGATATGAGCTTTAACAAAAATGGGGTTAAAGATAAGTTAGCCGGGAAAAAATTGGGAGAATGGATTCGTTCTCAAGATAAATATATTCCCATTATTTACGCTTCTTCTGAAACATCGAACAGACAATATGCCAACGATGCGCAAAGCTCATTTATAGACAAGAATTCAAAGACTTTTCCTCAGGATTTGCGTAAAACAGTTATGGAAAATCTTGGTTTTGGTGATTTCATTATAATAGCACCCGAAAGTGGAGAAGAAATTTTTAGAATAAGGAATTTGAAGGATTTGCAAACAAATATCCGCAAGATTCCTGAAGCATCACTTTTTTATCATTTCTCCAGGAACCATTTTTCTCGTTTCTTTTACTCTCGTGCAATGTTTCCAATTGCGGAAATGTTGAAAAAGGTTGATGTGAATGATTATGCGAATATGAATGATGCTCGTGAACTGATTTATGAAGCAATCGTTCAATATCGTCGAATGAAGAACACCGGAGTAGTCGCTGTTTTTGAAAAAGACAGGTTTGACCGTTTCTCAAATTTTGCACGTATCGGCGAAGATTCGCTTGGTGGAAAAGGACGAGGTTTAGCCTTTATGGGAACAATGGTGAAAATGAATAACAAATTGAATCGTTTTGAGAATTTTCCTGTTGAAATGCCAAAAACGGTGGTGTTGTGTACCGACATTTTTGATGAGTTTATGGATTCAAATGGCTTGTATCCAATTGCATTGTCAGATTTGCCTGATGAAGAGATCCTGAAACATTTTTTAGCCGGAAAATTACCTAAACGACTGGCGGGAGATTTCTTTGTTTTTTTTGATGCGATTGATGGTCCTATTGCCGTGCGGTCTTCGAGCCTATTGGAAGATTCTTGTTATCAACCATTTGCAGGTATTTATTCAACTTACATGATACCTCATGTGGCAGATCGTTATGAGACTTTTCGTTTACTTAGTAATGCCATAAAAGCGGTGTATGCTTCTGTATTCTATAAAGATAGTAAGGCATACATGGCAGCAACTCAAAATCTGATAGACCAGGAGAAAATGGCTATCGTTTTGCAGGAAATGGTCGGAAGTCAATATGGTACGCGTTATTATCCTACCATTTCGGGAGTGGCTCGTTCAATAAATTATTATCCAATCGGAAACGAAAAGACCGAAGATGGAGTAGTAAACATGGCGATGGGATTGGGTAAATTTATTGTAGATGGAAATTTAGGTTTACGTTTTTCGCCCCTTCATTCATCGGCAATTCTGCAGTTGAGTACACCGGAGATGGCTCTGAAAGATACTCAAACTCGCTTTTTTGCATTGGATACAGATTCTGGTTCTAAAGATTTTACAATTGATGATGGATTCAATTTGGTGAAATTGAAGTTGAAAGATGCAGAAGAAGACGGTACGTTGAAATATATCACTTCAACTTATGATCCCGAAGATAGAGTTATCCGAGATGGATATTATCCCGGAGGAAGAAAAATAATCTCGTTTGCTAATATCTTACAGCATCACATATTTCCATTATCTGAAGTATTAGAAGATGTACTAAAGATTGGACAGAAAGAAATGGGACGTCCTGTTGAAATTGAATTTGCTGTTAACATTAAGGATCGGGAATTTGCTGAGTTCTTCCTTTTGCAGATTCGACCTATTGTTGATAATCGTAAGTTTGTTTCTGAAGATCTTACGGATATAAATATGGATGATACTGTTTTATATTCTGTAAATGCTTTGGGTAATGGGATTACAAATGATGTGTATGATGTGATTTATGTGAAAACGGATAAATTTAATGCTAATAACAATTCACTGATAGCCAGGGAACTGGAAAAGCTCAACGCGACTTTCGTAGAAGGTGATCGCAACTATATTTTAATAGGACCGGGTAGATGGGGATCAACAGATTCTTGGTTGGGAATACCGGTCAAGTGGCCTAATATAAGTCAGGCGCGTGTTATTGTAGAGTCCGGACTCGAAAATTATCGTATTGAACCAAGTCAGGGAACGCATTTCTTTCAAAACCTAACATCCTTCAATATCGGTTATTTCACTATTAATCCATTCCTTGATGGGGATGGTTTTTTCAATGAGAAGTATCTTAATTCACAACAGTCGGTTTTTGAAACTGACTTCATTCGTCAGGTACATTTTGAAAAACCGTTGATAGTAAAAATTAATGGAAGAAAAAAAATAGGGGTGGTAATGAAACCAGATTCATTGTAACTATTGCTCAAGTGTCAAGTATTCATGGGGTATATGTTTCAGTAAATCTTGAACATAGGATCGTTTGTAATCTGTTGGACGGACAATCTTGGCATCAAATGCTATAATATCAAGATCGATAACGACTTTCCCATGTTTTTTATCTTCGGATGTCCTGCCCATCTCATGTTCAATATTTTTCAATATTGTGTTTGTGGTTTCTAATGGGTGCACACTCTGAAAAGTAGCCAACATATTCATAAACTGGTTTGTATAGTTTTTCCCATATGGCTCGCTTTCACTTGTTTGAGTGAAAAGAATTTCCGGGAAATATCTTAAAAGCCGTTCTTTTACTGCTGTAATATTCTTTAGGGTATTATAATTTGACCCAATACATAATAGAAAGGAATGCATGTTTTTTTGTTTTGTAATATAAAGGTACTTAAAAAAGTTTATCTTTGTTCGTGGTGTATGTTTATAAATAAATCAGTTCATAATGAAAAAAACGCGAGTACTTACTCTTCTCTTGCTTTTTTTGCTTGCAGCAGAAATTTATGCTCAAGATAGTAAATCGCTGATCTATCGCATAAATATCAAAGAAAATATTGGTAGCAACACCATGATTTATCTTCAAAATGGTTTGCGTGAAGCGCAAGCAGTAAAAGCTACTTGTGTTCTCTTACATATGAATACTTATGGAGGAGGAGTTATGGAAGCTGATTCTATGCGTACTGCAATATTAAATTCCCCTCTTCCGGTATACGTTTTTATAGATAATAACGCAGCTTCTGCCGGTGCATTAATCGCGATTGCTTGCGATAGTATTTATATGCGAAATGGCGCAACAATTGGTGCTGCAACAGTTGTTAATTCTACTGACGGCATGGCTGCACCCGATAAATATCAATCGTATATGCGGGGAATGATTCGTGCAACGGCCGAAAGTCACGGTGTGGATTCATTTTTAGTTAATGGTAAACTCGTAGAGAAATGGCGTCGGGATCCCAAAATAGCAGAAGCTATGGTAGATGAAAAAATAGTTATTCCTCAACTTGAAGATGATTCTACCCGTGTATTAACATTGACTGCTGCTGAAGCAGTTGAACTTGGTTATTGTGAGGGAATTGCTGAAACAATCCATGAAGTAGCTACCAGTTATTTAGGTTATAAAGAGTATGAGTTAAAAACTTACAATCCAACAATATATGATTATATTCGCGGTTTCTTGATGAATGGTATTGTTCAGGCTTTACTCATCATGATTTTAATTGGAGCAATTTATTTTGAAATCCAATCACCAGGAATAGGAGCGGGGGCTGCCATAGCTATTATTGCTGCAATTTTATATTTCACACCATTGTTTCTTACAGGATATGCACAAAGTTGGGAAATAATTATCTTTGTTATAGGGCTTATTCTAATTGTTTTTGAGTTATTTGTTATTCCAGGTTTTGGTGTTGCAGGTGTTCTTGGAATAATTTTTATGATTAGCGGACTACTTCTGGCAATGATTGGTAATATTAACTTCAATTTTGAGGGTGTTTCATTACATGCCCTTTTCAAGTCATCGATGACATTATTGGCTGGATTAGGTTTAGGTTTTGCGTTGATTATTTGTACTTCAAGTAGGATAGGGAAGAAAGGTTTTCTTAGAAATGCCGCTCTCCATGCTGATCAGGAAGGCTTTATGTCTGTATCAATGGAACCTGCTTCAATAGTTGGTAAATCGGGTATTGCGGCAACGGTTCTTCGTCCATCAGGCAGGGTGGAAGTGGAAGGTGTTTTATATGATGCTGCTTCCATTTTTGGATTTATCGATAAAGGTGAAGAAATTATTGTAAGTCGTTACGAAAACTCACAAGTGTATGTAGTGAGAAAACCAATTCATTGAAATAGGAAAAACAATGATCTAATTGATTTATTCAGGTACTTTTTTATTTAATTTTGTAATAAAGTAATTGTAGCACAAATGAAAGTCGTTAAGAATATCCTGAGTTTTATTTACCAGTGGCTAATATTTATGCCAATTTTTACGGTACTTACCCTATTGACAACACTGTCTGTAATTATTTTATCTCCCATTTTTGGAAATAAGTTCTGGGGTTATTATCCTCCAAAATGGTGGTCAAAACTGACATGTTGGTTGGCTTTATGTTGTGTAAAAACTAAAGGTCGTGAGAATATTGATCCAAAACAATCATATGTTTTTGTCGCAAACCATCAAAGTGCATTTGATATTTTCTTGATATATGGCTTTTTAAATAAGAATATAAAATGGGTTCAAAAGGCAAGTTTAAGGAAAATTCCATTTGTTGGAAAGGCATCAGAAATAGCAGGACATGTATTTGTTGATAATTCTAGTGCAGCAGCACGTATTGGAACAATTAAGAAAGCTGAAAAGCAAATCGTGGATGGTGTTTCTATGATGCTGTTTCCGGAAGGCACGCGAACTCGTACAGGTAAATTGACTCGATTTCATAAAGGAGCCTACTATGTTGCTAAAGACTTGAACCTTCAGGTTGTTCCAATAACAATTAATGGTGCCTTCAATGTGATGAAGATAGGAACGTATCTTATTCATCCCGGAAAATTGGAGCTGATAATTCATAAACCTATTCATACCAATAATCTTACAGACGCAGATATTCCTGCTTTAATTGAAGAATCAAAAAATATAATTCATGATTCTCTTTGGGAATCATATAAATAAATTTATCATCAGTTGTTTTGTTTGGGAAATACTTTACAAGATCTTTTTGGACTTTTTGTGGAGCTCTATAGAACCAAACCTATATAAAAAAGGAATGGTTGTCTCACGACAACCAATCTTCATTGTTAACCTTAAATCTAATACCATGAAAAACACGATGCAAATATAGTGCATTTGAATACAATCTCCAAATGATTTGAATAAAAAAAGCTTCATTTTAATGTTATTTATAATTATATCCACATTCTATCATGATGATGGCGTTATTCTTTGATTTTATTTACATCTTTATTCTAATAATAGCTTTTAATTGTTTCTTCATTAAATGTACATGAAAGTCATAATTCTTTATTTTTTGATGTAAGATCAGTTTTATTTTGGAATTTACAGACTAAGAGTTCTCTCTTTTTATGTATATTTGCAAATATAAATACATTTAATTATTCAAAATAAATTCTTAGGCATGTCAAAGAAAATTCTTGTAACAGGTGGAACCGGATATATCGGTTCACATACGGTTGTTGAACTTCAACAGTCGGGATATGAAGTTGTCATTGTTGACAATCTTTCAAATTCTAATGCGGAAGTACTTGAAGGTATAACACATATTTCCGGTAAACGACCGGCATTTGAAAAGATTGATTGTACTGATATGGATTCCATGAAAGCCACATTCAGAAAATACAAAGGATTTGATGGCATTATACATTTTGCTGCAAGTAAAGCCGTTGGTGAGTCTGTTCAGAAGCCATTAATGTATTATCGTAACAATATTGTATCTCTGATTAATTTGCTTGAATTGATGCCGGAATTTGGAGTTAAAGGAATTGTATTCTCGTCATCTTGTACAGTTTACGGAGAACCCGATAATAATCCAATAAATGAAAATGCTCCAATAAAACCTGCGACATCCCCTTATGGGAATACAAAACAGATAAATGAGGAAATCATTCAGGATTTTATTCATTCGGGTGCGAATGTTAAAAGTATAATACTGCGATATTTTAATCCAATAGGAGCACATCCATCTGCAGAGATTGGTGAATTACCATTGGGTGTTCCACAAAACCTGGTTCCATATATCACACAAACAGGTATGGGCATTCGCAAACAATTGAGTGTTTTTGGCAATGATTATAATACACCTGATGGTTCATGTATTCGCGATTTTATTAATGTTGTTGATTTAGCTAAAGCGCATGTCATTGCCATTGATAGAATGTTGAACGATAAATCGGAAGAAAAGGTAGAAATTTTCAATCTTGGAACTGGAAATGGGTTATCAGTTTTGGAATTGATAAACGTATTTGAAAAAGTTAGCGGCAAACCATTGAATTATAAAATAAGTGAACGTAGAGAAGGGGATATTGAGCAGATTTGGGCAAATCCTGATAGAGCTAACACTGTTTTGGGTTGGGTAGCAAAAGAATCGATTGAAGATACGATGGCTTCTGCTTGGAATTGGCAACAACAATTGCACAAGAAAGGGATAATGTAATATTCTATAATAAAAATTTAAAAGAGTCCGTAGTATATAACTATGGGCTCTTTTCTTTAAAAATAATACTGAATCATAACATAAAAAAGTTCTTCACTTTCAGAAGATTCTTCAAATTCTATTTTGTTTTCTCTTGATAGCCAACCTATTGCAATGAGGATTTCAGTTTCAGTCAATCCCGATGCTCTTTCAATCTTGTCAATATTCATTTTACCCCCTTTGCAAAGAAGATTCCATACTATACCGGCATTTGTTCCTATTGTTTTTTTGTTAATCATATATTTTAGTTTAATATGAAGTCTATATAGAAATATATAATTATAACATTGTCCTTTAAGTTTTGTTCATGCATTTAAGAACCTAAACATGAATGTGATCAAGCAAATAGGATGTTTTCTTAGTGATTGGCTAATATC
The DNA here is from genome assembly GCA_041672395.1 of Dysgonamonadaceae bacterium. Classification (GTDB taxonomy): domain Bacteria; phylum Bacteroidota; class Bacteroidia; order Bacteroidales; family Dysgonomonadaceae; genus UBA5287. The sequence continues at coordinate 45,779 of JBAYZS010000002.1, read as the reverse complement.
TGTGAATAGTGTAGATATCTATATAAATAGGGTAAAAGTCATTAGATAAAAATAAATAGCGGGGATTTCAATGAGCAAACTGTCTATCCGATCTAAAATACCGCCATGACCCGGTAATAGATGTCCGGAGTCTTTTATGTTATAAGTACGCTTGATTAGGGATTCAAATAAGTCGCCGATTGTACCAAAAACAGATGCAACAATTGCAAAACCTATCCAGAATCCTATTGGATATTGGGGATAAAAATGAGCAAAGATCAATCCGGTTATAATGGTGAAGAAAAGACCCGAAATTAGTCCTTCAGTAGTTTTTTTAGGAGAGATGCGTTTAATGAAACGATGTTTGCCGATCAGTGTTCCAAAAAAGTATGCAGCCGTATCGTTTACCCAAATCATGACAAAGATGGCAAGGATAAGTGCATGATGAAAATCGTCTGTAAACAAATTATATTGATATCCAATGAGCATTAATAAACACATTGGAAGAGTAATATATAATTGTCCAAAAGCAGAATTTATGATAGAATGAAGAATGTCGTCACGTTTTATGCAGATGCCCGAGATGAACAATACCAGCAGATAGAATAAAATTGTTGCGCAGAAGAAATAGATATTATGTCCTTCCATAAAAAAAAATGCAGAGACATAAATCACTAGGCCCGAAGCTATGTTGAACACTTTACTAATGTCATGTGCGGTGTCTTTTTCTACCATTCGATAGAATTCATAGAGGCCTAGTGCTAGAATTATTCCAAAAACTATAAGGAAGGAATATTTACCGCCAAGAACTCCAATTAGCACAATTAGTATAAATGTTATACCTGCACCTGCTCGTATAAAGAGATCTTTAATATTCAATTCGTTAGCGGTTTTATATGATTTGGAGAATTATCATCTGAGTTTCTTCCTAATCTTTATTATTTTCAACAGGTTTATTGTCTACAGATTCTATTTCTTCCGTCTCTTTCTGATCAGAATTTTCAGTATCAGATTCATCTGTATTCGCTTTTTTTTCAACAATCAGTTCGATATTGTTTTCAATTAGAATGTTGTACCAGCTGATCAACTTCTTAACATCCGATGCATAAACTCTTTCAGCATCATAATTAGGTAGTATCTCCGCAAGATAACCAAAAAGCTTATTGCCTGAATCTTTTGGACTTACTGTTGTTTTATTACCATTCTCTTTCTCTTTAATTTTATTGAGTACATCAACCAGTGGAACATCATCTGTTTGAGTGTAAAAAGATACATCGCTAAGTGCAACTGCTTTATCGTTTGCGTGTATGGGATATCGTTTTGCATCACTCAATGATTCAACAATACTTAGATTTTTACTTGTCGAAATGAGTTTAAAAAGTCCGGATTTACCGCTTACGGATAGGATTTTATTTAACATAATAGTTTAAGTTGGTTCAAAAAAGTAATTTATTTAATAGCATACAAAAATAACGAGAGTTTCTAAGATTAGCAACTTTATCTTTAAAATCTGATTAAAACTTATAATAGATAGTATGATAAAAGTGGCTTAATCTTCAATTATTTCTGCAAAGTCCTCAATATTTTCATCCACATATTGAGCAATTATTTCAATCTCTTCTTCTTCTATGTAAAACAGTTTTTCTTCGAGCTCGTCAAATGCCTCAAAATCAACATACATAGCATTGAATTCTTCTTCGGTAGTTTCACGTTCCAATTCTTCCCGGTTAGCATCATATATCTCCTTTGCTTTATAGATGATTTTCGATAAACCGGTTGCCCCCATCAATTTCAATGATTTAGCTGTAGGGTTTTCAAACACATAGCCACCGTAACCATTTTGAATGAGTTGAACAAATCCTCCTTGATTAACTTCATCCATAAAAAAACGAAGAGCAAGCAAAGTATGTTGATAACCGTTGAGTCTATCTAAATTTTCAGCATTGATATCTCCGCCAACTTCATTAAGATAAGCGTCAGTAAACACTTTAAGGAATTCATCCATTCCTTGTTGTGCTGCTTTTTCAAGCTCTTTATTGTGAATCTGTACCATGTTCTGTTATATTTTTGGACAAATATAGTAACTTTTTGCGTGAAAATATACAGTATAGCATTTGCTTTATTTATGAAAATATTGTTCTTTTGTGTATGAAATATATAATTAACATATTAATCTTAAATAATGGCAACAATTAAACCATTCCGCGGGATTCGTCCGCCCCAAGAGATAGTTATTGATATAGCATCTCGTCCCTATGATGTATTAAATTCCGAAGAAGCTCGTAATGAAGCAGCGGATAATGAGAAATCATTATATCATATTATTAAACCAGAGATAGATTTTCCGGTAGGTAAAGACGAGCATGATTCAGATGTTTATGTAAAAGCAGCCGAGAATTTTCAGAAATTTCAGGACAATGGCTGGTTGATTCAGGACTATAAAGAAATGTATTATGTATATGCTCAGACTATGAATGGCAAAACCCAGTATGGTTTGGTTGTGGGAGCTTCTGTAGCAGATTACATGAGTGGGAAGATCAAGAAGCATGAGCTTACCCGTCGCGACAAAGAAGAAGACAGAATGAAGCATGTTCGTGTGAACGACGCGAATATAGAGCCAGTGTTTTTTGCTTATCAAGATAGTAAAGAGATTGATGAGCTCGTGGAACGAATTATCGTTAAAACGCCAGAATATGATTTTGTATCAGTCGATGGTGTTGGTCATCACTTCTGGTTAATAGATGATGATAAAGATATAAACCGTATCACGGAAATATTTGCAGAATTTCCATGTATGTACATTGCCGACGGTCATCATCGTTCAGCTGCAGCCGCATTGGTAGGAGCAGAAAAAGCGAAAAACAATCCACATCACACAGGTACAGAGGAATATAACTATTTCATGGCCGTCTGTTTTCCTGCCAGTCAGCTTACGATAATAGATTATAATAGAGTCGTTAAGGATCTTAATGGGTTGACCCCCAGTGAATTTCTGAAATTACTTGAAGCCAATTTCATAGTAGAATCAACCGGAACAGAGATACAAAAGCCAAAGGCATTACACAATTTTTCCGTTTATCTTAATGGAAAATCTTATAGTGTAACCGCAAAGCCCGAGATATTGAATGATGAAGATCCCATTGATCAGTTAGATGTAACACTTACATCGAATTTAGTTTTAGATGAGATATTAGGTATTAAAGACTTGCGTTCCGATAAGCGCGTTGATTTTGTAGGTGGAATTCGTGGTCTTGGAGAATTGAAAAAGCGTGTTGACAGTGGCGAAATGGTCTTAGCCATAGCGCTTTATCCAACATCTATGAACCAATTGATGACCATTGCTGATACCGGTAATATTATGCCACCCAAATCCACTTGGTTTGAGCCAAAACTTCGTTCAGGCTTGGTGATTCATAAATTAAAATGAATACAGATACGGAAATAGCTGTAATGATTCAACACTTTTCGGAAACACTGTTTCCCGAAATTGTAAATCATTATCGTTATTTGCATCAACATCCCGAACTATCCTATCAAGAAAAACTTAGTTCGGAATATATAACTTCGTTTTTAGATTCAGAAGGCATTTCCTATCGTTCACAAATTGGCGGATACGGCATTTTGGCATGGGTGAATGGCGATAAGACAGGTCCCGAAAAAACCATAGCTTTTGTAGCCGATATGGATGCATTACCGGTAATAGAGCATAACGACGTGTCTTATAAATCTATTAATGAAGGAATTATGCACGCTTGTGGACATGATGTACAAGTCGCGTCAATGATGGGTGCTGTAAAAATAGTGAATAAGTTACGCAAAGAGTTTTCAGGAACCCGATTATTTGTTTTTCAACCCGGTGAAGAACAGTCGCCCGGTGGAGCAGATTTGATGCTTAAAGCAGGTGTGTTTGATAATTTTCAGCCCAATTTTATTGTAAAACAACATGCCTATATTGATTTACCCGCCGGTAAGATAGGCTTTCAATCGGGGACAATTATGGCTTCGGCCGACGAGGTTCATATAAAAGTAAAAGGTCAGGGAGGTCACGGTGCCTTGCCTCACGAGTTAAACGACACAGTATTAGCTGCGTCGAGTGTGATTATAGCCTTACAACAAATTGTCAGCAGAAGGCGGAATCCGTTTAATCCAATGGTGTTGTCTTTCGGAAAATTTATTGCTGATGGAGCCACTAATGTTATTCCAAATGAGGTGATTCTTGCCGGATCGCTTCGTTGTATGAATGAGGAAGAACGGAGAAGAATGCATGTGATTATACCTGAAATCATTCATTCTACAGTAGCTGCTTACGGCTGTACAGCCGAAATAGTTATGCCAGAAGGTTATCCATGCACAATCAGTCACGATGATATAACCAAAATCGTGTCTCAAAAAGCAATTGAATTTCTTAGTGAAACCAATGTGTCAGAATTCCCAAAACGGATGACATCAGACGATTTTGGTTTTTTTTCTCAATTATATCCCTCATGTTATTATCGTTTTGGCATTTCCCCTTCCAATTTTAGATCGGGGCCATTACATTCAGGAACCTTTCTTATCGATGAAGAATCTTTAAAAACAGCAGTCGGAATGTTCTCATATATTGCCCTCACAACTCATTAAATTAGTTTCATTAAATTAGAAATTGACTTAATTAAATTCAGTTTAGGAGTCTTTATAAATTTTAGGTGCCATCAAACGAATAATTTGTATTATTTTTGCACCAAATGATCTTTTTATTTACAATTTAAAGTATTTAAGTATGGCTTATCATGAATTAGATGAATTAGATGAGAAAATCTTGAACCTGATTCTAAACAATGCTCGCATTGCATTTTTAGAAGTTGCACGTGAATGTAATGTTTCAGGAGCCGCTATTCATCAGCGTATTAAGAAGCTTGAGAATCTTGGGGTCCTTAAAGGTTCTGAATATATTGTTGATGAAGAGAAAATTGGGTATGAGACCTGTGCTTATATCGGGATTTTTTTAACATCCCCCAGTAGTTATGACGAAGCTGTAATAGAACTTCAAAAGATTCCTGAAGTGGTAGAATGTTATTATACCACAGGTAAATACGATTTATTAGTCAAAGTTTTTGCTAAAAACAATCACGATTTATTAAATCTTATCCACGATAAAATCCAACCAATTGGATTAGCGCGTACAGAAACACTTGTAAGCTTTAAAGAAGCTTTCAGAAAAAAATTGCCGATTAATTTTTCAGATATTAAGATTGAGAAAGAGTAATTAAGCACTTATTTTTAGAAATAAATAATATGATAAACAGAAGAAAATTTATTAAAGCCAGTGGTATCGGGCTGGCAGCAATGGCTGTAAATCCTTCATGGGCAGCGTCAATGCAGAAAAAATCCCAATACACCAGCAATAGACCAAAATTGGCAGATCGCAACTTCACATCAAAAGCTGTAGAGGAAACAATCGTAAAGGTTAAAGCTCAGATTAAAGATCCCAAATTAGCTTGGATGTTCGAAAATTGTTTTCCAAGTACATTAGATACAACGGTCAATTTCAAAATGAAAAACGGTAAACCCGACACATTTGTCATTACCGGCGATATTAACGCAATGTGGTTAAGGGACTCATCAGCACAGGTATTCCCTTATATTCCTCTTGCCAACAAAGATCCACAATTAAAGCAAATGATTGCCGGTCTTATCAACAGACAAACCCAATGTATTTTGTTTGACCCTTATGCAAATGCTTTCAATGACGAACCAAAGCCAGACAACGAATGGATGAGTGACAAAACAAAAATGGATCCCATGTTGCATGAACGCAAATATGAGATCGATTCACTTTGTTACCCAATTCGCTTAGCTTATAATTATTGGAAAACAACCGGTGATTCGTCTGTATTTAATGATGATTCAAGAAAAGCTGTTAGTCTGATTGTTAAGACCTTTAAGGAGCAGCAACGTAAAGACGGATTAGGACCTTATGAGTTCCAACGTGTTACCGGAAGAGCTACTGATACGCAAACAATGGATGGATATGGAAATCCGGTTAATCCTGTAGGATTAATTGTATCCGCTTTCCGTCCTTCAGACGATGCAACGGTTTTTGGTTTCCTGGTACCCTCTAATATGTTTGCTATCACATCATTACGTCAGGCTGCTGAGATTTTGGAACAAGTCGCAAAAGACAACACATTTGCCAATGAATGCAAAGAGCTTGCCAATGAAGTTGAAGAAGCTGTAAAAAAATATGCCATTGTAAATCATCCTGTATATGGAAAAATTTATGCATTTGAAGTCGACGGTTACGGAGGAACTTATTTAATGGATGATGCAAACGTACCAAGTTTGTTGGCAATGCCTTATCTGGGACTGATAAAAGCAAATGATCCAATTTATCAGAACACCCGCAAATTTGTGTTGAGCAAAGATAATCCATACTTCTTCAAGGGAAAATTTGGCGAAGGAATTGGCGGTCCTCATATCGGTTACGACATGATTTGGCCTATGAGTATTATTATGCGTGCAGAGACAAGTACAAGTGATGAAGAAATCAAATATTGCATTCAGATGTTGCGCAATACCGATGGTGACACAGGCTTCATGCATGAGTCGTTCCACAAAGATGATCCTAAGAAATTCACACGCAAATGGTTTGCATGGGTAAATACATTGTTTGGTGAATTGATTCTAAGACTTTACAATGAAAATAAAATGCATTTAATAAACAGTTAATCAATAAAGAATGAAAAAAACAAATCTATTTGCATTCCTTCTGGTGTTAGTTAGCTGTCAATTTGCAATCGCTCAAAATGTTTATGAGCCGGTTGATTTTGTTAGTACACTGGTAGGAACACAATCAGAATCTTATCTATCTAATGGAAATACATACCCGGCAACTGCTCGTCCGTGGGGTATGAATTTCTGGACTCCTCAAACTCGTAAAATTGGTGACGGCTGGCAATATGCTTATACTGACGACAAAATTAATGGTTTTAAACAAACCCATCAACCCAGTCCTTGGATGAATGATTACGGTCAGTTTTCCATCATGCCAATGACAAATAAGATTGAGTTTGATCAGGAAAAACGTGCCAGTTGGTTCTCACACAAAGCAGAAGTAGCTAAACCTCATTATTATAGCGTTTATCTTGCTGATTATGATATTAAAGCAGAAATCACACCTACCGAAAGGGCAGCTGTTTTTCGCTTTACATTTCCTGAAACGGATCAGGCGTATGTGGTAGTTGATGCTTTTAACAGGGGATCGGGAATTGAAATTATTCCGGAAAAAAATGCTATCATCGGTTATACAACTCGTAACAGTGGTGGTGTACCTGAAAACTTCAAGAATTATTTTGTAATCGTTTTTGAAAAACCGTTTACTTATAAAAATGTGGTAAGTGAAGGCAAAAACATTGAAGAAGCATTGAAATCAGAGTCCGATCATGCAGGTGCAATTATTGGTTTCTCTACTAAAAGTGGAGAAAAGGTAATCGCGCGCGTGTCATCCTCATTTATTAGTTATGAACAAGCGTGGCAAAATCTGAAAGAAGTAAATGGTAAAGATTTTGAACAAGTAAAGTCAGAAGGTAAAAAAGCGTGGAACGATGTATTGGGTAAGATTGAAATTGAAGGAGGTAATTTTGTCCAACAACGGACTTTTTACTCCACATTATATCGTTCAACATTATTCCCCAGGAAGTTTTACGAAATAGATGCTAATGGAAAAGTGGTTCATTACAGTCCTTATAACGGAAAAGTTCTTCCGGGATATATGTACACGGACACCGGTTTCTGGGATACATTCCGTGCACTGTTTCCATTGTTAAATTTGGTTTATCCTTCTGTAAACAAGGAGATTCAAGAAGGTCTGTTGAATACTTATCTTGAGAGCGGTTTCTTACCTGAATGGGCAAGTCCCGGACATAGAGGCATCATGATTGGTAACAATTCGGCATCTGTAGTTTCCGATGCATATTTGAAAGGTATTCGCGGATATGATATTGAAACTTTGTACGAAGGTTTGTTACACGGAACAGAAAATGTTCATCCAAGAGTATCATCTACCGGGCGTTTAGGACACCAGTATTACAACGAGTTAGGTTATGTGCCTTATGATGTGAAAATCAATGAAAATGCTGCACGCACACTCGAATATGCATATGACGATTGGACAATCTATAAACTTGCTAAAGCTTTAAATCGTCCTCAAAAAGAGATTGATTTGTATGCTAAAAGGGCAATGAATTACAAAAATGTGTTCTCATCTGAATATAATTTGATGAGAGGCAGAAATAAGGACGGTTCATTCCAGACCCCTTTCAGTCCCACAAAATGGGGTGATGCCTTTACTGAAGGCAACAGCTGGCATTATAGCTGGTCTGTTTTTCATGATCCTCAAGGTTTAATTGATTTGATGGGTGGTAAAAAGACGTTCGTTAATATGTTAGACTCTGTATTTGAAATGCCTCCTGTTTTCGACGATAGTTATTATGGTGGTGTAATTCACGAGATTCGTGAAATGCAGATCATGAACATGGGTCAGTATGCTCATGGCAATCAGCCAATTCAACATATGATTTATCTTTATAATTACGCAGGAGAACCTTGGAAAACTCAATATTGGGCGCGTGAAGTAATGGACAAATTGTATTCACCTAATCCTGATGGATATTGTGGAGATGAAGATAACGGTCAGACTTCTGCGTGGTATGTTTTCTCGGCAATGGGTATTTATCCTGTTTGTCCCGGCAGCAATGAATATGTGATTGGTTCTCCATTATTTAATAAAGTAAAATTGCATCTTGAAAACGGAAAAACTGTTGAAATCAATGCATCAAATAATAGCGACAATAATCGTTATGTGTCTGATATAAAGGTAAATGGAAAGACTTATACAAAGAGTTACTTTACCCATGCAGAGTTTATGAATGGGGCTAAAATCGATTTTCAGATGTCTCAAACACCCAATAAGAAAAGAGGAATTAAGACTTCAGATTTCCCATATTCATTTACCAATGATTTGAAAGGTATGTATAAATAATTATGGTCAATAATAATGAATTGACCATATTCATTTTTTGAAACTTAAAGCGCTGCGCTGATCCTAACGGGTTAAAAGCAGCGCTTTTTCTTTGTCGATACTCAAATCTTTGGGATTGATCTTGTTTATGACATCAATAAAAAACTTGTTGTTGAAATTTAATAAATCAAAGGTTAAATAGGGGTAAATCTGCCACTTTTTGATCTCTACAGTTCCAACTCCTTGTTGGTCAATGCCAATTTCTTTAGCAGCTGCATAAGATAAATCAATAATTCTGCTTTTAGAAGATGGTCCTCTGTCTGTTACTTTTACAACTACGGTTTTATTGTTTTTGGGATTTTTTACTTGTAAAAATGTGCCGAATGGCAATGTTCTGTGAGCACAAGTCAGACTGTCTTTATGGTAAGGAATACCACTTGAAGTCTTTCTTCCATGTAATTTGTGCGAATAAAAGGATGCTTTTCCGCTTTCCTGACCCCATGTTATAGTTATTAAACTACTGGATGCCAGCATAATAGTCCATATGATAAATCGTTTCATATATCTATTCTTTATTCTTTCTGTTTCAAAGGAAATTAATTAATTCGATATTAACAAGAATAGGATGTGGATTTTTCACTTTTCGGAAAATAATTCGAAATATATTTGGAGGTTTCAAATATTATCTGTACTTTTGCATTCCATTTAAGGAAACATATCGCGGAGTGGAGCAGTGGCAGCTCGTTGGGCTCATAACCCAAAGGTCGTTGGTTCGAATCCTTCCTCCGCAACTATCGAAAAGGAAAGTTCTAAACTTTCCTTTTTTGTTTTTAATCAAATAAATATATCTTTGTTGTGAATAAACATTATTTCAAGTGACAAACCGACTTAAACATATTCTATTATCTTGTCTCATAGTTGTTTCGATCGTTTTTATTGCCGGATGCAATGAAGTTGATCCAAGCAATCATGCGGGACGTTTACGTATCAGTCTTACCGATGGAGGAGGACTGTTATTGAAAGGATTGTTTTTAGATATACAATCTATTGAGGTGAATCTATCTGATTCAATAGGAAACGGCTCCAATGAATGGATTCCTTTAGAATTTACCGGTGGTTTAATTGAATTGTCTAATTTAACGAGAGAAAAGTCGAAACAGATTGTAGATCAATTTTTTCCTGCGCAAAACCGTATTGTTAATATAAGGATGACTTTTGGAAAGGATAACTATCTTTTGTTAAGTGGCAAAGGGGATGAGAAAATTCCAATTACCATTCCTGATGAATTTGCAACAGGTACTTTAGTATCTGCTAATGCACAGATTTTCGAAAACGTTATTTGTAATATATTGTTGGATATCAATATATTGGAATCCTTATCTCTTGAAAATAATTCCTATGTTTTTCGTCCTTCTGTCCGTACTTATAATGAAACTTTTGGAGGTTCGCTAAAAGGGTCTGTTCAGCAAAAGAATTTTCCTTTTATTGTGGTGGCTCATAAGGAAAATGTGGATACAATGGCCACTTTAACTGATCAAACGGGGGCTTTTCTTTTTAGAGGCTTAGAAGTGGGACCATGGAATATTACTATTCTTGGCGATGATTCGCTAAAATATGCAGACAGCACATTTGTGGATACTGTTTTTCAAGGAAAAATCACGACTATTAGTCCTGTAAACCTTAAGGAAATCAATTGATTTTATTATTTTTGTATCATGCAAACTATTGACGAGATTATTGATTGGGGACTGATTCCATATGCTGATGCTTGGGACAGACAAACAAAGCTTTTTAACGAGGCTCTTGAACGTAAACAAAAAAAAGAAAAACCTATTCAGAAACTTATTTTGTGCGAACATCCGCATGTAATCACTTTGGGAAAACGAGGGGATGAACATAATCTGCTTTCTTCCAGGGAGTTTTTACAAAAAAAAGAGGTGGACTTTTTTCATATAGACAGAGGCGGAGACATTACTTATCATGGACCCGGACAACTTGTTGTTTACCCAATTTTTGATTTGGATGCGTTTGAAATGGGACTAAAATCTTATATTCATTCCATCGAAGAGGTGGTAATCAGACTTTTATCAAATCATGGCATAAAATCGGAGCGAAAGGACAGAGCCACAGGCGTTTGGCTTGATACTGCAGATATGCGAATGGCGCGTAAAATGTGCGCGATAGGGGTCCGTAGCAGTAGATTTGTAACAATGCACGGACTAGCTTTGAACGTGAATACAGACTTAAATTATTTTTCATTGATAAATCCATGTGGGTTTACAGAATCCGGGGTTACTTCTATCAGAAAAGAATTGAATGTTGAACATGTTGATATGGGATTAATAAAAAAAGAATTGATAGATCTTTTTAATGATGTATTTACCCTTGAAAAATGATTATTTTATACTTATAAATTGATATAATGAAATATACCTTATTAGTGCTTTCTTTTTTTGCTTTTTTGTTTATCGACCAATCTGTGAATGCTCAAAATAGCATTCATGAGGTTAATTTGAGTGGAAACGCTTATGTTACGGAACAGAGAAATGGAGCATACATTACTGAAAATGGTTTGAGTGACTGGTCGGACAGGTTGTCGGTAATTCAAACGTACGTCTATTTTTCTAAACCTCAAACAATTTCTTTATATGTGAAGGGTACCTCGGATGATAAATCAGTATTCCTAATCAAATTCAATAATAATCAAAAGAAAATCAAAATTAAGAGAGGTAGTTTTGAAACGTTTGCAGGAAAATATAAGATTGATGCAGCTGGTTACTATGCAATTGAATTACAGGGTGTAGAACGAAAAGGAAAAAGTTTTGCAGAAGTAAAATCATTTTTAGTCCATTCAGAAGATGATAATTTAGTTTACGTACATGACTTTACCGATTATTGGGCAAGAAGGGGACCATCTGTTCATTTTAATTATAAAATGCCTAAGGATACTATCGAATGGTTTTATAACGAAGTTGCTGTTCCTGATGGGAATGATGTGATAGGAAGCTATTATATGGCTAATGGTTTTGGTGAGGGTTATTTTGGAATGCAATGTAATTCAGAAAAAGAACGACGAATTCTTTTTTCAGTTTGGAGTCCGTTTGATACGGAAGATCCTAAACTGATACCTGATAGTTTGAAGATTAAGATGCTGAGAAAAGGTGAGGGTGTTTATATAGGTGAATTCGGAAATGAAGGATCGGGTGGACAAAGCTTTTTGCGTTATAATTGGAAAGCCGGAAATACTTATAAGTTCCTAACGCAAATTAAACCTGACGGAAAAGGACACACAATTTATACATCGTACTTTTTTGCTACTGATGAGAATCGGTGGCGTTTGATAGCAAGTTTTTCACGTCCAAATACAGATGTCTATTATACACGGGCTCATTCTTTTCTTGAAAACTTTATTCCAGAACAAGGGTATCTCTCAAGAAAGGTTTATTTTGGTAATCAATGGTATAGAACAAAAGACGGTAGATGGATTGAAAACAGTAATGCCTCATTTTCGCATGATGCTACAGCAAAAGCAGGAGTTCGTCTTGATTATCAGGGAGGGTATGACGAATCAAGAAATGCTTTTTATCTTAAAAACTGCGGTTTTTTCAGTGAATCAACTAAATTTGGTACAGCTTTTCAGAGAAATCAGGCAAGCAATTTTCCACAAATAGATTTCGGAACTCTCGAAAAACTATAATTATATCAATAATTCGATGAATAAAAATGAATTATCAAGAATTTAACTAAATTTCACTTACTCTTGCAATTAAATTAGGGTCTTATTTTTATCTTTGTAATTAATAAATTGAAATTTGAACTTAATAAAATTACACAATGAAAAGAATACTTTTTTACGGGATTGCACTTTCTGCTCTTTTGGTTCTAGGAACATCTTGTAAGCCAAAACAAAGCGCATATAAGCAAGTTTATGAAGCTGCTAAAGAAAGAGAAGTTCAAGATGCAGCATCTCAACCAACTACTAGTGTTGTAAAACCGGCAGCCACCTTGCCACCTGTTGAAGTTTCTGTTAGAAAAGAAAAAGTGGAACCTGTTTATGCCTCTGATGCAGCTGGTTTGAAAAAATTTAGTGTAGTAATTGCTTCTTTAAGTGTGAAAGTGAATGCTGAATCACTGAAAGAAAGAATGACTGCTGAAGGATATCCTGTTATTTTGGCACAAAATGAACAAGGTATGTATCGTGTAATTGTTGCAAGTTATGATAATAAAGAAGACGCAGCTGCAAAACGCGATGAAATTATAAGTAAATATTCAGCTAAAGGTAATACGGATTATTTGAGAAGAACTTATGGAGTTCCGTTTAACGACCTTTGGTTATTGGAAAGACAATATTGAGCATTTCATTAATATTATATTAGAAAAGCTGCCTCTTTTAATGTTTAAAGATGCGGCTTTTCGCTTTGAAATCAGATGATTATACGTTTTTTAGGAACAGGAACTTCAACAGGTGTACCCGAGCTTGGTTGCACTTGTTCTGTTTGTACCTCTACTGATTTTAGGGATAATCGTCTCAGGTCTTCAGTTCAAATTCATGTTGATGATACAAATATTATCATTGATTGTACTCCTGATTTTCGACAACAGATGTTTTTTGTTCCTTTTGAAAAAATAGACGGTGTATTGTTGACACATGAGCATTATGATCATATTGGCGGATTAGATGATTTGCGACCATTTTGTCGATTTGGGGCTATAAATATTTATGCTGAACCAAATGTTTCTCATGCTTTGAATTATAGAATGCCGTATATTTTTGCAGATAACAAATATATGGGCGTTCCTGAATTAATGTTTCATGAAATCCAGTATCCCAAATCTTTATATATAAAATCTGTAGAAATTCAACCTATTAGGGTGATGCATTATAAATTGCCTATTTTAGGGTATAGAATAGGAGCTTTTGCCTATCTAACCGATTTGAAATATCTCCCGGAAGAAGAATATGAAAAGTTAAAAGACCTTGACATTCTTGTAGTTACTGCATTAAGGAAGAAAGATCATATATCACATCAGAATTTAGCAGAAGCCATTCAGTTAGCGGAAAGAGTAGGAGCCAAGCGCACTTATTTTACTCATATGAGTCACCATATTGGACTTCATTCAGAAGTTCAAAAAGAAATACCAGAAACCATGTATTTTGCGTATGATGGTTTAGAGTTAAAGATTTAATGTACTCTTTAGGTTATTTAACCTAAATTCATGCAACGTTTTTGGTGTTTATACATCTTATAAGTAAATTGCAATGTTGTAGTATTTTTACTACACAAGCAAAGGAATAAATATGTATTTTTACATTAAACTTTTTGATGTTGAATATGTCAAATTATCGTACTAAATAAATTATTAAATAACAGGGAGAAAGCTATGAAAACTAAACAATTTTTGATTGCTTGTTTGTTGGCGTTGGTACCCGTTTTCGGTTTTGCTCAAGAATGGGATGATATTTATGCTAACCCATCGGACAATCAGCCGGTTCGGAACGAAGTCAAAAAAGAACAACCACCAAAAAAGAAAGTTGTGATTGTTAAAGGTGACAATTCCAATATGGAGGTAGTTGCCAACGGCAGGAATCTTGACGAATATAATCGTAGAGACGTAGGCGTATATAACGAAAATGAACTGTCTGTAATTGACGATGATACTGTTTATCAACAATATGAATATACGGATAGAATAATTAAATATTCTGATCCCGAATCAAGTGTTCGCATTACAGGAGCCGATGATATTATTGTATATGTGACCGACGAAGTCTATGACGATTATTATTACAATCGTGGTTGGGATTATCGAATTAATTTCAATTTCGGTTGGGGATGGCCATCATATTATTCAAGTTATTATCCATGGTACGATCCATGGTATTATGGTGGTTGGTATGATCCATGGTATTATGGAAGTTGGTATTCTCCGTGGTATTATAACAATTGGTATTCACCTTGGTATGGAGGTGGTTACTATGGATTCGGAGGCGGATACTATGGATATGGAGGCGGATACTATGGTTACGGAAGCGGTTATTATAACGGATTCTATGATGGTTATTATTCGAGTATAGCACGAAATAGTTCTGGCAGAAGTTCTGGTTCATACAGAAGAAGTTCTTTAGGATCATCTTCAAGATCATCAAGTTTGACAGCTTCAGGCAGAACATCAAGTCGCTCATCTGTTGGTACTACTTCGGGTAGAAGCTCAAGTCGCTCATCTGTTGGTACAACTTCCGGTAGAAGTACTCGAAATTCTGAATCTTACAATACAAGAAACTCAAACAGCAATTCCAGAACTCGTATTATCGATAATACCGGACGAGTACGCGATTCTCGATCAGGACAAGTAGTTCCAAGAACAAGTAGCACTACAAATCGTACTACTGTTGGTCGTTCAAGTTCTAACGTCAATAGCGAAAGAACTTATCAAAGAAGTAGTGAAACGAATGTTACTCCATCAAGATCAAGTTCAAGTTCAACGACCAATAGCAGATCCGTATCTACTCCATCAAGCAGTAGCAGAAGCTCTTCTACATATTCAGTTCCTTCAAGAAGTAGTTCTTCGGGAAGTTCAGGCTCATATGGCGGTGGAGGCAGCAGCAGTAGCAGCAGCAGCTCTAGCTCTAGAAGTAGCAGCGGTGGTCGTCGTTAAATCAATTAGTAAAAAAGACCGTCTTCAAGCAATAACCTAATTGTCAATTATTAAAGGCGATCTTTTTTATTTAGTATAACTATAATAATCGAAGATAAATGAAAAAATGTACATTCTTACTATTGTTTGCTTTGCTTTTCTCTTTCCATTCTTTTGGGCAGGGCGAAGTTGAAGCTAACATGATTTCACGAGGTGATTTATATGGCACTGCACGTGGATTAGCTATGGGAGGGGCTTTTGGCGCTTTAGGCGGTGATCAAACCGGAGTAGCTATTAATCCAGCCGGAATTGCGGTCTACCGAAGTTCAGAGATAGCAGGTACTCTTACTACATCGCGTGAAACTTCAAAGATTGGAAACGGTTCTTTCTCCGTTTCTGATTCCGGGATGAATAATTTGGGTTATATTGGTTATTTTCCTTTAAGGAGCAATAATGTGCCTTCAATCAATTTCGGATTTACATATAACAAACTAAAATCATTTGAAAAGTCTTATAGTGCGGCAGGTGGTGGCAGATCAAGTTCTTTGACAGATTATATTGTTCACAGACATGGAGATGTCAGCGAATTTCTTTTAGGCACTACTGATGTTAATGGAAAAGAACAAGACCCTTTTTATCTTGATCAAGGTGCTCCTTGGTTACCTATTTTGGCATATCAGAGTTTTTTAATGTATCCAATTTACGATAATACGGATAAACAAATCGGTTATGAATCAATTCTAAATCCTGGAGATAAAGTTGAAAATCTTCTAGATATAAAGGAAAAAGGTTCTATCGAAAACTTTGATTTTTCAATTGGCACATCAATAAATAATCGATTGAATTTTGGCTTTTCGTTAAACGTAACTAATATCTACTATAACTTATCATCTATATATACAGAGAATTTTCCTACTGGCGATAATAATGGTTTTGATGTAGAAAATTGGTTGACAACTGAAGGTGCAGGAGTTGGTTTGAAGCTTGGTGCTATTTATCGTCCAACAAATTCTATTCGATTAGGTCTTGCTTATCATTCGCCTGTATGGTACACGTTAACAGATACATATTCAGCTCTTTCTTCATATAAAATTGATGGATATCTTGATAAACTATCTTCAGCAGACCAGGAGGCATACTTGGATATTAATAATAGAACTGTTGATACAGGTACAGCAAGATGGGATTACAATTTTAAAACTCCCGGCAAATGGATTGCAAGTATTGCAGGTGTCTTTGGGAGTCGATTCATTGCAAGTTTAGATTATGAAGTTACGAACTATAAAGATATGAGTTATTCTGATTCTTATGGTTCAGGAGTATCGAATATATACAACAATACAAATTCATATATTGATACAGATTATAAATCGTCTTCAACTGTAAGAGCAGGTGTTGAATATCGTTTTACTCCTCGTTTTTATGGTAGATTAGGTTATGCATGGATGGAAAATCCATATAATGAAGTTTATAAAGATCAACAGGGAGATGCAATGATCAGCGGAACAGTTCCTCATTATAGAATGGAAGGAGATGCCAATTATTATACAGGTGGCATTGGATACCGATTCAACCAGAATGTCTATATGGATCTGGCAGTTGTCTTTAAAAATCAAACTGATGATTTATACCCATATCCAAATGTTTTTGCTGATGAAGCACGCAAAGATATTGTTGTAGATGCAGAACCATACGTTCTCGAAAACAATAATGTAAAAGCGGCACTTACAATAGGATATAAGTTTTAATATTGCTGATAGAATTTGAAAAGCAGGATTTTTTGTCCTGCTTTTCTTTTGTTTAATACCCTAAAAGGTTATCTTTGTACAAAAGAAAAGTCATGACTGATACCCATAATTATTTATCAGAAAATAGGAAAAAGGTAACCACCAAACGGCTACAAGAGATGAAACAGCATGGAGAGAAGATTTCCATGCTTACCGCTTACGATTATTCAATGGCCAAAATCATTGATGAAGCCGGAATGGATGCTATTTTGGTCGGTGATTCAGCAGCGAATACAATGGCAGGTTATTCAAGTACATTGCCAATTACGCTTGACCAGATGATTTATCATGCACAATCTGTTTCAAGAGCAATATCGCATTCTCTGCTGGTTGTTGATATGCCCTTTGGTAGTTATCAAGGTAATCCGGATGAAGCATTTGCAAATGCTGTTAGAATCATGAAAGAAACAAATGCCGACTGTGTCAAATTAGAAGGAGGACAAGAAATCAGCGCATCGATTGAACGTATTTTGAATGGAGGCATCCCAATTATGGGACATTTAGGTCTTACTCCTCAGTCTATCAATAAGTTTGGTACTTATGGTGTTCGTGCAAAAGAAGAATCTGAAGCAGAAAGATTACGCGAAGACGCTAAATATCTACAAGCTGCTGGGTGCTTCGCAATTGTTTTGGAGAAAATTCCTTCTGAACTAGCAAAAAAAATAGCCGAAGAGTTAACCATTCCAATTATTGGAATAGGAGCAGGACCTCATGTTGACGGTCAAGTACTTGTAATGCATGATATGCTCGGAATCAATAAAGGTTTTTCACCTAAGTTCTTGAGAGTTTATGCAAATTTGCATGACACGATTTACGATGCAGTTCAATCGTACATTGGTGATGTAAAATCGCAAGATTTCCCATCAAATGACGAAAGCTATTAATTATCCGATGAAACTGTCGCATAATCAGGGATTTCAGACAAATATTTAAAGGACATATCGTCGTAGTTCATCTTGCAACAATAATGTGTAATTCCATTAGAAACGATAAGGTAACCGACTTTAAGCACTAAATTATATTTAGCGATCTGATCAAAGACTTTCTGAGTAATTACAATGTCCGGCTTTTTATATTCAATGATCACATTAGGTTCTAACTTGTTGTTATATACAACCGTATCGCATCGTCTATTTAGATTATTCAAATTGATATTGGCCTCATTAACCATAAGTGACACAGGATAATTCTTTTCAGAGATCAGATAATTCACAAAGTTTTGTCGAACCCATTCTTCCGGTGTGAGAGCTACATATTTTTTACGCAGTAAATCAAAAACTTCGAAATTATCATTGTTTTTTCGGATTTTGGCATCAAAACTTGGCAAATTTAAATCGTACATATTGTATCTTTGTTTAATCACGAGAGCAATGACAAAATTAATGTATAAATGAAAACTAAACAAGAAATAGTTGAAAATTGGCTTCCACGATATACAAAAAGAAAACTAGAAGATTTTAGTAAGTTTATACTATTGACTAATTTTCAACATTATGTAGAGATATTTGCCAATCACTTTAATGTGCCTATCATTGGGTTAGATGGTAACATGCCAAATGCTTCTGCAGAAGACATTACCATTATCAATTTTGGAATGGGGAGTGCAAATGCCGCAACCATAATGGATTTATTAAGTGCCGTTGAACCCACTGCAGCTCTTTTCCTCGGTAAATGCGGAGCAGTGAAGGAAAACCGTCAAATAGGAGATTATATTCTTCCTATCGCAGCTATTAGAGGAGAAGGAACTTCCAATGATTATTATCCACCTGAAGTTCCATCTTTACCTGCATTTAGCCTGATGAGAGCTGTTTCGTCCAATATAAGAGATTTTCAGCGTGATTACTGGACTGGAACTGTCTATACGACAAACAGACGTGTGTGGGAATATGATGACGAATTCAAAAGCTACCTTCGCAAGATTCGAGTTATGGCTGTTGATATGGAAACGGCCACCTTATTTACCTGTGGATTTGCAAACCATATTCCCATAGGAGCACTTTTGTTGATTTCCGATCAACCCATGATCTCAACCGGAGTAAAGACAGAAGAAAGTGATAAGTTAGTAACCGAGAATTTTGTCAACGATCATGTGATGATAGGTGTAAAATCACTTAAAACATTAATAAAAAATGGATCAACGGTTAAACACCTGCGATTTGATTGGTAATAATATATGGCAGCCCCTTCTACTCAAAATACGTTTAATTCAATTCGCGCAAGCATCCAAAAGCGCGAATTTAAGCCCATTTATTTGCTCATGGGCGAAGAATCTTATTTTATTGACGAATTGATCGACTCACTATCGAAAACTGTTTTAAACGAAGCAGAAAAGGATTTTAATATGCTTACTTTCTATGGTGTGGATTCAGATGTAAATAATATTATAGCATCAGCGCGTCGTTTTCCAATGATGTCGGATTATCAGTTAATCATCGTAAAGGAAGCCCAACTACTTGATAAGCTTGACCTATTAGATATTTATGCCAAAAGACCCATGCCATCAACTATTCTTGTAATTGCTTATATGCACGGGAAAATTGACTCACGCAAAGCTGTTGTAAAGAATATTAGTAAGGTCGGCATTGTGTTTGAGTCTAAGCATCTATATGATAATCAAATACCATCTTTTATTACTCAATATTTGAGAGAACTTGGTATTGGAATAGATGAAAAATCAGCTGTGTTATTAGCAGATCATGTAGGAAATGATTTAAGTAAGCTTATACAGGAATTAAAGAAATTAGAAGTTGCTGTATCAGAACAAAAAACCAAAAGAATTACTGCAGAACTCATTGAATTAAATGTAGGAATCAGTAAAGATTTCAATAATTTTGAATTGACCACAGCTGTCGCTCAAAAAGATGTCTATCAGGTAAATAGGATTATCGATTATTTTGATAGAAATCCAAAAGATAATCCTATTATGGTGACGATAACTGTAATGTTTAATTATTTCAGTAATTTATTGGAATGCTATTGGTTACCCCGAAAAGATGAACAATCTGTTATGAAAACCCTAAATATAGGAAATTCCTTTTTTGCAAAGGACTATATGACAGGTTTAATAAATTATAATGCTATGAAAGTAACAGAAATTATCTCATATTTACGTACTTACGACGCAAAAGCTAAAGGGATTGATAATTCTTCCTCAACTCCGGGTCAATTACTTAAAGAGCTGATGTATAAAATATTGCACTAATAAATTAAAGTTTAATCCAGTCCGTTATCTTTTTACTAAGGGGACTTTCTTTCGGCATAAATACCTCCACTACATTTCCGGATTCATCAATCAGGTACTTCTGAAAATTCCATGTCACTTCCTGATCAATTTTTCCATTCAAAGATTTAGTCGTCAACCATTTATAAATAGGAGCTTTATCTTTTCCCTTAACGCTGATTTTAGACATCATAGGAAAAGTAACCCCATAATTTTCAGTGCAAAACTCTAGAATTTCAGCGTTTGTACCAGGTTCTTGTTTCAAAAAATTATTTGCGGGAAAACCAATCACAACAAAGTTATTGTTTTTGTATGTTTCATATAACAATTGCAAATCTTTGTATTGTGGAGTGAATCCACATTTTGATGCAACATTTACGATCATCACTTTTTTACCTTTCAAAGAACTCATATCAAAATCTTTTCCATTGATATCTTTTACTTTGAAATCGTAAAGATTTTTTACCGATTGAGCATTTAGTGAAAATGTAGTCATAATAAGTGAAAATATTAATAGGAGTTGAAGAGCAAATTTTCTGTTCATAATTATATAAATGATCACGTTTACTTTTTTATAACGCAATACAGTTGTTTTTTGTTTTTAGGTGACAAAATAATTATGTGATCAATTTTTATAAACACATATTTTGGCATTTATGTATCTGTAGTACAATTAGATATATTATATTTAATTAGGTCGAGAGTTTCATATTTAATTTTATTCGATTAGTGGGGTACAAATAATCACAAAATTCATGGATTAAGGTAAAAGATGTAAATAAAATATCTACAGACTTAGGAATACATTTGGCAAGTAGGCCGAAAATACAAATGTAACCTGAAAATCATGGTCAAATGTAGTTGAACAGAAGTCAATAAAATAACAAATGTACATTTGAATAAATAAACAAAAGTAGTAATAACTTATATACATTAATATCACAAAAGTGAATCATTGAATATATACATTAGTTCAGGCAGTGTATTTTGCATTTAACATTACTGTATATGAGGTGATATTAAAATATAAAACGTGTAATATTAGCATATTAATATCTATTATTAAAGTGGATCTTCATAAAACCGGTTTAATTTAAGTTCTGATCAGGATTTAAAGTTAAAAAAGTGAATATATTAAATCATAACACACAAAATATCAACGTATTATAATATAAATGTAAATTATAGAGTTATACCTGAAAGTAGGACGATTACAGTTGTTAACCGGTTGCTAAATACAAATGTATTGTGGTGGATATTCAAATGTAGTTTAGAAATGTATACGAGATTAATTTGCAAATGTTTTGTTAATCGTTTATATTTGTATCGTGAATTATAAGTGTAAACTCGCAAAATTCTATACAAATGGAAATCAAGGATCGGATTAAAGCTATAATGGAGGCCGAAAATGAAACTCCGGCAAAGTTTGCAGATAGATTGCAGATAAACAGAGCAGTTATTTCTCATATATTAAATGGAAGAATTAACCCAAGTCTTGATGTAGTAATGAAAATACTATCAGATATGGATTATATAAATCCCGACTGGCTTCTTAATGGCATTGGGAACATGTATAGAAGCGAAGTAAATTCAGATACCCTACCTAAAGAGCGCACTTTGTTTTCTACGGAAACAGACGCTTCGGGTGTCGGACCTCACCCCGATAATACATTTAAAAATATAGGAGAACAACGAGTCATTCCTAAACCCTCTGAGAATAACGTATTTGTGTCTGAAAAAATTCCCGACAAAAAAATCGCACAGATAATCATTTATTATTCAGATAATACATTCGAGTCATTTATTCCCAATTTGGCAAGTACAAAATAAAAAAAAGCGAACTCACGTTCGATTTTCGTTCATTCAGCTTTTTTCCTTAACTTTGTAAATCAAAAAGCATTATTGATATTATTTATACCAAAGATTACGGAATGAAGAAAATGCTAGACATGATTGTTCGATCCAACGAGCAATTGAATTACCATAATTATTTACTAAAAGTAACTCCGGTAACAAATGTTCAGTTGCCGGAAATGAATCCCGGCAATTTTGTACAAATTGAAGTAAAGGATTCAGTCAACACCTTTTTACGTCGCCCTATTTCAGTAAATTTTCTTGATAAACAAAAGAACGAAATGTGGCTATTGGTACAAGATATTGGTGAAGGCACCCATCATATTTGTCAAACAAAAGAAAACGATCAGCTAAACATAATTTTACCCCTCGGAAATTCATTTACAATACCAAGTAATCTCGATTTAGAGCGTCGATTACTGTTAATTGGCGGCGGAGTTGGAACAGCCCCTATGCTATTTCTAGGCAAAATACTTAAAGACAAGGGATTTTATCCCACCTTTTTGCTTGGAGGACGTTCCTCGCAAGACCTGTTGCAACTCGATGATTTTGAGGAGATCGGCACCGTTTATTGTACAACAGAAGATGGAACAAAAGGTGAACAAGGATTTGTAACAGATCACACAATTCTTAATCATCAGCACTTTGACCAAATTTATACATGTGGACCAAAACCAATGATGATGGCTGTCGCAAAGTATGCCCGCGAAAACGAAATTGAATGCGAAGTATCGTTGGAAAACCTTATGGCATGCGGGTTTGGCGCATGTTTATGTTGCATCGAAAAAACCACAAAAGGAAATCTCTGCACCTGTACCGACGGTCCCGTTTTTAATATAAAAGATCTATTATGGCACAATTAAATGTAAAAATAAACAATCTCGAACTAAAAAATCCTGTAATGACCGCATCAGGAACCTTTGGTTATGGAACAGAATATAGTGACTTTATTGATTTAAAGCGTCTTGGAGGTATATTTGTAAAAGGGACTACACTTGAACCGCGCGAAGGAAATGCCTATCCCAGGATGGCCGAAACCGCATCAGGTATGTTAAATGCAGTTGGATTGCAGAACAAAGGAGTAAATTATTTTGTCAATCATATCTATCCAAATATTAAAGACTTTGAAACCCATATAATTGTAAATGTATCTGGTTCAACAATAGATGATTATGTAGCTTGCACGGAGAAGTTGATAGATTTAGAGAAAGTACCTGCTATTGAACTCAATATTTCATGTCCTAACGTTAAAGAAGGAGGTATGGCCTTTGGAACATCCTGTAAATCAGCAGCCGAAGTAGTTAAGGCAGTCCGCAGTGTATACCCAAAAACACTGATAGTAAAATTATCACCAAATGTTACTGATATATCTGAAATAGCACTTGCTGTAGAGTCAGAAGGCGCAGATTCCGTGTCACTTGTCAACACTTTTCTGGGTATGGCCATAGATGCAGAGAAAAGAACTCCCAAACTTTCCACGATAACCGGTGGATTATCAGGACCATGTATTAAACCTATTGCACTGCGAATGGTATGGGAAGTATTTCATGCAGTCAAAATTCCAATTATCGGAATGGGTGGAATTTGTAACTGGCAAGATGCAATAGAATTTATTTTAGCCGGTGCAACAGCCATTGAAATAGGGACATATAATTTTATTGATCCGACAGTGTCTATAAAAATATTAGAAGGAATCGAGAATTACCTGGAGCGCCATCATTTCAATTCTGTAACAGATTTAATTGGCCAACTGGAGGTTTAATTACATCATTTCAGACATTAGGTATTAAACTTTAGTATAAAACGTACTTACATAAAGCTCTTTAAATTAATAAATTGCACACTATGGAAACATTGCGCATAGAAATACCTTTTAAAAAGCAAGAATTCCTTGAATCTCAAAAGATAAAATGGAATTACTTATGGAAAAATTATATATTAAAAATAATGGTTTGGCTAATTGCTGCTATTCTACTACTAATAGTTGGGTTATTGGTAAGAAAAGATGGTGAACCATATAATGTGTTCATGTTTATTAGTGCACTCTTTCTGTTGAATGCAATTCTTTTGTGGCAGTCAAACTTTTTCTCACATCGAAATCAGGTTAAACAAACAAAAAAATTCGCCGAAAAATACGAAAGTATCGGGATGATTAATGTATATGAGTTCACTGACGATTCAATAAAATATTGGGATTACGAGAAACATTTCAAATTGAATTGGGATATTTTCCAATATTATACCATATATAAAGGCTATTTAATACTTTTTGCCGGAGAGATGTTGGTTGATATTTTGACATTCAAACTTGTTGAAACCGGGGATGAAGCTATACAATACAATAAAATACTGGATTTTGTAAAAAATAAATTGCGACCTAAACATTTTTAATATTGTCGGAATTATATTAATGATGTGCCGGTCAGCGGTTCCAATAAATCGTTTTTCCTGTTTCGACTGATATTTTGGCAGCTCCAAAATTTTCACTGTCATAACATTGTTTTCCAATGATGAGAGCTAAGACAAGAAGTATTTTTGTTTTCATGTAATTCATTTATATTTAAAATTTCTTTCCGATATAAAAAACATAACCGTAAAATGCTTTATACTTGTCGTATAATCTCTCTTCGTGTCGTTGGTTTTTAATTAGCTCTTCGGCAGTAAAGTTTCCCTCGTATTTTTTCAGGAATATTTCTTGAGCAGCAGTTTGATGAACATAAAAATGATCCGTCCAACAATTTTCAGGTAGAATAAAAGTCGCAACCGGAATATATCCCGCTTTCTGCATTTGAGCAACTTTATTCGGAATCGTGTCTATTTCAGGATAAGCATCCATCCAAAAATCAGTAATCTCTTGAGGTCGCACATCCGTAAACCATGATGCTTCTGTGACAGCAATATATCCACCTTTTTTCAGGAATTTCCACCAATCATTTAACCCTTTTTCAAAGCCAATATTGTAGATTGCGCCTTCCGACCAAATCAAATCTAATTCCTCAAGTTGAAAAGGAAGATTTTCCATATTTCCGACAATCCCATTTACCCTATTTTGCAGATTCAGCTTTTGGATGTTATCATTGAAAATATCGACAAACTTAGGAAACAAGTCGATTGCTGTAATCTTACCAGGTGCATGTAGAGTCAGCGTAATTGTTTGTCCCCCCGTTCCGCAGCCAATATCCGCGATAAGTGATTGTTCCGTTAAATTATCAATAAAGCCCAAAGCCTTTAGCGTAACTTCAGGACTGCCAGGTCCTTGTCGTTCCATACTTGAGAAATATTCACTAATTAAATTCATATCGAATTCGTGAATGGATTTATTTTCGGTGCTCATAGTCTTGAATTTTTGATATTAGAACAAAGATAATAAACATTATCATTTTTCGATTCAAAAAAATTCATCATGGAGTGATAAATCGAGAATATTACTTAGAATAGTTCTAAATAATCAACTTGTTTTTACTATTTTTGCATCAAAAAAACAAAATCATATGTTTCTTACAGCCAAAACAACTGTGAAACCCTTTATGAAGTTGTCAGATTTAATAGACAACAATCCCCTGTTACTATTGATGTTACAACACTTCAATATTGATTTTAGTGTACTTGATTTGAGCGTATCCCAGTTGAGTGCTGAATACAAAATAAGCGAAAACCTGTTTATCAGTATTGCCAATTTATATAACGGTTTCGGAACAAATGAAAATGAAACATATTCTAAAACCGATTTATTACAAGTAATAGATTTTTTAGAAAACACCCATGTTTATTATCGTTCCGATAAATACCAACAAATCAGGACTTATATTACCCAATTGCAGCAAAATCATCCTGCAAAAGAGTTAAAACTACTTGAAAAGTTTTTCGATGAATATTTTAACGAAGTAATTGAGCATTTAGATTACGAAGACAGCGTTGCATTTCCCTATTTCATTACATTACTTAAAAAAGAAAAAGGTAAAAGTGTTCAGGAGCTCTACTCATCGAATGAGTACAACGACCACCACACTGACATTGAACTTAAATTGCAGGATTTAAAGAATTTACTACTTAAATACGTAAAAATTAACGGCGATTTAGATTTGCGTCGACGACTATTTTTTGCGCTTTATGAACTTGAATTCGATTTATACATACACTCTCAAATTGAAGAAACCATTTTGATTCCATCATGCATAAGTATAGAAAATGAGCAAAATGTATAAATTCTCTTCACAAATTGTTGTTTTTGAAACTTCGAGAATTATTTCCGAAGGATTGCAATCCATTCTATATCAATCCGAAATAGATTGCAGAGTTTACTATGTAGAAACATTAGACCATCTTAAAGTAACCCTCGAATCCAGGCCTATTAATATGCTCATTACCAGTTGCATGATGATTATGAATCGCGAAAAAGAAATCAAAAAAATACGCAGATCATATCCATTACTTAATATTGTAGGTATTGATACCGGATTCCTACAAAAGCATTCCATACAATTGTTTGACTCTACCTTTACCCTATATGATTCTTCAGAACAAATCATTCATTCAATTTCTAAACTTGTCGAAAAAAATCAGTGTTTATCATCAAAAAAAACTGAAGAAGACAATCTAACCGACCGTGAAATTGAAGTACTTACCCGTTTAGTAAACGGTCAGTCAAATAAAGAAATAGCCGATTTTTTAAACATCAGTATACATACCGTTATCAGTCATCGGAAAAATATCACATTCAAAACCGGCATCCGCAGTCAATCCGGTTTAACTATATACGCCATTTCCAAAAAAATAATAGAAATTGACGATTATTTACCCGAAAATCTCACTTAACCAATTACCAGTAAATACTATATCCATTTATTATACCTATTTCAGGATGTCAATACATCCCATATTTAAGTGATATTCGACTTAAAAAATCCCCAATTTTAAGGATTGAAGAGTCAAAGTATTCTGTTTTACTTTGCGCCTTAAAAGTAAAACAGATTAAAAAACAATGAAAAAAATCACAATCATACTCATTTACATGAGTTTCTTAATTTCTATTGTATCAGCACAAAAGACCGATTCCATGCTTTTTGGCGATGTCTTTAACCTTGATCAGGTTGTCGTTACCGGAACGCGAACCCAACATTATGTAAAAGACGTACCAATAAGAATAGAAGTAGTAACCTCACAAGCCTTGAAAAACAAAAATGCGTGGAATGTTTTTGAAGCTTTAGAAGGCGTTCCCGGAATCAGGGTAGAAGATCAATGTCAATCCTGTAATTTTACCATGGTAAGAATGCAAGGTCTTGGTTCAGAACACACCCAAGTACTAATAAACGGTCAACCAATCTATTCCGGTCTAGCCAGTGTATATGGATTAGAGCAAATTGGCACCGGTGATGTAGATCGAATAGAAGTAATAAAAGGAGCCGGATCAGCATTATATGGCAGTAGTGCTATAGCCGGTGCCATTAATATTATTACTAAAGAACCCACCTACGTGCCACACATTTCAGCAGATATTCAATTTGGGAATTTTCAATCGAATGTATATAATTTCTCTTCATCCATGAGAAATGAAGTCGGGAATATTGGATTGAGCATATATGCACAAAAAATTGACCATGGGGTAATTGATGAAACCAGAGAAGGAGACACACTCGAAGAAGTCAAGAAAAAAGACGGAATATCCGATCGTGTAGCCTCAAATCTGCATAATTTAGGAGCAAGTTTATTTATAGACAATCCATTTTTTGGAAACGATAAATTAGTTTTCCGTGGCAAGGCCATTAATGAAAAACGAGAAGGAGGCATTATTACTGATGAATACTATAAAAATCCCTTTACCGATGGAACAGAAAATATCACAACAAATCGTTATGAAGTCGAAGCCAATTACGCAAAGACCATCAATAAAAAAGTCGATTTAAACTTTACCAATACTTTCATCAATCACAATCGAGAAGCCACTAATGACTCATATTTGCTCAGCTATTTAGAAACCCATAACAACGAAACACCCAACATGTTAGATATGCGTCCCTATTTAGCAAAGGAAAATTCACTTATTTCGACCCTCACCCTTGGCACAACTGTCGGGGACCACCATTTGTTGTTCGGGTTACAAAATTATTTAACACGATTAAACGAATCAGGTATGTATGTAGTAGTAGATGAAAGCAGTCCCTATTTTGGAGATTCATATAAATCCATAGCCCGTAAACATGCACATGAAATAGGAGCATTTATTCAAGACGAATGGCGAGTTACTTCAGATTTTACTATTGTCCCAGGTATTAGAATAGATCATCATGTATCCAGCGAAGAATACACATCTGACAAAACCATTTTCGATGGAGACTTTCCAAAAACCAGTTTCGACCAAACAAGTATTAATCCACGGTTAGCAATAAAGCATAATCTTAGTGAGCATATTACACTCAGAGCAAATATGGGAACTGGTTTTCGTGCTCCCTACGGTTTCTCGGAAGATTTGCATTTATGCAGCGGTTCACCCCGCGTGTGGAAATCATCCGATTTGAAAGCCGAAACATCACGTAGTACAAACTTTTCTGCCGATTATTACGGACATCAAATTCAAATAAGTGCAAACATATTCTACACCTACCTCAAAGATAAAATTGATTTTACCGATGCCAACGAAAAAGTAAAAAATATCGGCTACACCTATCAATGGCGTAATATTGACGATGCCGTTGTTAAAGGAATTGAGATGATGATACTTGTAAATCTTTTGAAAAGTCTAAATATTGGCGCTGATTTTGGAGTTAATAGCGGCGAATATAAAAAGGTACGTCAAGATTGGGCAGGAACACAATATGAGAACAATAGTAAATACATACCCCGTTTTCCGACCACTACCGGAAGTTTAAAGATTGAATATGCCCCACGAACATGGAATTTTTCTGTTTACGGCTTATATCAAGGAAAAATGTTTATCGATTATATGAGTGAAGATGCGAGCAAATCGAAAATCATGCAAACAGATCCGTATATGACATTTAATGTAAGTGTTTCAAGAATATTCGGGAATGTTCGATTGTATGCAGGCGGCAAGAATATTTTCAGTTACATACAAAATAAAAAATATTTAGACGATGCAGCCTTTATCTACGCACCAGTTTACGGAGCACAATATTATGCCGGAATATCTATTAATATAAACAACCTCTAATAAAAGTCATTTAGCAAAAACCGCTCGTGGATTAAAAACGAGCGGTTTTTATTGTTTTATATATTTTTTAATATTCTGTTTTGAAGTATCTCATAATCATTGTAAATCAACATATTTTAATAATTAGTAAACCTTTAATCGTTAAAAGTGTTTTTATTTAGCTTTATGTTTCATGTTTATATTCGAATCAATTTCAAAAATATTAGATTATGGATACCCATCAAATTAAATCAATCATTCAAAAGTTGGACAATAATATAGAGAAGCTTCTCCCCGAATTAGAAGAGATATATAAAGACCTCCATCGAAATCCCGAATTATCGATGCAAGAGACCCGAACAGCAAAAATCGCCTCCGATTATTTAACCAAGTACCGATACGACGTTACCACCAATGTAGGAGCAAATGGCGTTGTTGGATTGATGCAGAATGGAGAAGGACCAGTAGTTATGCTTCGTGCCGATATGGATGCCCTTCCGGTAGCTGAAACAACCGGTTTGCCATACGCCAGCACTAAAATTTCCCGAGACGAAGAAGGGTTGGAAGTCGGAGTATCCCATGTGTGCGGTCATGATTTACATGTAACATGGTTGATGGGTGCATCAAGATTATTTTCCGAGCACAAAGACCTGTGGAAAGGAACATTAATGGTAGTGTTTCAGCCAGGAGAAGAAGTCGGTCGTGGAGCACAAAGTATGATAGACGACGGAATGATCGATCGATTTCCGAAGCCCGATATCATTTTAGGTCAGCACGTTATGGTCGGTGAAGCCGGAACAGTATGCTATCGTGGAGGTCCTATCCTTTCTGCCAGTAACAGTCTCAAGGTTAAGCTTTTTGGCAGAGGCGCCCACGGATCTTCACCTCAGACATCCATTGATCCAGTTGTAATGGCATCAGCAACAGTAATGCGTTTACAAACCATAGTATCGCGCGAGGTCTCACCTACGGAAACAGCCGTATTGACAGTAGGATCATTGCAGGCAGGTACCAAAGAAAATATTATTCCAGAAGACGCCACATTAAAGTTAAACATTCGTACTTTTAACGAAGGAGTTAAGGAGCACATATTGAAATCCGTGAAACGTATTTGTTGTGCAGAATGCTCAGCTTCAAATGCCCCCCGAGAACCCGAATTTACAGAATTAGACAGTTATCCATTAACAGAAAATGATGTAGTTGCAACTGGAAAATTAGCCGAAGCATTTCATGCACAGTTTGGTGATAAAGCCTATGAGACCCAGCCAGCATCAGCCAGTGAAGATTTCAGTATTTTCGGTAGAAATTGGAACGTACCCTATGTTTTTTGGTTTGTAGGAGGAACCGATCCCGAATTATATTTAGAAGCAAAAAAGAATAATAATATAAATTCCATTCCAAGTAATCATTCACCAAGATATGCCCCCATTATTCATCCCACATTAAAAACCGGTTTGCAAGCTATGATGACAGCTGCTTCAGTATGGTTTAAATAAAAACAGTAAACTATTTACAATGATGGATATTACGTTTCATACGTTTTACTATTTTCTTGAATTAGGTGGTACTTTTGCTTTTGCCATAAGCGGTGCAACTGCAGCAAAAGAGCGCGGTCTTGATTTGTTTGGTATATGTGCAGTAGCGTTTACAGTAGCCTTTGGAGGAGGCATCATACGTGTGATATCTTGCTCACCCGAATACCCGTGATATTAGAAAAGGAAGTTTATGCATCTGCGGCTTTGATAGGCGCTTTGATAGTCGTTTTGGGTGATCATTTCAATTGGTTAACCAGAGATTGGATATCAATTATTGCGATGATTGTTTGTTTTACTTTGCGCATGTTGGCACTTCGTAATCACTGGAACCTTCCGACTTTCAGAAATGACGCAAAGACTCCAAGCAGTTAACTTTAGAATGTTGATAAACGATATAATAACGTTAAAGTCAACTAAATATTTATCATAATGTTGGAAAAATAATTGTATTATTGACGAATTGAAATGTTTATTATATCTTTGTGTTTCATAAAATCATAATTAGTATAAATATTATGTCAAAATTATATATTCCTCAGGGCTATACACCTTTACTGAACTTGAAACAGACAGAGTGGGGTATAAAAAGTATTAAAGACTTTTTTCAACAAAACCTGTCATCGGAACTCCGTTTAAGAAGAGTGACAGCACCATTATTTGTAGAAAGGGGAACAGGAATAAATGACGACCTGAATGGCGTTGAGCGAGCTGTTAATTTCCCAATCAAAGACATGAATAACAAAGTTGCAGAAATCGTGCATTCCCTTGCAAAATGGAAGCGATTGACCCTTGCTGAATATGAGATTGAAGAAGGCTATGGTATTTATACCGATATGAATGCTATCAGAGCCGACGAAGAACTAGATAATTTACATTCGTTGTATGTAGATCAATGGGATTGGGAATTAGTTATTAATGACTCCAACAGAAACCTGGATTATCTAAAAGAGATTGTTTGCAGAATTTATGCATCAATGCTCAGAACAGAATATCTTGTATATGAGATATTTCCACAAATAAAGCCCCAATTACCTAAAGAAATAACGTTTATTCATTCCGAAGAATTGTTGCAAAAATATCCCACACTCAATCCAAAAGAACGTGAAGATGCAATCACAAAAGAAGCTGGTGCAGTTTTTATTATTGGAATTGGAGACAAACTGTCTAATGGTGAATTGCATGACGGTCGTTCACCGGATTACGATGATTGGAGTACGATTAATGAAGATGGATATTCAGGACTAAATGGTGATTTACTTGTATGGAATCCCGTTTTAAATCAAGCAATGGAATTATCATCAATGGGTATAAGAGTAAATCCTGAATCTCTAAAACGTCAATTAAAGATCAGAGATCAAGAAAGTAGAACTTCATTGTATTTTCATAAACGACTGTTGAATAATGAATTACCACTTACTATGGGAGGTGGAATTGGTCAGTCCCGATTATGCATGTTCTATCTTCGCAAAGCCCATATCGGTGAAATTCAAGCAAGTTTATGGCCACAGGATATGATTGAAAAAGCCAAACAGAATCAAATTTATTTGATTTAAAATATGTGATTATATGGATGTTCAAATTGAAGATGGTTGGAAACAACATTTGCAGGATGAATTCGATAAGTCATATTTTGTAAAACTTACCGATTTTGTTCGCAACGAATATTCAACACAAAAGGTTTATCCACCGGCAAAACACATATTCAATGCCTTCAACAAATGTCCATTTGACGAAGTAAAAGTAGTAATTGTCGGCCAAGACCCCTATCATGAACCAGGTCAAGCCCATGGACTATGCTTTTCCGTCAATGATGAAGTTGCTATACCACCCTCATTGGTAAATATTTACAAAGAAATTAAAGATGATTTGGGAATTGATACTCCCAAATCAGGGAATTTAGAGCGCTGGAGTGAGCAAGGCATATTTTTATTAAATGCCACCCTTACTGTAAGAGCACACAAAGCCGGATCCCATCAGAACAAAGGTTGGGAAGAATTTACCGATGCTGCAATCCAGCACCTTGCAAACGAGCGCGAAAACATAGTTTTTATGTTATGGGGTGCTTATGCACAGAAAAAAGGAGAAAAAATTGATCCACGAAAACATCTCGTATTGAAGTCGCCCCATCCATCACCATTGTCGGCCTACCGAGGATTTTTTGGAAACCAACATTTCAGTAAAGCCAACGAATATCTTGTTTCGAAAGGCAAGGAACCTGTTGATTGGTAAATGTCCTGGTCTATTTATCCTATTTTTCTGTCATTATGATTCTTTCAATGGCATTTAATAAAAAAGGAGGTGGAGCGCATGGTTTCCAATTATTTAACCTTACAAATGCAAGTTCTGTTTCTGCTTGGTTTATTAATTCGTTTTTTTCATTATAAAGCCGATATGTAAACCAGATGCGTACGCCCTTAATGGCTTTCAGGGTTGTAACGACTGTAAGAAGTTCATCATATTGTGTTGTTTTAATAAATTTAAATTTCATAGTAATAACAGGACACATTATTCCTGCATCCTCTATTGTATGATAAGGAACTCCTATCTTTCGCAGGAGTTCCCATCTTGCTTTTTCATAATACTTGACATAGTTGGAATGATGAACTGTTCCCATTCTGTCAGTATCCGAATAAGCCACCCTGAACTTATATTTGTTTGTTATCATAAAAAGCTTAGAATTTAGAAAAAAGTTCTATAAAGTTCTTAATTTTGTCAAGAAAGGTAAGCAATTACGGCAGTAATTCTACAAGCATAATTTCTATTTCGGTTAATAATAGTTACTTCGTTCTTTTTTGAAGTTTTGGAATAAGTGTTTACGTATTTTTCTTATATCAATTCAAAATATGGTTATTTGGGTTTTATACCACAGGCATCACCAGTAGGTTCATCGTCTGTGCGATACCATATATCGGTAAATTTTTCAGGATTACGTTTAAATTTTGCCAATATATATGAACACGAAGGAATTATTTTATATTCATTTTCACGTGCGTATTTTACCAATTCATCAAAAAGTTTTCCGGCAATTCCTTGCCCCTCTAATTCAGGTCTAACGCTTGTGTGGTAAGCATTTAATATTTTATTTTTTAAATCATAATCAAGTTCAGCTATTTGATTCCCGTTTTGTTCGATAAAAAAACTCCCCTGTTTATTATTTTCAATTTTGTGTTGAATTATCATATTATTTCTGTTTTGTTTTTAAATTATTCTTGTATAAAATGAGAAGCTATTTTATACAAATATACTTTTTAGCTTTGATATTATTGATTCTTGATATTTTTATACTTGACAATAGCTCGGCTCACATCTGACATGCTAAAATTATATTTTTTTCGCAATCTTCCTAATTTCTCCGATTGATAATGGGTTGGAATTCCAAGTTCATTACAAATATATATGCCCGAAACTCTATATTTGTCAGACACATAACTAATGCTTTGGCTACCCAAAACTTCATATTCCTCAATATATATATGATTTTTGTGTTGTTTTTCCCCCTGTTTGGAATGATCTTCAGGAGTTTTTCTAACATCTTTGTTTTTTTTAATAGTTGTAAATGCTTTATTTTCAGTAAAGGTGAAATCGTCCATATTTGTTTGGAGTGAAGTGTTAGATGTGCTAACCGTTCGATTATGGTACAAATTGTTATGTTTCACTTGTTCAGGATTTACAACGAAGCCAAATACAAAAAGAAACAGTCCTACTACCGAAATAAAGATACTAAAAAGCACTCTAATTATTTGGTTGGGTATTAATTTTTTAAAGAAAGCAACAATCATTTTCCAGTGAAAAATAATGTGCAATACTGTAAAAATAACAAAGACAATGCTTACTATAAGGTGAACTGTACCCCACTGATGCCGATCCATACCCAACAATTCCAGATTTACATTATTGCCATAAATAGCATTACGTTTTTCGCCCGAAAGAAGAGTGTATTTGATAAGAAAGCCAAGCCCAGCCATAGTCATCAACAGAAAAAATAAGATGATATCGATGGTTAAATTCAGCTTTGCCTTATCCTTACAAAATTTTACAAATTTATTCATTTCTACCAATGGTTTTTCATTAATTTTCCAATACGCTGAATTCTCTTTAACTTATTAATTATTATTGCTTTACGAAAAGAATTAATATGATCTATAAAAAGAATACCTTCCAGATGATCGTATTCATGCTGAAAAATGCGAGCCTCAATGCCACTTATATCCCTATCGACATGATTAAAATGTTCGTCGAAGTACTTAACTCTAAGAGTATTGGGTCGCTTAATCTGCTCATACACTTCAGGAATGCTTAAACAACCTTCGTTATACATAGATGTCTCGTTGCTAAAGTCAACAATTTCAGGATTAATAACCAAGCGCCTAAAGTTCTCAACAGAGATATCATACTTGGCTATGGGTTCAGTATTAATAATAAAGACACGCTTGAGTACCCCAATTTGGGGTGCAGCTAATCCTATACCACCCTCCATATCGAGGGTGTCGTATAGATTCTGAAACAGCTGCTGTTGAGCCTCCTCAAGCATATTAGAATGCTTGCGTAGCAATGGCGACCCGTAAATTAAAACTTTTGATTTCATGACCTCTATCTATTTCTTAAGTAAAATTTTAACGAATCGTATTCCAGTTCTATAACCTGTTTACTTTCGAGCAATTCATTTAAAACTGAACTATTCGCATTATCTTTATGTAGAAGTTCTCGCATTGTATCCTCTCTAATGGGATGCACGGAACAAATGTTAAGAATATCGTCTTTAGCATTGCCAGTATAACCTGTGTTTGTTCCCTCAAAACCAAGAATAAGTTCAGTATTTAACCCTTGATGAGTAAAAATATGGTAAGCAGTATTTACAGCCTCGGGCGATGCAGGTTTTATACCAGATATAGCAGGTGGACGCGTAGGTATTGAAATATATGCTTTGGATGGATTGGTTAAAAACACATTATACGCAGTACACTCAACGCTAAAGCCATTATCATTAATGTCATCAATTAGCATGGTTTCTGACACCAGTATACCCTGAAATTGTTTTGCAAAAAGCCTTTTACCCTCACAAATATCATCGAAATTAAGGCTATGGTGAGGCCTATTAATCTTACTCCAAATGCTTTCTTCGGCAGCATCAATTTTAATTGATACCCAGTCGGCCTCCATTAGCTCATCTCGTACCTGAGCATTGTCCAGTAAGGTGCCATTTGTTATAACAGCAATTGGAATATTAAACTCTTT
Source organism: Dysgonamonadaceae bacterium (assembly GCA_041672395.1). Lineage (GTDB taxonomy): Bacteria > Bacteroidota > Bacteroidia > Bacteroidales > Dysgonomonadaceae > UBA5287. The sequence goes on along the minus strand of JBAYZS010000002.1, from coordinate 9,388 downwards.
GAGCAGCAGTATGGATTCGCCCAGATTAATATCGAGAGTGGGCTCTCCATTTGCAACAAAAGTTATAAAGTCGGGCTTATTGTCGGCTTTAAGCTTATTTAGATGTTTCGCCACCTCCTCACGAATTTCTTCGGGTTTGTACATAGCCATTCTTTCATAGCTAAAACGTTGCCTTGCACCTATCTGACAATAAACGCAAGAGTAAGAGCAAATTTTTTGATTGGGGATATTATTAACCCCAAGACTTTTTCCTAAACGTCGTGAGGGTATGGGTCCAAAACAAATCATAGATAACTAAGTTAATTTATTCCATTAAAATTATGCATATCTTTAAGATACGGCCAAGACATTAAATTATTTCTTATGATTTATAACCGCATCAACCAATCTTTTGAATGCCAATTTGATATTTAAATCTTCAAATATAACTTTCAAATTTCCTTTGTCTGCACCCTGACAGATTAGCTCATTAATTGGGATTTGTGTTAAAACAGGAATGTTGAAATTTTCTGATAACTTTTGGGCACCTCCTTCCCCGAAGATAAAAAATTTTTCTTGCGGATGCATGGTAGGAGTAAACCAGGACATGTTTTCTACAACGCCCAATATGGGTGTTCCAATATGATTATCCTGAAGCATGTTTATGGCTTTTTGCACATCGGCAAGCGCCATTTGTTGAGGGGTGGTTACAACGATGGCTCCGGAAACATAAAAGCTTTGTAAGAGTGTTATCAATACATCTCCCGTTCCCGGAGGAGTGTCAATGATTAAATAATCGAGTTCTCCCCATTCTGTTTCAATTAAAAGTTGCTTAACAGCATTAGTTACCATAGGACCTCTCCAAATGACTGCTTGCTTTTCGTCGATGAAAAATCCGATAGACATAATTTTGATCCCGAACCGGTTAAATGGCTCCATGATTTGTTTTCCGTTTTTCTCCATTACTGTTAGCCTTTCCTCATCTTTAATTTTGAACAATGTAGGAATAGACGGCCCAAAGATATCGGCATCTAAAAGACCGACAGAATATCCTTCACGGGCTAATGTAAGAGCAAGACCCGAGGCAACAGTAGATTTTCCTACTCCGCCTTTACCAGATGTAACCATGATAATTTTTTGTATATCCGGCAATTTTGTTTTAACAATTTGATGTTGATTATTCATTTTATCTATAAAATTAAACGGCAATGATTTTTGAGTAAGTTTTTCTAATTAAGTTACTTATTTTCGAATCGGGGGCATAATCTGTAATAGACTTACAATTAACCATGGCTTCGACAATAAGTGGGTCAAAAGGCAACTTACCCATAACTTTTATGCTGTTTTGATTGCAATAGTCCTCAATTTTGGAAGCTATTTCCGTATTAATATCGAATTTATTAATAATGACACTCGTTTGTAATTTAAAACCTGCGGTAACTTCGAGTGTACGTTTTAAATCGTGAAGCCCTGACAGAGTTGGTTCAGTTACAACCACAACAGCATCAACACCGGTAATAGTGCTTATTACAGAGCATCCGATTCCCGGCGGTCCATCAATTATAATATTTTTGATTCCAGACTCTTTTGCAATTTGTTTTGCTTTTTCACGAACCTTATTGACCAACTTGCCCGAGTTCTCCTCTCCGGGTGCAAGCCGTCCGTAAACCATCCTGCCGTTTTGAAAATATCCTGCATACATGCGGCTTTTGTCTTCATCAACAATATCTATAGCCTCATACGGACAAACACGCGAGCATAATAAACACCCATCGCACAAGGTTTCAACAACGCAAACCTTATTCTCTTTTTCAATTATGGCATCAAACCGGCAGTATTCAATACACAGTCCGCAAGCTGTACATTTATCTTGATTTATAACAGTTTTTTGTCCCGAAATAAACATGTACTCTTCATCACAAACTGGATTGAACAACAGATAAAGATTAGCTGCATCTACATCACAGTCGGCTAACACAATTTCGTTTTGCAGTGTGGCAAATGCAGCACTGATGCTGCTTTTTCCTGTTCCGCCTTTTCCGCTAATTATTGCTATTTCCATAATTTTCTTCAATAATGTGGTACAACTGATTAAATTTTGCAGCCCAATCAGTGTAGAGGTTGGTTAATAATTCTCCATTTGAGTATATGGCGGCTATTTTCTTATCAAACGGCACACTCATTAATAGCGGAATATTCTCCTGTTCTATGTAGTCGTATATATCGTTATTTCCTAAACCTGCTCTGTTAATAATTACGCCATACGATTTGTTCATACTTTTCAATGTGTCTACCGATTGTTTTAAATCGCTAAGTCCAAAAGGGGTAGGTTCTGTTACCAAAACCACATAATCCGCCTTTGCTACCGTTTGGATAAAGGGGCAGGCAGTACCCGGTGGCGCGTCGAATAAAACCAAATCAAAACCGTCAGTTTCTTTAATCGCAGCCTTAATAACATTTACAGGAGAATAAACTCCTACTTTCACTCTTGCCTCAATAAGCGCACTGTTTGTGTCGAAAGTATATCTGTTGACATAACCTAACACATCATCTTTCTCGGATATGGCTCCGTATTCGCAAGCAACAGAACAGGCTCCGCATCCATGACAAAGTTCGTCCAACACTTTAATCATTTTCATTTCTTTAAGAAAAAAAAATGCATTGTAGTTACAGTACTTCTCACATTTTCCGCAATAGGTGCATTTTTCCTTTTTAATTACAGGAATTTTTTGGGTAACTATGTGAGTGTGATGTAACACACCCCCTGTGAAAAATTCCCTATCGTTAGGCTCTTCTGCATCACAATCCACCAGAGAAATATTAATTTTTTTTTGTAATACATTAAAAAGATTAGTAGAAATAAACGTTTTACCTGTACCGCCTTTACCGCTTGCAATTGCAATTTTCATCTTTGAGTTTATTTGAATTGTTTTATAAGAAAAATAATTGAAATACCTATGAGTATAAACAATATTTGAGTAATAGATTCGCTTGCTTTTGTTTTCTTGTGCATCTTCGGAATCACCCTACACTGCTACTAATCAAAGCTACCGCTGTCAGCTCTAACTCCATACTCGTATTATTATTTATAATTAGTTATCCTGATTTTTATCTTAATGGCTGCAGTTTTGATGGTCATTTTCATCGTGGTTGCAGTAGTTTGCATTGAGGGAAAGTTCATTTGCTAAAAATTTTTCTACAATCTCTTTTTCTCCTTTGATGGGAGCTCCTACAAATACATTGATATTTTGTTGATTAAACAATTTAATAGCTTCTTGTCCCATACCTCCGGCAATCACATCAGTAACATTAAACGAAGTAATCCATTGCGGATATATACCGGGTTCATGTGCGGGGGGTATTTTTTCTATTATCTCTATAATCTGGTTGTTTTGTACTGTGGCAATTGCAAAATACTCGCAATGTCCAAAGTGTGCACATAATTTCCCGTTTTCAATTGGGATGGCAATTTTTTTTGTCATTTTTTTGTCATTTTTTTTGTTAAATAATTGCGTGTATGTGTTATGTATGATTGCTGATTTTTTTATCAATGATTACACATACACGCATTTACAAATCCATGTTGGGTGAACGTTATTAAAATTACGACGTTTAATTTCTATTACTATTGCGATTTCCACGCCCCATACCTAAGCCTTTTCCACATTGGCCACGTCCTAAACCTTTTCCCATACCACGTCCCATTCCGGTCATGTTTGAATTTTCAAGTTCTATTTCTTCGGAAGAACTTTTTTTACTTGCACCAAAATTAGTGCATTTGCCCATTTTGCGACCTGTCATTGGCCCGTTTCCAATTGGCCCGTTTTGATTAAATCTTGGCATAATAACCTCCTTTGTTAAAATTGTTTTTATAAAAATTCCGTTTTAGACGGCTTATTTAATATTATTAATTTCTTCGTTGCTTTTATTCAAAACTGTTGAATGATTTTCGAAATGTTTTTTCCATTTTCATTTATCATTTCAATTTGAAGTTTATCAAGCAACGGTTTGACTTTACCTCCAAATTCAGCTGCCACAATCGTTTTTACTCCCTTTGAAGCTATAAATTTGACGGCTGCCGGTCCTGCTCCTTCAGAGGAGTCTTTTGCTGAATTCGGAAAAAAATCAGTTTTTCTGGTATCTGTATCATAAATAGCAAAAAAAGCACATCGGCCAAAGCGGCTGTCAATTTGTGCGTCTAAAGTGTTCCCTTCGGATGGAATAGCAATTTTCATTTTTTTTGTTTTAAATTTTTAATTTGTATGATGTATAAAATTGTATGAGTTTTAATCCCAAAGTCTTTTTTAATAAATGGAATGCCTGTTCGCCTGTACAGTGTCCGGTAATGAAATTAGTATGAGGAAAATCGTTGTTGAGTGTCCCGGCTAAATCCTCTATTTCTGTTTCCGATTCATAAACGGAGTTGCTTTGAGCGTCCAGTAAATGAAAACCACCCATTACATAACTTATTCGAGATGCAGAAGCTGCTTTTACACTTTCTAATATATTCAATAAACCTTTGTGTCCGCACCCTGTATATACAAATAAATTATCATTACCAAATGTTACAATCAACTCATGGTCGAAATCATCGCTTTCCATTCCTTTTCCCTTATCTTTAAAAAGATTTCGATTGCCTTGTGGCATCGAGTATTTATTAATCTCGTTTTTAAAAACATGAATTTCGTTTTCAAAATAAGCTTCGTTTTCCAACCGTATCAGACGGTCTTTTACTACGTCAAAATTTATATCGACGCTTATTTTGCGTAACCCAACCCTTTTCGAGTAAAATTCTTGATTTAATGCGGATGGTGATACTATAATCTTCGCTTTATTGTTTATTTTTAAAAACGCAGACAGTCCGCCAATATGGTCTGCATGTCCGTGAGATATAAACACATAGTCCACCTCCCTTAAATCAAGATTCATTTTATGGGCATTACGTATAAATACATCGGAAGCTCCCGTATCGAGCAAACATTTATAACGATCTGTTTCGATATAGATACACAAACCGTGTTCGCTTTCAAAATCCGAAGCTAAAGTTCTATTGTCCGATAGTACTATAATTTTCATTTTGAATTTAAAGAAGTAAATAAATCATTAAATTATTGGGGCAAGTTCTTCATTTCCATAGCTGGTGCAGTTCTTGCAAGGGGTATGATTTTCAATACCGTCGATTAATTTGTAGCATTTTAGGCAACGATACCAATCTCGTCCAAAATCAACATTTCCTCCTTCAATTACTATCATTTTTCCTTCTACAAATGCCTGAGCTATTGTTTTACGGGCATTTGTATAAATACGGGTAAGCGTAGGGCGAGACACATTCATTTTTTCAGCGGCCTCCTCTTGAAGTAACCCTTTATAGTCCAATAATCGGATTGACTCATATTCGTCATAATGCAGGATAACTTTATCGATCATTGAGCGTGGAACACCAAAAGGTTTGAATCCTGACATTAAAGGAGGAGATACAATTTTTCTACTTTGTTTTGGACGTGACATATATTTGTTTTTAGAATAAGTGAAATTGATACTCCAAAGGTATGTATTAATTTGAACATATGTTCATAATTGTCAAATTATTTTGAACATTTGATCATTATTTTTTTTTGTTTCTTTGCGACCTATAATAATCAATTTAAATTTCAGACTAAAAATAAATAAACAACTCTTGTCTGTTTCCGCGATACTCCTCACTAAAAGCCTATTTTCGTAATCAAACAAAACGTACGCCATGCTTTTTGGCGACGTGAAAGACTAACAAACCAAAAAACACCTTCCTTAGATTATTATAATGGTTAGGTGAACAAACATGATTACTGTTGCCGATATTACCGGACATTTTAAACTGGTGCACTTGCTCGTCGGCAAATATATGGTGCAATGTATTCCTCTGATTTCATAAGAAGTAAACCGAAACCGTTAATTATTGTCAAGTAACAATTTGATGGAAATTAAATAAAATTTGCAATATCGATTAAACGTTATAAATTTGTCTCATTAAGAATCTATGTTTTAATTTATAATTAAGATATCAATGAAGAGACAAACTTATTATTACCTTGTTTTGGTCCTGATTACACTTTTTGTGCATTCATGTAAAGAAAGTATAGAAGAAATATTCCTGTTACCCGAAAGTAGTACCGTTCTTTTTGAAAACTCAGAAAAGCAAAACAAACTTATTTCGTTCGAGACCAACGCCAGTATAGTCAGCGCCACAGTACCAGCGTCAGATGCAGAATGGTGCAGTGTTGAGATAGAAGAAAAGACCCTTCGTATATCCGTAGCACAAAACCCCTCATTAGAATCAAGAAGTACCGTCGTTCGTTTAAGTGCAGATGACAAGATTGATGCAACCATAGAAGTAACACAACCAGGCAGAGTTAAGAGTTCCACGAAAAGATTTAATTCGTTCGTCATTCCTGCATCGATCAACAATATAAAAAACGATATCGTAGGAGTAGTCGATAATTACATGTTTACGATTACGCTCAGAACCACAGACTGGATTCCCAATGTAAAAAGTCTCACAGCCAATTTTGATGCCGTAGGAACAGTCTATGTAGCTGATAAGATTCAGGAAAGCGGTCAAACCCCTAATTCATTTCTGAACGAGCTAACCTATACTGTAGTCGCCGAAGACGGCACCTCAGTCAACTATAAAGTCATTGGTAAAGGTCCCATGTTCACAGGGCTACCCGTCATCAGCGTAGATATTGAAGGCGGATTAGAGGTCATAGAGAAAACGGTAAAACTACCCTCAACCCTAAACCTTGTAAATACCGGGAACGAGAATTGGGAAAAGAGCAATGCAAGTATATCCATTCGCGGTCGCGGCAACAGTACATGGTCGATGCCCAAGAAGCCCTATCGTATAGATTTTCCCAGTAAGACATCCATGTTTGGTCTCCCAGCCGCAAAAAAGTGGGTACTCCTTGCCAACTATCAAGACCCAACCCTTTTGATGAACGACATAGCTTTTGAGTTAGGCAATCGATTTGGTTTACAGTACAATCACTCGTCGATCCATGTAGAGCTCTTTATCAATGGCACATACAGAGGAAACTATCAGCTCACCGAACAAAATGAGATAGGCGAAGGACGCGTAAATGTAGATAAGAATAATGGATTTTTAGTCGAGTTAGATCAGTACTATGACGAAGACTATAAATTCAGAAGCAATTATTTGAATCTCCCCGTGATGGTTATTGGTCCCGATTTAGAAAGCGAAGTCGGCATGACCTATATCAAAGAAGCATTTCAGGCATTTGAGAATTCACTGTTTGAGTCGAGCTTCCCCAATGAAAGCTTTACACAATATTGCGATATTAAATCATTGATAGACTATATGTTAATCAACGAGATTGTCCGCAATCAAGAACTCTTTCATCCCAAGAGCACCTTTTGTTACAAAGACGTCGGCAGTCCCATTAAGTGGGGCCCCTTGTGGGATTTTGACTGGGCCTTTGGATATAATGAAAGCAACAAATACTTTGTGAAGAAAGACCTACTTTTTTATCGTGGGAATTCCAATACGATGACCGGCAGTAAGTTTTTTAACAGATTCATGGAAGTACCAGAATTTAGGAAACAATATGTCGCCCGTTGGAAAGAGATGAAACCACAAGTAGCAGATATAGTCAATTATATTGATGATAAGAGTACCAAGTTGACCAAATCACAGCAAGAGAATTTCAAGATCGCAACAGCTAAACCCGTCACCATGAATGCCTCATATCAAGAGTTAATTGAACAAATGAAAACCTGGTTAACCGAGAGAATAGCTTTTCTTGATCAACAGTTTGCTAGTTTTTGAATAATGTCAGTCACCAAGCGAACCATTAATTTCATTCATTGGTGGTGGGGCGCGATTATTTGTCACGTCAATAACGCCAAGCGAGCCATTAATTATGTTCATTTGTCAGTAAAACCGTTGTCAGTAAAACCGTTGTCAGTAAAACCGTATAACTAAAATAAGTCTAAACATAATTTGAGATGAATAATTCAATAATCCGATTCCTTTTAACTGTTTATTTTGGAACAATAGTAATTTATGCCGATGTACAAAATAAAGTCCCCCAACAAAGCGCTAGTGAGCGGAATTCGCCCATTGATGCCCGTTGGGTAGACCGTGCGAAATTCTTTGGAAAAGGAGAAAAACCCGAAAACACAAAAAATGTATTGTGGTACCGAGAGTCCGCCAAGGTATGGGAAGAAGCCCTACCACTTGGCAACGGCACATTGGGAGCAATGGTCTTTGGAGGAGTCGCCGATGAACGAATCCAATTAAATGAAAACACTTTATGGGATGGATATATTTTGGACCCCAACAATCCCGAAGGCAGCAAAGTCCTACCCGAAGTACAGCGATTGCTGTTCGAAGATAAAAATAATGAAGCAGTCAAACTCGCCGAAGCCACGATGATGGGAAACCCCAAAAGAATAAAGTCCTATCAATCGTTAGGAGAACTATGGTTCGACACACCCGAGCTTACCGCCCATGATTATGTGAGAAGTCTCGATCTATCAACCGCTATCTCGACCGTAAAATACACATCAAACGGAGTAGTCTATACCCGTCAATATTTCGTGTCAGCACCAGACAATGTCATCGTTGTACATATATCCGCCGACAAGGAAAATAAAATCAATCTCTCATTGACATTAAAAAGAGCCCAAGATTCAAAAACCGAAAGATTAGGAGATGACGGACTCTTATTGAGCGGACGCATATCCACTAAAGACAATGAAGGAAATCCCCGCGGAATAAGCTTTGCCGCACAGGTAAAAGTCCAAGCAGAAGGCGGTCAGGTAAAAGTCGTTGAAAACCCCACCCATGAGCAACTTTTGAAAGTAAAAGATGCCAATACACTAACGCTATATATTGCAGGAGCAACAAATTATCCAGGATTGAAGAATCTCGCCAAAGGGATTACACAATTTTCGGAAGACCCCAAAAAGAAATGTGCCACAACAATAGCAAACGTCATCAATAAACCATTTGACAAGATTAAATCCGACCATATTACCGATCATCGTAAATATTTTGAACGCGTCGATTTAGATTTCGGTCCCATTTCCGAAGAAATAGAATCCTTACCCACCAATGAACGATTACAAATGGCCCGTAAAACAGGTCAACCAGATCTCGGGTTAGTATCCACATATTTTCAGTTCGGACGCTATCTGTTGATCGGATCTTCCCGTCCCGGTGGCATGCCCGCCAATTTGCAAGGACTTTGGGCCTGGCAGATGAATGCACCCTGGAATGCAGATTTTCATACAAATATTAATTTTCAGATGAATTATTGGTCGTCCGATTTGACCAATTTGTCAGAAATGCATACTCCATTATTCGATCTAATAGATGTTTTAATAAAGCCGGGTGAAAAAAGTGCGGAGA
>JBAYZS010000001.1:0-90476 GCA_041672395.1 Dysgonamonadaceae bacterium | reverse complement strand
GTTCAGCATTTTGTTGCCAGTCGTCAAGAAGATAATTGGGAAAGAAATCAGATTGATAAAATATATGTTCAACAAGTCCATGATGCACCATCCCTAACATATTGATATTCCTTTTCTTTGCTTGTTGGAGAATATCAATTGCCCACGACATTGTTTGAGGTAAAATCCTACCAGAAGAGATTGTATTGTTGGTATTTTCTGCGTATTTGTTGGTGTCGAAATTTAATAACCAAGTGCTGTCGTTGAGCACCGCCAAATAGCTGAGTGAATGAGCATCTCGCGAAGTAGCGTTTCCGTATCCGAAATCGGCATAGATTGATGCGAATTCTTCTGCTGACACTGACGCAACGATGTTTGCCTTATCGCCAATATATGATTTCGAATTGGGAACATTTACATCGTGATTCCCTGGAATTACGAATGTTTGAATTCCTTTGTCCTTCAATGTTTGCAATTTCTTAGCAAATGCAGTGTGACTTTGTATGGAACCATGATTAGTTATATCTCCGGGAACAAGTAAAACGTCAACTCCTTCTGCAATAAGTTGATCAAACACATAATCTAATACTGCATGCAAATCTGCCACGTCCCTTCCGGTACTTTTTTCAAAAGCATCGAGTGCAGCGCCTGGTTCGGCTATATCTTCTGCTAAAAAATGAGGATCTGACAACACTGCTATTTTAAGTGGTTCTGCAGCAGTAACAGTAAAGACAAAGCAAAGGAATAAAAGTAGTGGAATTTGTTTCATGTTTATCATCTCATATATCCAAATACTTTATTCAAGAAACGTTCGAAGGGACTGTATTCAACTTTTAAATAACTGTCCATTATTTTACTGTTGATAAACACTTTATGAGAATTCTCATCCCAAACATACTCTACTAACTGAGGGTAATCAATATATGGATTTCTGTTTTTTTGAATCTTGTAAATAGCTTCGTTTCGTCGTACTTCTTTCAGACTGACCGGATCTTCTTTGTGCCATCTCAACAACATATCCAACGACCATTTAGTGAAACCAGGATATGTGTCTCCGCCAATCTGATCTGACTGCCATGATGGAATTTTATCTTCATAGGCAGTGGCCATATAAAAATATGTGCGTGCAAAATCTCCTTTGAAATCATCTATCGGTTCAAAAACTGTTGAGGTAAATTCGCCTGTTGTGTTCTGTCCTACTTTTGAGCCATTAGTTGATTTCCAGTAAATTATACCCACTTCACCTAATGGAAGATTTCCTCTTCTGTTGTTCACATATCCATCGGTTGGGTATATATGGAAAAGATCACAGTTCATTGGATATTTATCATAAAACCAGCTGCGAGGAACAGAATGTTCGCGGTTATAACAGTCTCCTTCTTTTTTGTATCTGCCACATCGGTTTGATGTGAAATTGAAATAATAATCTGCTTTTCCTGCTTCATTCATTGAATACATATCCCAAACTCTGTCTCGTCTTTGTGCATCGGTACTCTCAAAAGCAGTCCAAATTTTTGAATAGGAAATCACCTTTGGTTTTTTTATTATCTCAAAGAGTGCTGTCTTCAATTCTGCACCTCTCTTCCCTCTGATTGAAGCGTAGTAATTTTCTGGTATCTGCCCAAAAAGTGGGTTAAACGAAATAAGGGCAATTGAAATGAAAAGAATTATTTTTATGTACTGTTTTATCATATTCAATGAATGTTAATCATAAAGATAAACACAAATATACATAAAAGTCCTTACTTATACACAGACCCATAAAAATTGAGTGTTTATAAGTACTAAGCCACAACTTTCTTTATATTTGAATTTTTTAAACCACTAAAACACTCGATATGAAGAAAGTATGTGGCTTAGATGTGCACAAAGATAGTATTTTTTGTGCTATTTACAACGGAGACATTTGTTCCATGGTAAAAGAATTTACTACAATGACGCCTGAGATTTATTCTATGGGTGAGTATTTGCAATCTGAAGAGGTGGAAGAGATCGCTTTAGAAAGCACCGGGATTTACTGGATTCCTGTGTGGGATCTATTATACGAGATGGGTTTTAAGCTGACACTTGTCAATCCGTATTTAATTAAACAGATGCCTGGTCGTAAAAGCGATATTAAAGATGCTCAATGGATAGCAACATTGTTGCACAAAGGCTTAATACGCGGAAGCTTTGTCCCTCCCCCTGTGATTCAGGAGTTGCGGGTTTACTCCCGTAAACATGGTAAACTAAAACAACAAGTCACCCGGATTTTAACGGTTATGGACAGTGTTCTGGTTAAATGCGCCATCCATGCGAGCAGTTGTCTGAGCACTATCAACACTAAAAGTTTCATGTGTATCGTCGACGCACTAATAGCGGGTTGGACTGACCCCTGTTACCTTGTAAGCCTGGTTTACGGGAACAGGAAGAACAAGCAGAGTGGAAAACTGAAAGAGGCGCTCACAGGCAATGTTAAGAAGCACCACCTTCAAGAGTTGTCGTGGGCAAAACAGGAATATGACATGTATCAGGTGCAGATATCGGAATGTCTGTTTGAAATGACCCGTATATGTGATGAACATTTTTCTTTAATGATAAAGCTTTTGAAAACCATTCCCGGAGTTAGTCAAATCTCTGCTATGACTATAATAGCAGAAACGGGTGGTGATATGAGTGTCTTTGAAAGCAGTGATAAGATTGTCGGTTGGGCAGGATTACGTCCAAGAAATGATGAAAGTGCCGGCAAATACAAGAGTACTGCTATTACCAAAGGCAACAAGTATCTTCGTACAATTTTGGTACAAGTAGCATGGGCTGCTTCCAGGACAAAAAATTCGTTTTTCAAGGAAAAGTTCCAACGGTTATCTATGCGAAAACCAAGAAAAAAGGCATTGATAGCAATAGCCAGAAAAATGCTCGTTGTCATATGGAATATCCTGAAGAAAGCTGAAGAATACAATCCGAGATTAGTTCCTGTGCAAGACCCGGTGAAAATGAAAGCGAGGTTGGCATACCACATGAAAGAATATGAAAAAACAGCTAAGCTGTTAAATATTACAATATAAAACAAGCGTAAAGGCCGGTTATATTTGTGGTGGCTAAAGACCCCGTTGACAAATAGGCCAATGCAATAGTCGTAATTAATGCGACGTTAAGAACACAGACCTGGGTTAATGTTTTTCGTCTGACGAAAGACCAAGCTCGAAGAAGAAAATCGCATATTTAAAGGTGTAATTGCGCCCTCCCTACGAATAGTGGGTTGTATTCACTATTACCCTATTTAAACGTTGATGCGGTTTTTTGAATGTTTTACTTGGATTGAGGTGGAATTTATAGAAGAAATATAATAATTTCGAATCAGTTAATGACTCGAAATTAGATAAAAATAAATAATCGAATTGTTTAGGAATTGATAAGACGTTCCATCTCGTCAAGATCAGTCCGGAATCCCCTGTCAACTTCTGCCATATCGTTTACGGTATTGCATGAGTGAAGCACTGTAGCATGATTCCTATTTCCAATCTGTATACCTATTTGAGCAAGCGATAATTCAGTATGTTTTTTCACAAAATACATGGTTACCTGACGTGCTTGCACAATCTCTCTTTTCCTTGATGATGATTGGATAAGACTTTTATCAATATGATAGAACTCACTAACAACCTCCTGAATATGTTGAGGTGTAATGCGTTTTTTCTCAAACTTGATGTTCTGCTCCATTACCCTACGGGCCAGGTCTATGTCTATCTCACGATTGTTGATAATGGAGTGCGCCATCAAAGATACTATGATGCCTTCCAGATCGCGAATATTTTCAGTTACATTTTCTGCAATAAACTCAATAACATCTTCCGAAATGGATAATCCGTCGGTCAAAACCTTGTGATTCAAGATCTTTTTTCTCAACTCTTTATCAGGACGGTCCAAACGTGTTGTCAATCCCCAACGGAATCGTGTAAGCAATCGTTCATTGACACCCTGCATATCGGTGGGCGCACAATCGGATGTCATAATCAACTGTTTGTTTGTCTGATGAAGATGATTGAATATATGGAAGAAAGTGTTCTGTGTCTTTTCTATTCCCGAAAGTTCTTGTATATCATCCATGATTAAAACATCTATTCCTTGATAGAAATTGATGAAATCATTTAAAGTATTAAAACGACAGGCATCTGTATATTGGATTTTGAACAGATGGGCCGATAAATATAATACTTTCTTATCGGGATATAAATCAAGAATTCTGGTTCCGATAGCATGACAAAGATGGGTTTTTCCTACTCCTGAATTACCGTAAATAAATAAGGGGTTAAAAGCGGTCTTAGCCGGATTCTCTGACACAGCTTCGGCTGCGGTACGTGAAAGTCGGTTGCTGTTTCCTTCAAAGAAATTATCAAAAGTATATTTTGAATTTATCTGTGAATCAAAATCAGGCACTGACACCCTGTCGAAAGGACTGGGGGTTTTTGCAAGATTATTCTTGGATTGAGTTTTGTTCTCGACTATTGTCTTGGACTCACCTCGCATTTCAATAGCTGTATTGTTTTCGGTCTCAACCAATATTCGATAATTCAGCACCGCACCTGATCCTACTACCCTATAAAGGGATTTTTGAATAAGATCAATATATTTTTCTTCTAAATATTCATAAAAGAACTGGCTAGGTACTTGAATTGTCAGTACATTCTCTTCAAACTTTAAAGGGATGATTGGAGCAAACCAAGTATTAAATGCCATTTCAGGAATGTTATCCCTAATCACATCTAAACAGTTATTCCATATTGTTGTATATTCAGTTCTCATATTTCTCTTCTACGGAAGAAAATCTTATTGTTCTCTTCTTTGTGGAATGCAAATTTTGGAATAATTTTCGAGATAAAAAAATCCATTTTCCTTTGCTTTTTTGATAAAAAAAACACGGTCTTAAAAATCAGTCTAGTACAATTATCTAACTCATTATCAGCATTTTAAAAAAACGCTTTTTACTTAACGACTTTGTATATCAATCAAATAAGAAAAGTGTTTAGCTGACAACCTTTATAAAGAAAAGGTGCTCAGAACCTGTCTAAATACACTCAGTTACTGTATGTTAAAGCAATTTCGAAAATAATATTTATTTAGAATAATTCTAATTAAGTATTAAATATTACTATTTTTAATTTATTTAAATAGCCTTACTCTAACACTTAAATATTTATCTGGATTCGTACGAATATCCTCTAATAACTGGGTTGCCATATTAAGTGTGCTGGTCAAACTGTCGTGAAGTTGGGTGTCATTAATCAATTTACCAACAGATGTTTCAGAACTGTTAACCTTTTCTGAAATATCTTTCAGATTAGCCAACGTTTCATCAATTGAAGCATATGTTTTTTTCAAGTCCATCTGATTTATATCGTTCGAAATCTCTTTCAGGTCGTTTGTTACAACATTCAGGTTATTTGTCATCACCGGAATATCAGATTCCATTGTTCCCATGAGTCTATTCAAACTTAAAGTTGTGGCTCGCAACTGTTGAATACTGTAACCGGCATCCTGAATTGCTGTTTCTAATACAGGATTTGAAACCAACTTGTTAATACCCGTAAAAACAGAATCGACAACTATCATCAGTGAATCTAATTTTGGTGCCATTTGGGTGACTCCATCCATTAGCCCTACTTCCTTTTTTCCAAATATTGTATCACCGGGTTCATAATAAGTTGATCTGTCTGGATTGAGCTCCAAACTTGCAGTGGCTGCTCCAAGAAAGTCAACATTAAACTCCATCCAACTGCCTTTTGGCAACTTGAATCCATCATTAAGCCTAATTCTTACAGCAAACTGTAGTGGTTCCTGACCGGCCATTTCGATATTATCTACCAACCCAATCTGAAATCCATTCACATAAACGGGAGTAGAAGGGGCCAATCCGGTAACATCACCAAATAAGGCTACATACAAGTTACTTTTTTTGAATATATTCTGACCTTTAAGGTAGTTCAATCCAAAATACAATAATACAAGACTTGCTATAAAAGCAATTCCTATAAGTAAGTTTCTATTTGTCTTTTGTTTCATTAATTTATTTAATACGTTTTCCGTCTTTAAAATCTACTATAAAAGCGTCTTTGAATGATTTCCTCACTCCCCTGAGCTCGTTTTCTATATCATTCTTGTTCGTACTGCTTCCATAGGTGTACTTGTAAATTGCACCTTCTTGATAATAAGTGATTGGTTTCAATCCTTTAAATATAGATGCATTTTCTTTATACTTATTTGAAGAAACAAACAACTGAATCCGATATTCGATATCGTTTGCAGCAACTTGGGTCTCTTCAACATTTGTTGATAAAGTTCTCTGTTGGGAACTTTTATCAGTATTGAACACATAGCTTTTCTTATCATACTCCCGTTTATAATTTCTGAAAGCATTGAATATAGATTTTGCAATTGATTCTTGTCCTGATGCACTTTTCAAATAATTTTCATCTGTAGGATTACTAATATATCCCAGTTCTATCAGTACACTTGGCATCGCTACTTCTCTTAACACCAAAAAACCTGCCTGACGAACATCACGATTTATACGTTTTGAACTATTAACCAATTGATGTTGAATTAATGTTGCTAAATCAACGCTTTGTTGGAGAAATCGATTTGCCATGAACTCGAATATTATGTACGATTCTGGTTCAGAGGGGTTGAATCCTTGATAGGTTATTGAATAATCTTCTTCGTATAAAATAACAGCATTTTCTGCTTTCGCAACATCCAGATTATCATTGCTTCTGTGCAAACCTAAAACATAAGTTTCTACACCCTGAGGTGATTTTTGTTTCTTTGATAAAGCATTGCAATGTAATGATATAAACAAGTCTGCATGCTTTTTGTTGGCAATTTCGGCTCTTTTATTCAATTCAATAAAATTATCCCGATCGCGCGTATAGATTATCTCAACATCATTGTGATGATCTTGAATCATATTCCCAATTTTTTTTGCAACCGACAACACAATATCTTTTTCTTTTGATGATGCACCTAATGCACCTGGGTCTTTCCCTCCATGCCCCGGATCTATCACTACTTTAAAAGTTCGTTCTTGTGCCTGAACGGGTAAAAGTATAAAAGAAAAAATTAAGAATGATAATAATAAATATATGGTTATTCTTGCCGACTCCATCACTAACTTGTTTTGTACAAAATTAAATATAAATTTTGTATCAACACACATTATTTGCTATTCTACTCTATCAAAAAAACTATATTTTAAGGTTTAAAAAGATTTTCAAATATAAATATCTTAAGAATGTATAAAGGCTGCACTTAAATTGCAGCCTTTATACATTTATATTCAGTTGCGATTTATTAAGGCATCAGCTCTGCTAATTTGCTGTCAAGAGCTGCCCCACTCAAATCTTTTGCAATAATTGTTCCATCTTTATCTAAAAGAATTGTATGTGGAATTCCTTTAATTGCATAAAGATTAACCACTTCACTGTCCCAATATTTCAGATCGGACATCTGTGGCCAGGTCATATTCAATTCTTTTAGTCCTTTAACCCAATCTTCTTTTGATTGGTCTAATGAAACGCCAACAACCTCAAAACCTTTGTTTTTGTATTTTTTGTATGCATTTACTACATTAGGCATTTCTCTACGACAAGGTCCGCACCATGCTGCCCAAAAATCAACTAATACATATTTACCTTTTCCGGCGTAATCAGACAAAGAAACATCATTACCTGCAACATCCTTAGATGAAAAATCAGCAAATGTCTTACCAATTGCTACTTTCTCATAATTATCAAGATAAGCTATCATATCTTTTACAAAAGGTTTTGCTTTCAGGCTCTCACTGGAAAGATTTATCAACTCTCGTTGTTTCTCTGGAGAAAATGATGGTCCGTTAGATACAAATAGAAATTCACCTAATGGGTTTTGAATATTCTCCTTTGTGAAAATATAGTTTACGCTATCATATTGATTAATAAGAAGATCATACTGAATCATAAGTTCTTGATTCTTTTCTTCAGTTAATTCTCCATTTGCACGAAGAGTGCTGAACTCATTCATGAACTTATCTAACTTGGTTGTTATTTTTCTTTGATCTCCTTCTCTGAAAGAATTGTATTTATCGTTTAAAGGAGTTCCTTTAACCGTTATTAGAGAATCAAAAGCCAATGAGATTTTGCCGGATTCAAGTACAACAGGTACAATATATCTATTTTGAGGATTAACTTGCTGATCAAGTGAAACTATCCTGACTACTGTTGAATCTGTATTTCCTTTAAAAGTAAATGCACCATCAATAACTTTAGCAGAATCAACATTCACAATTGCACTATCGGTTAATTCTTGAAGATAAACCATAGTCCCTTCATATACAGTGTCTGTTATTGTTCCCTTTAAATTATATCCTGTAGTTGGTTTACAACTCGCAAAAACAATTGTCATTGCGGTGATTAAATAAATTAATTTATTCATATTTTGTTTATTATATATTTGAAACAAAGATATGTAAAAATAATTACATCAAAATCCAAACTATATATTTTTGAATGAATCTTTGCGAAATAAGTCTATTCGTTTGATAATTAAACGAGGATATCCTTAATTTGAGAGGGTTTTAGCTTGGTTTTTAAGAAAAAAACGACTATCTTTGATTAAATAATTAATTACCAATATGAATCACCTTATTGCGCCCTCACTCTTATCCGCTAATTTTCTAAATCTGGAATTAGAGTTGGAAATGCTGAACAACAGCGAAGCTGACTGGATTCATCTGGATATTATGGATGGAGTGTTTGTACCTAACATTTCATTCGGATTCCCGGTGATTGAACTTTTGAATAAAGTCACAAACAAACCACTCGATGCGCATTTTATGATTGTTGAACCCGACAAATTTATTGAGCAGACAGCAGAGGCCGGCGTCTCTATAATGAATGTTCATTATGAGGCTTGTACTCATCTTCACAGAGTTGTTCAGGGAATAAAGAGGGCCGGAATGAAAGCTGCAGTTACATTAAACCCGCATACTCCTGTTATGTTGTTGGAAGATATAATTGACGAGTTGGATATGGTACTTCTGATGTCTGTTAACCCAGGTTTTGGAGGACAGAATTTCATTGAACATACTATCCAAAAAGTAGTTGATCTTAAAAATCTTATAGAAAAAAAGCAGCTAAAAACGTTAATCGAAGTTGATGGCGGAATAAATTTGTTAACCGGAAAACAATTACTTGAAGCTGGAGCGGATGTTTTGGTTGCGGGAAGCTTTGTTTTTTCAGCTGATAATCCTATTGAAACTATTCATCTTCTAAAAAATCTATAAGTCATTTTATCCTTATACTACATTTGATAACCAATGAGCGTTTTAAATAAAGACAAATTACCGTTCATTTGGATATTACTGCCTGCTTTGGCAGCAATAATTTTCTGTACCCTTTTTAAAACTATTGCATATTCCTGGATAATTGGATTGATTGGGATTGCATTGATTGGGGTTTCTTTTTTTATAAGTCGCCAATCTGAATATGAATTAAGATGGTTGTTTGGGGCGGGGTCTTTTCTATTCATCTTTTTCCTGTTTTGTTTGTCTTTTCAAAATAGAGAGAATAATTCAACTTTTACTTTCTCAAACAATGAAACATTTTACACTGGATATGTGATGGATATACCAGAACAAAAGCCAAAAACAATTGCATGTAATATCAAAATAACATATCCTGAACAAAAAAAAGTGGTTGTATATTTACAAAAAGACTCGACTGCCTATTCATTGACACCCGGCGTAGAATTTATATTTAAGACAAAAATGCAGCCTTTCAAAAATATGGGTAACCCGGATGATTTTGATTATGTATCATATATGAAACATCAGGGTTTTGCTGCTTCTGCTTTTGTTTCTGCTAATAAATGGATGATCACAGGTAAAACGGTGAATACAATTGGGACTTTATCTCAAAGACTTAGGGTAAATATTCTAGATTTCTATAGTTCATTTGAACTTCCACCAGACGCATTTGCATTTATTTCGGCTCTGACAATCGGTTATAAAGCTGATTTAACAGATAAAGTGCAGAATGCTTTTAGAATTTCGGGGACTGCACATGTACTTGCTGTCAGCGGAATGCATGTAGGAATTGTTTATTTGGTCTTCTCTTTTTTACTTTCTTTTCTTCGTAAGACTGGTCCTAGGAATGTGATCAAACAATTTATTATAATAATATTGTTGTGGATTTATGCTTTTATAACGGGAATGTCGCCTGCAGTTGTAAGAGCAGCAATTATTTTATCGCTAGTGTGCGCTGGAAAAGCTATTGGCAGAAAGGGGTTTTCATATAACACACTTTCCTTGTCTGCCTTTGCTATTTTACTGGTTAACCCTCTCACATTTTTTGATGTTGGTTTTCAAATGAGTTATACTTCAGTATTTGCTATCTTGTTCTTTATGCCGCAATTCTACAAGATTTTTAATCCTGTAAACAGATGGGTAAAATCTGGTTGGGATATGTTGATCATTTCTATTGCGGCTCAACTTGGAGTTTTCCCAATTGTGTTGTATTACTTTGGTACTTTTCCTAATTATTTCATTTTTACGAATTTGTTGATTGTCCCATTAACAACCATTATAACTTACTTCTGCATAGCTACTCCTATAGTGGCACTTTTGACTCATATCCCTTGGAATGTTTTTGATTGGTTGTACGATATTATAATTGGATTATTGAAAGGTTTAACAGATTTCACACTTAATACTGTTTACTTTTTTGAATCACTTCCTAATTCACAACTGTCAAATGCATATATAAATATTTTGCAGTTATTACTCCTTTTTGCCTTGATTATTGGGTTAAGTATTTGGTTTATTAGAGGAAGGGAGAAACATCTAGTTGGCTCATTGGTTGTCGTGTTGATCTTACTGGTTACACATACATATGATTTGCTGAACAAACCACAGGATTGTCTGGTGGTCTTCAATCGACCTGATCGTACAGAAATAAAAATTAGTTCAGATGGAAAAAATACCCCATTGCTTGTTGAGGGAAATAACTTTGTACCTCATCCTTATAAAAAGATTCTAAGGTTATCCGAAAACAAATCAGATAACTTTATGGTTGATGTTCCAATGAATGTTGATGTGCTAATTCTTTCTAAAGATGAATCGTTTTCATTAAAGGATTTATCACAACTAATTCATGCTGATCAAATTGTGGCTGACAGTTCACTGCCTGTCTACACTGCAAAAAGACTTACAGATGAGGCAGCTATAATGGGTGTAAAACTGCACAACGTGGCTCAAATGGGTGCTTATTCAATAAATTTATAGTAAATTTGCTGTCCAAATATCTATTTATGGAAAAAAACTCTGCTTTAACAGCTATTATTGACACAAAAGATATCGATTCTATTTTGCAGTATGTGCAAAATAGCAAGAGAATCCTTATCACAACTCATCTTTCACCCGATGGAGATGCACTTGGATCTTCTTTATCAATGTATCATTTTCTGAAAAGAATGGGGAAAGAAGTAAAACTGATGGTCCCTAACTCTTTTCCTTATTTCCTGAAATGGATGCCTGCAAGCAATGATATTCTCATTTATGAATATAATCCTCATGCAGGACAAAAAATCATAAAAAGTGCAGATTTGATTTTTATATTAGATTACAATGCTCCAAAAAGGATTGGAGATATGGGACCTTTTATTGAACAATCAACTGCTAAGAAAATATTGATAGACCATCATCTCGATCCTACTGATAGTTGTGATGTAATTGTTTCCATTCCCAAAATATCTTCGACCAGTGAATTAATTTTCAGATTATTATATCAGGCAGATGAATATGATGGCATAACAAAAGTGGAAGCTGAATGTATTTATTGCGGGATGATGACCGACACAGGCTCTTTCACGTATGGCTCAAGTTCACCTGAAATATATTATATTATCAGTCTGTTACTAAGAAAAGGTATCGATAAAGATCAGATATATTCAAAGGTTTATAATAATTTTTCTGCAGACCGCTTCCGATTGCTTGGATTCACTTTGTCTGATCGGATGAAGATTTTTCCTGAATTACATACTGCTTTGCTTTGGCTGACAAAAGAAGATCAGGAACGATTTAATTACAATAAAGGAGATACTGAAGGCTTTGTAAACTATCCACTTAGCATTAAAGGAATAATTTTTTCAACCTTCATTCGCGAAGACGAAAAATTGGTGAAATTATCTTTAAGATCCCAAGGGGAATTTCCGTGTAACGAATTCGCATCAAACTATTTCCAAGGTGGTGGTCATTTGAATGCTTCGGGTGGAGAACATTACGGATCATTAGAAGAAGCAATTGAATTATTTAAAAAAGGTATTCAGGATTATGCTGAAAAGCTAAAATCGAATGTAAGAGAATAGTATCAAACTTAAATTAATAATTATTTCAGTTCAAAAAACATTTAATTAAAGTTCATTGCTTACATTTGCAGGTATTTTTTGACTATTCATACAAACAATTTAACAGAATGAGAAAAAGAGGTATCATACCATTTATACTTATCGCAATTATTATTACTGCCGCTTCTTGTAATAAAACAACAACTTATGTGGAATGGCTAAAACAGGAGCAAAATGCAATAGATAAATTTATTGCTGACAGCGGAATAGTTGTATTGAATGAATTCCCGGCAGATACAATTTTTAAGCCTAAAGAATTTTATAAAGATCCACAAACAGGGATTTATTATAATATTATTAGCAGAGGTGTAAAAACAAAAGCTGAAAACGGAAATCTCTATTATAGAAAACCTGAAATGTATGAAGAAATATACATCAGATTCAGCGGTAGAATATATATTAAAGACAGGAGTATAGCATCTTCAAATAATATGAATTCACCTTATCCCGAAAAAATGCAATTCTTTGGTAGACCTGTGTCAAATGACATTACTCAGTATTATCAAAATCAAAGTATGTGTCCGGGTTGGATATTGCCGTTAGATGTAGTAGGTCATTTGGGTGTAGTAAAAATGATTGTTCCTTTTACACAGGGTTTCACCTATGATGTTAACTCGGGTTATAATCCAATTTATTATAATTATTTGGAATACCGCTTTCAACATCATAACGACAGAAATTACTAATAATCAAATAGAAATATGACACTTATTAAATCAATTTCGGGAATACGAGGAACCATTGGAGGAAATGTAGGTGAAAACCTCACTCCAACGGATATCGTAAAATTCACTGCAGCTTATGCTATATTTATCCGCAAATCTTCGGGTGTGGATAAACCAAGGATTGTTGTAGGTAGAGATGCTCGTATTTCAGGTAATATGGTTTCTAAAATTGTTATAGGAACTTTAATTGGTTCTGGATGTAATGTTACTAATATTGGATTAGCAACAACACCTACTACTGAAATAGCAGTAACAAAAGAAGCCGCTAACGGAGGAATTATTATCACTGCCAGTCATAATCCAAAACAATGGAATGCACTGAAGCTTTTAAACAGTAAAGGTGAATTTCTGAATGCTGAAGAAGGTAATGAAATAATTACACTAGCAGAATCCGACAACTTTACTTTTTCTTTGATTGATGATCTGGGAGCTATTACTAAAAAACAATATTTACAAGATCATATTAATGATGTCCTTGCACTGGATTTAGTTGATGTTGACGCAATTAAAGCCGCCAACTTTAAAGTTGCAATTGATTGCGTTAATTCTGTGGGTGGAATTGCTATACCTGAATTGCTTTATGCGTTGGGTATTAAAGAGATATTTAAATTACATTGCGCACCTCATGGTAACTTTGCTCATAATCCTGAGCCTCTGCCTCAAAATTTGACAGAATTATCTTCGTTAATGAAGAACACTAATGCTAATGTTGGTTTTGCAGTAGATCCAGATGTTGACAGATTGGTTATTTACGCTGAAAATGGAGAACCTTTTGGCGAAGAATACACGTTAGTTGCCATTTCTGATTATGTTTTACAACATACTCCGGGCAATACTGTTTCTAATTTAAGTTCCAGTAGAGCATTGAAAGATGTTACTGAAAAGAATGGTGGCACATACGAAGCTTCGGCTGTTGGTGAAGTCAATGTAGTTACAAAAATGAAGGAAAACAAAGCTGTAATAGGTGGCGAAGGCAATGGCGGAATTATTTATCCTGCTTTGCACTATGGACGCGATTCTTTAGTTGGTATTGCTTTATTTTTGACTTATCTGGCAAAAACAGGCAAAAAGGTCAGCGAACTTCGCGCTACTTACCCTAACTATTTTATGTCTAAACAAAAAATAGAGCTGACTCCTGAAATAAATATAGATAAATTATTAGAATCTATTAAAGATAAATATAAAGACGAAACAATTACGGATATTGATGGCGTTAAAATTGATTTCTTAAATAAGTGGGTCCACTTGAGAAAATCTAATACTGAGCCAATTATTCGTATCTATTCCGAAGCACCTACAATGGAAGAAGCGCTAAAAATAGGCAAGAATGTAATTGATTTAATCTATTCAATGATCTGATAATATTAAATTTAGCAGAATATTTTGCCGTAAATAGTTCTTTACTCTGTTTACGGTTTTTAAATTATACTGTATGAGAGATAAACTGGTTTCGTATGATGACATAAGAAAAATACATCCAATATTTCGTGGTAAATATGGTGATAAATTTATTAAGTGGGGAATAAAACTTGCAGGTTTAGAATATGCAAACGATATTTATGACAATTCAAAACACCTGACTGGCCCTGCATTTTGCAAAGACGCACTTGATAAATTGCAAATATCTAGAACTATAAGAAACGCAGATATTCTGGAACAATTTAAAGATGCTCCGTTTATCACTGTGTCAAATCACCCATATGGTCATATTGATGGCATTTCACTCATAGAAACAGTTGGTTCAAGGGTAAGTAATTTTAAAGTAATGGTAAATTTCATCTTGGGGATAATCGACACAATGGAGGATAACTTTGTTACTGTAGTCCCTTATAAAACAGTGAAACCAACCGCTACTTCTATAAATGGAATAAAGGAATGTATTGCTCACATTCGAGATGGTAATCCACTTGGTTTTTTCCCAGCTGGATCAACTTCGCGAATAAATTTTATTAAAGGTCGCTGGGTTTTTACTGATAGAGAATGGCAAACTTCTATACTTAAATTGATTCAAAAAGCAAATGTTCCTGTAATCCCAATACATTTTTCAGGTAGAAACTCGGTGTTTTATTATTTGTTACGCCGTTTTTGTGGATGGAAGGTACAAACAATGCAATTGTGTCACGAACTTGCAAATAAAAAGAATCATGAAATTATTATAACTATTGGTGATCCAATTCCTTCATCAGAAATCGATTTATATAAAGATACAAAAGATTTGGAAGTATTCTTACGTTCAAAAACTTATGCTTTGGCAGATACTAAATAAAAATGTATCTTTGAACTTATAATAGACGTGAAGTATAGAGATTCTAAAATGACAAAACCAAGTATTCTACAAGTAAAACAACGTTTTAACATCATTGGACATTCTCATGAATTGGATCGTTCAATTGATATTGCACTGCAGGTTGCTCCTACAGATTTATCGGTTTTGATTACTGGTGAAAGTGGCGTTGGAAAAGAGAATTTCCCTCAGATAATTCATCAGTATAGTAAAAGAAAGCATGGCCCTTATTTTGCAATTAACTGTGGCTCAATCCCAGAGGGTACAATTGATTCCGAGTTATTTGGTCATGAGAAAGGTGCTTTTACTGGCGCACTGACTACAAGAAAAGGTTATTTTGAAGTTGCCGACAAAGGAACTTTGTTCCTCGATGAAGTTGGCGAACTTCCGTTGTCAACACAAGCTCGATTATTACGTGTATTGGAATCGGGAGAATTTATCAAAGTAGGTTCATCTAATGTCGAAAAAAGTGATGTCCGCGTTGTTGCAGCTACAAATTTGGATATGATAAAAGCGGTTGAAAAAGGCAAATTTAGAGAAGATCTCTATTATCGTCTTAACTCTGTCCCCATTAGGATAGCACCATTAAGAGACCGGAAAAATGACATTCCATTACTTTTCAAAAAATTTGCAATGGATTGCTCAGAAAAATATACCATGCCTTCAATCAGTTTGACTGAAAGTGCAAAGGAACTTCTCATGAATTTTAGATGGCCTGGTAATGTCAGACAATTAAAAAATATAACCGAACAGATCTCTGTTATTGAACAGGAAAGAATCATAACTACTGATATTCTCAAAAAGTATCTGCCTGAAAATGAATCTAGCCTACTCCCAGTTCCTATTTCACATATTAAAGAAACAGAACAGAGAACTTTTTCAAATGAACGTGAAATTCTTTATCAGATTCTCTTTGATATGAAAAAAGATATTGGTGATTTGAAACAAGTTGTTGCCAATATTCTCTCTGAACCTAAAAACGCCTCAAATGTTTCAGAATCATCAAATTATATCGATTCACAATTACCAGTCATTAAACCTGACAAGACTTCGGTAACTTTACCTGTAGAGTTTAATATTCCAGATCTAAACAAAACTATACAGCCAAATGCCAATATAAAAAATGACGACATCCAGGATGCAACAGAATATTCTGAGGAAGCACGTTCCCTTTACGATATTGAAAAAGAGATGATAATCAAAGCATTGGATCGCAACAATGGAAAAAGAAAATTGGCAGCAAAAGAATTGAAAATATCGGAACGTACACTTTACCGTAAAATAAAGGAATATAAACTAGAGGATCTATGAAAAAAGTAGTCTTTATATGTTTAATTTGCTGTTTACTAGCAACTTGCACCGTTTCTTATAAATTTAGAAATGCTTCCATTGATTATAATATTACAAAAACACTCTTTATAGCTAATTTTCCCAATCAGGCTCCATTGGTTTATCCTCCATTTGAACAGCGATTCAATGAAGAAATGAAAGATATTTTTACTCGCAATACGAGATTACGTATGGTTGACGTTAATGGCGATATGGAAATCGAGGGAGAAATTGTTGGATATGAACTAACGCCAATGGCTGTACAGGAAGATGCTTATGCTTCTGAAACTAAATTGACAGTTACTGTAAGAATTCGCTTTACAAATAATAAAGTAGAGGGTAAAGATAAAGAGGAGACTTTTTCTGCTAATCGTACTTTTTCAAGTAATGTAATGCTGGATCAAGTTCAGGATCAACTAACAGCTGAAATTATTAAAGAGTTGGTAGATCAGATTTTTAATTCAACAATGGCGGATTGGTAATATGAGTACAAAAAAGGATAATTTCTTTAATCTATTGGAAAATTCGGAGTTGTTAAATAAAGTAACGCTTACAGAATTGGAAAGATTATTAATTGAATATCCATATTTTCAAACTGCTATTTTACTCTATGTGAAAAATTTAGAGCAAGTTCAACATTCATCATACAAAAATGAGCTAGGTAAGGCAGCAACTCTAGTAGCGGACAGAAAACGTTTATTCTATTTTCTTAGCAAAGATGATTATTCTGATTTCATTAATGAATATACTATAAATAATAAGAAAAAAAATCTTACAAATTTGTTGTTGGGCAATTACTTAAATAGTTTAGATGAAGATTTGATCCATGAAACAGAAATCAATAATGGTACAAATGATTTAATTTCGACTGATTATCTTTACTACCTGAGAACAACAGAACAAGAGGAATCTGATGGTAATGAACATCAGTTGAAACATCATAACTTGATTGATAGTTTTTTAGAAAAGGCTGAAACTACGGGAGTTTTCCGTCCAAAAAACGATAATGCCACCATCGATGTCGCAATTGACTATGACAACAATCAAGATGATGAAAGAAGAAGTCGTCAGTTAAATGAAATAATGGCCCAAATTTATATCAAACAAAAAAAATACGAACAAGCGCTAACAATTATTAAGCGATTAAGTTTGGATATTCCCGAAAAAAGTGTTTACTTTGCCGACCAAATTCGTTTTTTGGAGTATTTGATTATCAACGAAAAGAATAAAAAAAAACAATAATATGTACGTCGCTATTTTAGTTACTATTTTAATTGCAGCTTTACTAATGATTTTAATCGTATTGGTTCAAAAATCAAAAGGTGGTGGTTTAGCTGCTGGTTTTTCATCTACTAACCAAGTAATGGGAGTTCGCAAAACAACTGATTTTCTGGAAAAAGCAACATGGATATTAGCAGGAATAGTAATTGCACTGAGCATTTTGACTGCAAAATATACAGCCGGTGTTTCAGATCAGCCACAATCTCAGATTGAAGTAACTCAACCGGCTCCGCTTAGCCCTACTACTGCACCTGATGTAGCTCCTGCTCCTGTTTCTGGACCAGTTGGTCAAACACCTGAACCGGCTCAGCAACAACCAGCTAATTAAAAATAGGGAAAGTTTATTCTGAAAAATTTAACATAGAGTTAAGCTTACTATGCTTAGCTCTATTTGTTTGTATATACAAATTATCTTAAGATCAACAGTAAACTGGATAAAATGAACATACAGAAAATAATTCATATCTCCATCTTAGCTTTTTTACCGTTATTAGCTTTTGGTCAGCAATACGAACAAAATAAAATATCTGTGAACAACAATGATTCACATACTCTTTATAATAGTCAACAAAATGAAAAAACATTATATTCAGATCAGAATGATTTGAATTTTAATCCAATTCATCAAAAAAGAGTATTCGAAAAGAGTAAAATCAGATATGGTGCAAATTTAGGACTCTCCTTTAGTCGAAATTATTCCGTCTTCAATCTTGGGCCTCAGGTTGGATATCAATTCAACGAATATTTTATGAGTGGAACAGGAATAAAATATTACTACACTAAAATTAAGAACACATCGGGAATCAATAGAAATCATCAGCTAGGATTTAATCTATTTGGATATACATATCCTGTTAAATTCATTACATTGTTTACTCAAGCCGAACTCAATTACTTGTGGTCTAATTATAGTGACAACACTTCAGGTATTACATCTAGAAATCAAGTACTTGTACCATCAATTATTGTAGGTGGAGGTTTAAGATTCGGAAGATCTCATTTAACTTTAAATTACGACATTATCCATAGCAATTATTCGCCTTATCCAAAGGGCTTTTTCACAGGAGTTTCGGTATTCTTTTAACGAAGTACTATTTCATGAACAATTTGCATTTGAGCAATCTCGTTCAATTTTGCTATCAAATTCTTTTTGTTCAACTGTAATTCCGCTCTTAATACTGATGAAGAAAGTTGAACATATAATGTATTTTTATGAAAATATACACTTTTTGTATAAAAAGCAATAGATTCACCTAAAAGATTATACCATGCTTGAGTAACTCTGTGCTCAGCAATTCGTATTTTTAACGCACTATTTTCATCAAAAAACTCTGAAAGCAAGTCTTTCATCGGTTTTGCATACTTCTTTATCATTTCAATCATTCATATCCTCTTATGGACTATTAAGATGTTTATATTAAAGTTGGATTTTAATTCATAGACTAACTAAAAAACTATATTCACTAGCAAATAAATAAGAAAAAACGATCATTAATCTACTTATTATGGAATTAAGTTAATATCACCGTTGACAACTGAATAAATATGATACTGGTTCTGAGTTGTCTTCAGTAAATCATCTAATGATTCACGATTTGTGTCGGAAATAAAAATCTGACCAAATTCATCTCCCGAAACAAGTTTCACAATTTCACTAACCCTTTCTGCATCGAGTCTGTCAAAAATATCATCCAGTAATAAAATAGGTTTTCGTTTCCCTGTTTCAAATGAATATTTATATTGTGCCAATTTAAGAGAAACAAAGTAAGTTTTGTTCTGACCCTGCGATCCGACTTTTTTAATTGGATATCCATCAAGTAGCATTACCAATTCATCGCGGTGAATACCTGCTGTTGTGTGCCCTATAGTAATATCACGCATTCTGATTGAACGTAGTTTTTGATTAAAATCTACTACAGATAATTGAGAATTATAATCAAAAGAAACCACCTCTTTTGAATGACTAATTTTCGAATAAAAATAATTGAAAAAGGGAGTCAGTTCCTGAATAAAAGTCTTACGTTTTTGATAAACAACATTTCCACTTTCAACCATCTGTTCTTCCCAAAGGTCAAGCAAAGTATCATCAATAAACTGTTCATCGTTTTTCAGGAGAGAGTTTCGCTGTTGTAAGGCTTTACTATATCGCATCAGCGCATACATATATTCCTTATCGGATTGTGAAATCGCAATATCCATAAAACGCCGCCGTTCCTCACTTCCACCCGTAATCAATTCATTATCAGATGGCGATATCATAATCAATGGAATTAATCCAATATGATCAGAAAGTCGTTCATATTCCTTTTTATTCCTTTTGAATTGTTTTTTTCTGCCTCTTCGAATTCCACAATATATTTCATCAGTACTTCCGCTCTCAAAATCATATTTACCTTGAATTACACAAACATCCGTATCATGCCGGATAATTTGTGAATCTATAGGATTGTAACAACTTTTACAAAAAGAAAGATAATAAACAGCATCCAGTAGATTTGTTTTGCCCATACCATTATTTCCTATGAAACAGTTAATTTTAGGAGACAAATCCAATTCAGCTTGGGTAATGTTTTTGTAATTAATTATCGATAATTGTTTTAAAATCATGTCTTTAGTCGCCATCAAGCAACAATTGTTGTAAGTCTTCAGGATTCACATTCATTTTTAATCTTCCCTGAGAAGCAAAGGTTATCTTGCCACGTTCTTCCGAAACGATAATTACTTTTGCATCTGTCTCTTGCGTAACTCCTAAACCTGCTCTGTGTCTTAAACCCAGATGTTTGGGAATATTTGGGTTCTGTGAAACTGGAAGAATGCAACCAGCTGCTTTAATCTTTTTCCCCACAATAATCATAGCACCATCATGCAATGGACTATTCTTAAAGAACACATTTTCGATCAATCTTGAAGAAATATCTGCATTAATAATCTCTCCTGTTTGTTCATAGAGTCCCAATTGCATATCACCCTGAATTACAATAAGTGCACCAGTATTGGAACGCGACATGTTCATACATGCAATTGCCAATGAAGTAAGGTGAGCAGTATCTTTCTGATGTTTATCTTTGGGAGTGAAGAACTTAGATAGAAATTTCCATCCCTTCTTTGACCCCATTGACATGAGAAAACGACGAATTTCATCCTGAAAAAGAATTATCAGTAAGAATAGTCCGATACTTACCAATTCATCCATTATTGAACCAATCAGCACCATGTCAAACATCTTAGATACAAGTACCCAGATGATTAAGAACATAATGATCCCCAGAAATAGGGGCTTCATACCGGAGATGTCTACCAGTTTATACAGGTAATAAAGCATTAATCCCACAAGTAGGATATCTATCAAATCTTTAAACCCAAAGTGTTCAAACATAATTATCCGATATTATTGTATTCTTTTAATTTTGCAACAATCTTCATGCATTCAACTGCTTCTTTCACATCATGTACTCGTAATATATTTGCTCCATTGATCAATGCAAACGTATTCAAAACTGATGTTCCATTCAAACTCTCCTCAGGACTAGTTTTAGTTAAGCGATATATCATTGACTTTCTGGAAACTCCAACCAATAACGGAGAATCAAATATTTCAAATACATTTAAATATGACATTAACTCATAGTTTTGATCTAACGTTTTGCTAAATCCAAAACCAGGGTCGATAATTATATCATTCACACCTAATTGATTAAGTTGTTGCACTTTCTCAGAAAAATAAAAGATGATTTCCTGAATAAAATCATTATAATCAGTCATTTGTTGCATATTTTGAGGCATTCCCCTCATATGCATCAAAATATACGGAACATTCAGTTCTGCAACTGTCTGAAACATATTCTCATCAATCTGTCCCCCTGAAATATCGTTGATAATATTTACTCCATATTTTTCCACCGACCATCTTGCTACCTCAGAATAGAAAGTATCGATTGATAAAATAGCATCAGGGAATTCGCGCCTAATGATTGCTAAAGCATGGTCTAATCTATCAATTTCTTCAGAAGACGACATTAAAACAGACGATGGAGTTGAGGATTGTCCGCCAATATCAACAATTAGCGCTCCCTCCTGAAGGATTTGTTGCACACGTTGAACGATCTCTTTTTCAGTCTGTTTACGGCTATTCGTATAAAATGAGTCTGGTGTAATATTTATAACCCCCATTACTACAGGGGTCGAAAAATCTATCAATGAGCCATTTATGTTTAGACTTTTATTCATACGCTATAATTTAGAGTTGCGATCTTTTTCAGGGTAATCAATTGTATAATGTAATCCCCTGCTTTCTTTTCTAGCCTTAGCCTGCTTAATAACAAGATATCCCACTTTTATAATATTACGCAACTCACATAATTCTCTTGAAACCACTGATCTATGAAAGAAGTCTTCTGTTTCCTTATATAGAATATTCAACCGATCCATTGCCCTATTTAGTCGAAGATCCGAACGAACAATTCCAACATAAGCAGACATAATTTGATTGACCTCTTTATAAGATTGTGTAATAAGGACCATTTCTTCCGGCATGGTTGTTCCCTCTGCATTCCATTGAGGTATACAATCCTGAAAAGAATAATTTTTGAATCTTGTAATTGCATGATTTGCAGCTGCGTCTGCAAACACCACTGCTTCAATCAATGAATTTGATGCCAACCGATTTGATCCATGAAGACCAGTGCATGCACATTCTCCGTTTGCATAAAGTCGGTTGATACTACTTTCGCCATCAAGATTTACTTTGATACCACCACATAAATAATGTGCTGCTGGAGCAACCGGGATCATATCCTTTGTAATATCGATCCCTAAGGTAAGACATTTTTTGTAAATATTTGGGAAATGTTTCTTTGTTTCCTCAGCATTTTTATGCGTTACGTCTAAATAAACAAAATCATCTCCCCTATTTTTCATTTCTGTATCTATTGCTCTTGCGACAATATCTCTTGGAGCAAGTGATTTTCTTTCATCATAATTATCCATAAACTCCTTGCCGTCTTGAGTTTTCAAGATACCCCCATAACCGCGCATTGCCTCAGTTATGAGAAATGACGGACGATCTCCGGGATGATACAATGCCGTTGGATGAAATTGCACAAACTCCATTCCTTTCACTAAACCTCGCGCACGGGCTACCATTGCTATTCCGTCTCCGGTGGCGACCAGTGGATTTGTAGTTGTCTGATAAATACAGCCTATGCCTCCTGTAGCCATCATTGTCACCCTCGACAAGAAAGTATCTATCTCATTTGTCTCCTGATCCAGAATGTAAGCGCCATAACATTCCACATCATCAGTATGATGCGTAACTATTTGTCCCAAGTGATGTTGAGTAAGGATTTCAATAGCAAAATGATTGTCATATATATCAATATTCTGATGTTTTCTGACGGTATCAATCAAACTAACCTGAATTTCAGCACCCGTATTATCTTTGTGATGCAAAATTCGATATTCGGAATGTCCACCTTCTTTATGAAGATCAAAATTACCTGTCTCGTCCATATCAAAATCTACCCCCCAGCTAATTAATTCCTTAATCTGCTTTGGTGCCCTTCTAACAACCTGTTCAACAACAGCCACATCACACAAACCTGCTCCGGCATCTAAAGTGTCAGCAATATGCTTTTCAAAATTATCCCAAGGATTTGTCACCGAAGCAATTCCTCCTTGCGCATAATAAGTATTTGCATCTTCCAACGAGTTTTTAGCTACGATGGCCACTTTCCCGTATTTTGCAACTTTAAGTGCAAAACTCATTCCGGCAATTCCTGATCCTAATACAAGGAAATCATATCTTTTAATCATATTCTTCAATATCTCACTTTATACATGATTACAAAATTAAACATTAAAATTAAATTTATTTGTTAAAGTTCAGGTTATTATTGCATAATGCGTATTAATTCACTTTCTTTGTAAGTTACATTAGTATTCACTTAAAAGCATGTTTAACACTATGAAAAAGTTATTGTTTACATCGTTTTTGTTCTTGTGCTTTAGCTTTGTGAATCTTTATTCCCAGGATTTATATTTGATTCAGGGGCGAATATTAGCTGAGGATACAAGAGATCCATTGATAACCGCAAGTATTTCAGTGGAAGGAACTCGCTTATCAAGCGTTACAAACAGGGATGGTTTTTTCACCATCAGGGTACCCAAGTCAGAAATAAATGGTCATATAGTTTTCAAACATTTAGGTTTTCAAAACAAGACTGTTCCCATTAACATATTAATTGTAAAACCTACCAATCAGATTTTGATGAGCCCGGTTTCGACAACACTTAAGGAAATAGAAGTGATTGGTGGAGACGGCACCCCTCTGGTCAAAGAGGCCCTTAGTAGAATTATGGTAAATTATTCAGATGATCCTGAAATGATGGTTTCGTTTTATCGCGAAGCAATTAAAAAAGGCTCTAAATATATTTCGCTGGTTGAAGCTGTTTTAGATATTTACAAGACCTCCTATTCATCTATTAGTGACGACCAATCCAAAATTTATATTGGTCGCAAGGCCACCGACATTTCTGTGAAAGACACAATTTTGTTGAGGTTTCAGGGAGGAATCAGTAATGCACTTTTACTAGATATTGCAAAAAACCCTGAGATTGTTTTTGGCAAGACCGGCGAATATTATTTTTACACGATTGAGGGAATGGTACAAATCAACGACAAACCAAATTATGTCATTAATTTTGAGCCCAAACCTGGAATTGAAGACATTTTATTCAGAGGGACAATTTATTTGGACAAGGAATCTCTGGCTTTCAACCGAATGGAATTCAACATGAATGTTGAAGGTAGAAAAGATGCTCCTGCACTTTTTATTCGTAAGAAACCTATGAAAATGAAAGTGAATGTTGATCATGCTGCCTATTACGTTGATTATCTGGAACAAGATGGGAAATGGTATCTCAATCACACTGCCACAGAAGTAGAATTTAAGGTAAGATGGACAAACCGCTTGTTTGGATTGTTTGCATCCACTTACACCGTTACTTCTGAAATTGCTGTTACCGATAAATATTCTGAAAACATAAAGAAATTTCCAAGAGATGAACGAATCAGTTCTACCGATGTTATTGCCGAGAAAGTTGAATACTTTAAGGATCCAAATTTCTGGGGAGATTATACAATCATAGAACCTGATAAAGAGATTTCAAATGCAATTCAAAGATTAAGTAGTAAATTACTAAAACGTTCAGAATAAATTAGTAAAAACACTTGCGATTAAAAAAAATAACCTTACCTTTGCAACCCAAAGTATAAATTTTTTATAAACAAAGTATGTATTTAGATTCTGCAAAAAAGAAAGAGATCTTTGCAAATCACGGAAAGTCTAACACTGATACTGGCTCACCTGAAGCACAGATAGCATTGTTTTCGTACCGTATTTCGCATTTGACTGGACATTTAAAGTCAAACAAAAAAGATTATAACACGGAACGCGCTTTAAGAATTTTGGTTGGTAAACGCCGCCGCTTATTGGATTATTTGATTGAAAAAGATATCAACAGATATCGTTCTATCATCAAAGAATTAGGAATAAGAAAATAATTTTTAAGGATGAAAAAAACTAAAAAGAGTGAATATTTAAATAATATTTACTCTTTTTTTTCAGCTATTTTTGCAATTAAAACAAGCAGAACACTTTAAAATTCAGACTTATACGACTAGTATACGCACAAAAAAGATATTTTACAACTATGTTTTATAACATATCATTTTATTTTGGAGATAACAAAAGTAGGCATATCTTTGCATCGATAACCTAAAACAATCTTTTTTACCTTATACTAGTATCTATATTAACCGAAGACGAAAAAGACCATCTTAATAAAGGTGGTCTTTTTTTCTTTTCATAGTTTTCCACATTTATTTTCTTAATTAAATCGAAAGCATTCTATTGCATCATCAAAAATATTCAAACATTTTTATCTGATATTAAAATCGGAGTTCAGAGTGACCATGGTAAGAGGAGCAAACAAAT
The DNA here is from genome assembly GCA_041672395.1 of Dysgonamonadaceae bacterium. GTDB lineage: Bacteria > Bacteroidota > Bacteroidia > Bacteroidales > Dysgonomonadaceae > UBA5287. The sequence continues at coordinate 64,468 of JBAYZS010000001.1, read as the reverse complement.
TCGATTTTTTAATTGAACAACAACCCCACTCAATTTGTTTAAATAAACACAAAAAAAGCATATGGATAACTTTATTTTTCAGAACCCAACCAAACTGTTATTTGGTAAAGGACAAATAGCGGAACTATCGGAATTGGTACCCGATAATGTGAATTTGATGATCACTTTTGGCGGTGGCAGCGTTACTAAAAATGGCGTTTACAACCAGGTAAAGGAATCGCTCAAAGGGCGCAAGTACATTGAATTTTGGGGCATTGAGCCCAACCCGCGTGTGGAAACACTCCGAAAAGCTATAAAAACGGGAAAAGAGCATAATATAAATTACCTTTTGGCCGTTGGAGGCGGATCGGTGTTGGATGGCACCAAACTTATCGCTGCAGGTATCGCTTCTGATGTTGATGCATGGGATATTGTGCTGAGTGGTGAAGCTGGCGAGCAGATTCTTTTTGCTTCTGTAATGACCGTTCCAGCCACCGGTTCAGAGATGAACGGTGGTGCAGTAATTACAAGAGGAGAGACACTCGAAAAACTCTCTTTTCAGGGCAATTATCCACAGTTTTCAATCCTCGATCCAGAAGTGACCTACTCACTTTCTGAACATCAGATTGCTTGCGGACTTGCGGACGCCTATACACATGTTCTTGAACAATATCTGACAACCCCGGGACAGTCGCGAATCATGGATCGCTGGGCCGAAGGAATTCTGTTGTCGGTAATAGAAATTGCACCAAAGATTAAAGTCAATCCCAAAGATTATGATTTAATGGCCGATTACATGCTAGCTGCTACACTGGCATTGAACGATTTTATTCGCATGGGCATCACGCAAGATTGGACCACTCACCAGATCGGTCATGAGCTTACCGCACTTCACGGAATCACCCACGGACATTCGCTAGCAATCATAATGCCCGGAACACTCAGGGTGTTGAAGAAACAAAAAAAGGAAAAGTTGCTGCAATATGGTGAACGCATTTTCGGCATCTCCAATGGAACAGAAGAAGAACGTGTAAATTTAGCTATCGAGAAGACAGAAGCATTTTATCGTTCACTCGGTTTAACCACTCGCCTTCAGGAAGAAGGAGTCGGCAATGAAACCATCGAAACCATCACCCGTCGTTTCAATGAAAGAGGCGTTGCTTACGGAGAACAAGCAAATGTCACTGGTAATGTTGCCCGGGAAATATTGATGAGTTGTCTGTAATACAATCGGTTGTGAGATATTTAAAAATTATACTTGGCGTTATATTGTTAAATTTGTTGAATTTTATTCTTAAATAAACTTAAATGAGTTAAACTTATAGAGAACAGTTGCACAAGTTTATTGTTATAGGGTACAATAAATTATTAATAACAACAAATTACAACATAACTCTTCAATGAAAAAATTTCTAACTACTACGCTTCTCTTTTTGGCGTGTCTCTACACTTTTGCTCAGAAAGGAAGGATTGAGGGACGTGTGTTTAATCAAAAGACCAACGAACCGCTGGAGTTTGCCACTGTTCAGATTCAGGGTACTGTAATCGGTGTATCAACTGATATCGACGGCACCTTTGTTATTACTGATGTCGATCCGGGCTTTATAAAACTGATGGTCAGCTTTGTAGGTTTTGAGACTACACTCTCGCCAGAGATACATGTTCAAGGTAATCAAACTACTTTTATCGATATTTCTTTGCCGGAATCTTCAACACTGATAAATGAGGTGGTTATCAGACCAACAACAAACCTGAAAAAGATTGAGAGTCCGGTTTCATTTCTGACTATAAGTGAGAGCGACATAGAAAAAGCTGCCGGTGTAAATCGGGATGTGTCTAAAGCTGTTCAAACATTACCGGGAGTTGGGGCTACTGATCCCAACCGTAACGATCTGATAGTTCGTGGAGGTGGCCCCTCCGAGAATGTATTTTATCTTGATGGCATAGAAATTCCTATTATCAACCACTTTGCTACGCAAGGATCATCAGGTGGTGTTGTGGGTGTAATAAACCCCGATTTTGTGAGAGAAGTAAATTTCTATACCGGTGCTTTCCCTTCTAATCGTCCAAACGCGCTTAGCTCAGTAATGGATATCAGACAAAAGAATGGAAGTCGCGACCGCATCCACACTCAATTAGCTGTGGGTGCATCGGACGCAGCATTCACTATGGAAGGACCCACAGGTGAAAATTCCACTTTCATCGTTTCTGCTCGTCAATCTTATCTGCAACCGCTTTTTAAATTAATCGGTCTTCCGTTTCTGCCTACTTACAACGATTTTCAGGTGAAATTCAAACATCAGATTGATCAAAAAAACGAGATTTCTTTTATTGGTCTTGGCGCCATTGATAATATGACACTTAATACCGGATTGCAAGAAACCGGCACCGAAGCTCAACGATATCTGTTGAGCTATTTGCCTATCTACAAACAGTGGAATTACACTGTAGGAGCAGTATATAAACACTTTAGCAACCACTTTTTTGATACTTGGGTGCTGAGTAGAAATATGCTTAGAAATAGTAATTATAAATATCAAGACAACAATGAGTCGCTGCCAAAAATATCAGACTATCGATCAGATGAAGCAGAAAACAAACTACGTTTTGAACGCTCATACCCAGATTTGCCGGTGAAAATATTAGTAGGCGGTGGCGTCACTTATTCCCATTACATCAATGAAACAAACCGTAAAATATTTCAAAATGGCAGTCTTGAAGATCTCATTTATAACACAGAGCTGAACTTGTGGTCTTATCAGGCCTTTGTTCAGGCATCCGACACTTACTTTAACGATAAACTCTCGCTTTCTCTGGGAATCAACACGATAGGGAACAATTTCAACAATAACATGAGGAATCCGTTCAATCAACTATCGCCAAGGTTTTCGGCTTCATACCGACTAACAGACAAGTTGAATATTAACGGGAATGTGGGTCGTTACTCGATGCGCCCTGCGTACACGACAATGGGATATGAAGATAAAACAGGCAATTTTGTAAACAAAAATGAAAAGTTAAAGCATATTATTTCTAATCAGCTGATTGCAGGTATGGAATTCAATTCCACAGACCAAACCAGATTTAATCTTGAAGGATTTTACAAATTGTATGAAAATTATCCGCTCTCTGTGGTCGATGGGATGAGTATTGCGGGAAAAGGAACTGAATATGGACAAATTGGAGATGAGGAAATTGTATCTACAGGAAAAGGTCGCGCCTACGGTATTGAGTTTTCCGGCAAACTTATCAACCTAAACAAAATCAATGCAACGCTAACATATACACTTTTTCGAAGTGAATTCACCGACAAAGATGGAATTTATCGTCCATCCAATTGGGACACAAAACATATGCTCAACTTGTTAGGCAACTACGTACTGCCAAAAAATTGGACTGCATCAATGCGATGGAGATTTGTGGGCGGAGCTCCATATTCCCCAATCGACATGGATCTGTCAACAAACAAAGAAGCATGGAGTGTTACAAATCAGGCATATATCGATTATAAGAACTTCAACACTTTGCGATTGAAAAATTCTCATCAGCTCGATTTGCGCATCGACAAAGAATTCTATTTCCAAAAATATATGCTTAACTTCTATGTAGATGTTCAAAATGTTTACAACTTCCAGTCGGAAAACCCACCTATTTTCACAAATAAAGATGCCAATGGTGTGGTACAAAACGACCCATCCGATTCGCAAAGATACATACTCAGACAAATTGAGACATTTAGTGGCACAGTGTTGCCTACAATTGGAATCATGGTTAAGTTTTAAAATTAAACAAGAACCCTATTCGTATTTGAACTCTGCGACTTATATTCATAGAATTCAGTAAACCACTGATAGAAGTTTGAGATTCCTGTGTCTATTGACGTTGAGGGTTTATAATTGAAAACCATTTTTAAAAGTGAGGTGTCAGCATAAGTGGAGACTACGTCGCCCGGCTGCATCTCATTTAATTCTAGTACAGCCTTTTTCCCAGTGACTCTTTCTATTGTAGCAATAAAATCAAGTAATTTGACAGGAGAAGAACATCCCATATTGTAAACAGCATAAGGAGGATTTGCTGCGGGAGGTGAAGGAATTATTCTCAGAACTCCCTCCACTATATCATCTATGTATGTGAAATCTCGCTCCATTTTTCCGTGGTTAAAGAGATGAATGGGTTCTTGCTTTAGTATGGCCGAAAGAAAAAGGGATGGCGCCATATCGGGTCTTCCCCAAGGTCCATATACTGTAAAAAAACGAATCCCCGTGGCCGGAATATCATATAATTTGGAATATGAATATGCCATCAGTTCATTTGCTTTTTTTGTAGCCGCATAAAGACTAGCAGGCATATCTGTGTTATCCGATTCTTTGAACGGAGTGTGGCTGTTATTGCCGTAAACACTGCTGGAACTGGCATAAACAAGATGTTTTATAGGTTTGTGCCGACATACTTCCAATAAGTTCATAAAACCAGAAATATTTGAATCGATATAGGCAAATGGATTTTGAATCGAATATCTTACACCTGCCTGAGCTGCAAGATGCACAACATATGAAAAGTTTTCTGTTTCAAAAAGGGAGAATAGACGATCTTTATCGTTTAAATCCATTTTTATGAATTGATACGAATCAAAAAGTTTACTTTGAACATATTTACCCATTTTGATTTCATCCTCTTCAATGCCAGCTGCTTTAAGTCGTGCATATTTTAAGTGTACGTCGTAATAGGAATTAATATTATCAATGCCTATTACAGAATGTTTTTGATTCAGTAAAGCACGTACAATATGAGACCCAATAAATCCCGCAGCACCCGTAACAACTATTTTCATTTGATTCTTTTTAAAAAATTACAATCGTATGTTTACCAATCTGATACTGTTCTTTGTTTTCTATGGCGGAACGAATATCAGCATCGTTACTTATATCTTTATTCTGCAAGATGACCAATCTGTTCTCGTGCGACTCCCTCAATATTTCTTCCTTGTCCACTTTTATAATATCTTTTCCAAGGTAAACATCCATATTTTCAGATCGTTTAATATTATAAACGCGATAGTCGGCAATTTGATGTTTGTCCGACAATTCAATGGCTTTCTTGCATAAATTACCCCATCCAAGTTGACTGTTCAACTGCGGCATCGACCAGCCAATGATAAAAACTGCAATTAAAAAGCCCATTGCCAGGGTGTTAATTGATCTGACTGTGTCTTTTTTTCCATACAGTAAAAAGATTATGATGATTCCAGTTACTGAAAACACTCCGGCACCTGCATAAATCAGCCAATACTGTAGAAACAACATCTCGTCTGTTTTACTTAGATAAATAATCGAAGGAAGGGCAAGTATAAAAATAAATGCCGGAAAAGCTATTGCTAACTTTATCCATCTGTTTTGCATATCAAATTTATTGAACAGCAAAACAGTCATGTATATAGAAAACGGTATAAGTGGAAGAGAGTATATTGCTATCTTTGAACTAATTAACGAGAGTAAAACAAAAGTTGAAAGAATAACGACAGTAAAATATTGTTCCAGCTCACTATTGATCTTTTTTTTGATCAATGCTACAACAAATATTGGTACAAACAAAAGCGACCAGGGTGCCAAAGAATACCAGATTGAAATAGCATAATAATAAAATGGTTCCTTGTGGTGAAACGAGTCTATTCCGCGTCCCACAGTCTGATGTACAAGCAAATTGTTCAAGTATTCATTCCCGCCTTCAACATAAACACCGGTGAACCAGACAGCACAGCCAATCAGAATAATCAGCAAACTCTGCCAACCCCAGTAGTATTTATAATCACGCAGTTTTTTCTTATATAACAAAAACACTATTGTTGAAACAAACGGGATTAAAAGGCCCAACGGTCCTTTTGAGAAAAGAGCCAGAAAAACATATATGGGAAACAGGTAGCTGTTGCGCTTCAGATTTTCTCCGTTATACATTTGATAAAATGAGTAGAGAGATAAAACAATGAACATAATCATCAGCATATCCATACGCACTACCAAAGTTGAACCAATAAATAATCCGGCAGTCATCAGCATCAGTGGGGCCGTTGTTTCCTCTACTCCGCGTTCCCGACGAATCCATTTTGTCATTGTAAAGAGTATTACAAGTGCCGGGATAAAAGATAATAATGAATAATACCACATTCTGTGTTCTCCCAGTATCAATTTACCAAGCATCATCAACCAGAAATAAAAAGGAGGTTTATCCGCGTAGATTTCTCCTTGATTGGAAAAGGTAAAAATGTCTCCGTTTCTAAGTGCCTCATCTACAATATCCAAATAACGCAATTCGTTGTTAGGGGTGAAGTCGCGTAAAATCATTGCAGGCAACAGTGCAATAAACCAAATTAAGTAGATATATTTACTCTTCATAAGCGCTGATTTTCTTGGTTTTTAATGCAATCATTATATTCCGGATATATGCGATAAATCCAAATAACTGTCCCAGGAGCAGCACCGGATCTTGTCGAAAAATAGCATAGCTGATTATGATAGAAGAACCCAACAAACTGATAATCCAAAAACCAATAGGAAGGGTTGACTCGTGATGTTTGACAGAAAACAAAAACTGATAAATAAATCGCAAAGAAAATATTGTCTGTCCTGCCGATCCAAAAATCAACAGCCACATCGGTACGTCTTTATTATTGAAAAAGGTTTCGATAAATCCTGTGAGATCTCGAAGCAAAATTCCTATTGCAGCTATCGGCGTAAGGACCAGAACTACTTTGAAGATAGCAGCTATTTTTTTCCATTGGTCTTGCATTTTCAAGTTCCACAAATAGATATAATAAGAGATAAGCTGACCGAGTATGATGGAAAAATCGTCACGCAACACACCGTATATGAAAAGAACATATGAACCTAAAACACTCAGAATCCAAAAAGCAGGAGGAGATAGTACTTTCCCTGCTTTCTCAGACACAATCCATTGATAGAGGATACGCGTAGAGAAGAATATTTGCGCCAAGAATCCGATCGCAAAAATCCAGATGTTATCAACATGCATTTTTAATTCAAGTTATTTTCATTAACATGATAATTTATATAACGTTTCTTCATCCATCGATAGGCAAAGCAGTCAATAAATGGTCCGGATAAACGATTCCATAAATTATATTTGGATGTCCCAGCCATACGAGGATAATGTCGAACGGGTGTCTGTTTGATTTTTCCGTTTTGTAATAGGATTAATGCAGGCAAGAACCGGTGCATTCCATTAAAAAAAGGCACCCGCTTTGCAACATCGGTATGCATCACTTTTAGTGGACATCCGGTATCAGAAATTCCATCGTTCGTCATCATTCGCCGATATCCGTTTGCAATTTTAGATTGCAGGTTTTTGAAAAAAGAGTCCTTTCGGTTTGCTCTTATTCCAGTCACCATTTCGTAATCTCCTATATCCCGAAGCAACAGATTAAAATCTTCCGGATCAGTCTGCAGATCTGCATCCATATATCCCACAAAATTGGAAAAACAAGCATCAATACCTGCTTTTAAAGCAGCACTCAATCCTCCGTTTCTTTCAAGATTGAGATAGAAGAAATGGCTGTTTCGCACACATATTTCACGAAGTCTTTTTAGACTATCGTCTTTAGAACTATCATTAACAAACAAAACACATGTGGAGAAAATTGAATTGAGAAGATACTGCTTTAATTTTGCTTCTAATGTGTATATGTTGTCTTCTTCGTTGTATACAGGTACAATAATCGTAAACCTATATTTATTGGTACTATTTTCGTTTTCTTCCATTTCGCTCGCTAAAGTTCTATAATTGTGCGTTATAAGTATTCACTTAATCAACATCATTTGCTGACTTTTCTCGTTTAGTGCGTATAAATTTGAATCTACAACAGATGTATTATACTTTTTAAGTTGAGTTATCCAATAACCTGCAAATGTATAAAATATTTTTTATGCTTCATAAAAACCACTTAACAATCCTCCATAGCAAAAGATACCCAACATTTCAAAGAGGGAATAAAGATGACATTTGATAAATCACTTGTTAAAAGTATATCGTAAAGTCGCACCAAATCGTATTGGGTATCCGCGCTGAACAAGTTGATTCGTCTTGCCTGTAGTCATATCTGATGCTTCGAAAAGGAATGAATTGTATTCAGTATTGAATAAGTTCTTTGTCCAAAACTCAAGTGAGAAAGGACCTTTTACAGCTGAAAAACTGCCATTGACCAATCCATAAAAAGGTTGATAAAGCTCTACCCCATCATTACCATCAGCAGGTGTTGTTTTATTCGATTCTGTCCAGTAGATTTTCCCTACACCTGAATATTGAATGTTTGTAATAAGTCGATCGATAAAAAAATCATTATTGAAATTATATATGTAGCTGGCTCCCAAACTCAAAGTGTGCTGAGGAGCAAACGGGATATAATTTCCTGAATAATCGATAGTTATGGGATTTTCTTCCTCATCTTCTCCCTCAAATTTATAACTGTAGAATCGTGCATCAGCAAAACCATAATCACCATATAATGAAAAATTGTCTACAGGGGTATATTTTAAGCTTAATTCCAGACCCTTGCTTGTCGATTTCCCTGCATTTTTAATTGAGCGACCAGATGTGCCCATATTCCTTAACTCAATGATTTGTATATCATTAACACGAGAATAGAAAAATGCATAAGTCAATGAAAGTTTCTTGTCTAACATCTCATAACGACCACCCAATTCATAGGTCCAGCTTGTTTCAGGATCGTATGAAAGTTTTTCCTCCAAAGTAGGCTTCGCTGCATTTTCATCAGGGTTTGATGGTGGTCCTCCCATTCCCGGAGGCATCTGACCAATGATAGACTCATATAGTGCTGTTTGCAATACCTCTGAAAAGACCTGTTCGTTGTAACCGCCTGTTTTATATCCTTTTGAGGCTGAAAGATAGATTTGAGAAGTAGGAGAAAACTGATATTGCAATGCGAACTTAGGTAATATCTTCCAAAAATCCTTTCGGTAAGATCCTTCAATCAGGGTATCTCCATCCAAAGGTATGACGATATTTCTACCTGGAACTCTCACAGTAATGTCTCCACCGTTACTTTCAGTTGAAAAATCGATGCCGGTATGTTCATAGTCAAATCTAACTCCTGCGGTAGCTGACAATCCTTCAAAACCTAAGAAATCAGTCAATGTAGATTGATGAAACAATGCAGCTCCATTGGATGGTTTGGTATAAATCCCCGGTAAATCAATTTGATCATTATCATATGTTATAAAGCCAGGCATATGACTCTGCATAAAGGCTATCATATCTTCTTTTAGTGATACCGGTGTATCAATCACACGACGGTCGATAAAACCAAAAGCACCTACCACCCAACGATATCTACGGTCGGTACTGGACTTCAACGTAATCTCTTGACTTAACGAATGTTGCTCCTGCATCTGAGATATCGAAAATACTGAATTGGAAGTATAATCTTGATCCATTTTCATGTCATCTTTCAAATACTGAAATCCAGTGTTAGAGTGAATGCTATAATCGTTTCTAGTCCAATCAAGCGATAATCCGTTTGTAAATAAGTGACGATTGTATGAAGAGGGTTCATTGAATCTGGAAGTAGTGGAGTCTATATGCATATATGGAAACGCTCCTCCTGATACATAATCGTAATTGGCAAAAAGCATTGCTTTAAAATTGGGGGTTGTTTGCCATTCAAACTTAACTTTACCACCGGCATTTTCAGAATCATCTACTTTTTTATTGGTATAACTGTTCATGAAATAACCATCATCGCGTTTATAATATGCTGCGACAGAGAGTCCAAAATTATCAGAGAGCTTACTATAATTAGATCCCATAGCTGATAACTGTCCGTAATTACCGCCACTAAGTGTAAAACGGGTACCTTGATAAGAGAATGGAGAGAGTGTATACAGATTCACTATTCCTCCAATAGCGTTTCTTCCGTAAAGAGTACCCTGAGCTCCTCGCAAAACTTCTATTCGTTGAATATCTTGAAACTCAAAATCAAACGCTGAAGGATTGAAACTGGGCACGTTATCAACGTACAAACTAACTGTTTGTGCACCTAGTCTAGCGCCAATACCGCGAATATATATTGGCGTGGATACCTTGGAACCATATTGAGGAATAAAAAAGTTTGGAATATATGAACTCAGATCTGGTAGCGACTCGATCTGGCTATCCTGTAACTGCTTGGGTGACACAACAGTCACAGCTGTCGGCATATTATTCAGCTCATTAGTTTCTTTTACAGATGATGTTACCACCACTTCATTCAAATAATAAACTTTGACTGTATCTTTTTGATTTGTATCTTTTTCCGGCATATTTCCGATCGAAAAAGATGCAAATACATTACAAAGTAGTACACTTGATACCAGCAATTGTTTTATTTTGGACATATAATTTGATTTATAATTTAATACAAAGAAACGCAAATATTTATTGCCTGTCAACAATTAAATCGGTATATCTCATTTAATCCTACTGTTTAAAAATGAAATATACAGCGAAAATAAGGAAAACAAATCCGATCAGATGATTCAACCTTATTTGCGTTTGAAATGCGATAGAAGAAAAGACTACAAATATCAGAAGCGTAATTACTTCTTGCATGACTTTTAACTGCAAAAGGGAAAAATTACCGCCGTTACCTTCGAAACCAATACGGTTCGCGGGCACCTGAAAACAGTATTCAAAAAAGGCAATAAGCCAGCTGATTACGATGACACCAAAGATCGGCAACTTGTTGAACCAGCTGTTTTCAGCCAGTTTCAGATGACCATACCATGCAAACGTCATAAAAATATTGGAGATCACCAATAGTCCTATAGTAAGTATATAATTCATAGAAATTCACAAAAAATTGCGCAAAAATACAACATTTTCACAAATAAAGTTCTTTCTAAAGTGTTTATATAAGAAAGAGATAATCATTATCTTTGAATTTTCTTTATTATTGTCTAACTTATATGAAGACAAGAACAATACATTTTTTTTCACTATTCATTTTTATCTTTTTCTGCACCGTAACTCTCAACTGCACATCGAATACGACAAAAAGACAAAATGATAAATCTGATTCAACTATGTCTGGTGCATTCCAAAACAATCTACAAGAAGCCGAAAACCTCTCAAAAGAGCTGAGAAGAAAAAGGATTAGTGATGAACGGGTTTTGACCGCCATTGGCAAGGTTCCAAGGCATTTATTCGTTGATACAAATTTAAGGGAATATGCCTATATTGATGAGCCGTTAAAGATTGAAAAAGGGCAGACCATCTCCCAGCCATACACTGTGGCATATCAGACCGAACTTTTGAAATTGAAACCTGGCGAAAAAGTGTTGGAGATTGGTACAGGAAGCGGTTATCAAGCGGCAATCCTTTGTGAAATGGATGTAGAAGTTTACAGCATTGAGCGGTATTATGAACTTCATTTGAAAGCTAAAAAAAGACTCAACAAGTTAGGGTATTATCCAAAACTGTTTTTTGGAGATGGTTTTGAAGGATTACCGGAACATGCACCTTTCGACAAGATTCTGGTTACAGCTGCACCTGAAGAGATTCCGAAGAAATTGTTAAGGCAATTGCGAGTTGGAGGATGGATGGTTGTTCCCCTTGGAGGAAGGCAAGGGCAGAAAATGACTGTCATTAAGCGAATAAATGAAGATAATTTCAATATATCGGAACATGGAGATTTTATTTTTGTCCCCATGCAAACTGGTACTGAAGAGTAGGTGTTTTTCTAATTAAAAAAAGGAAACCTGCTAATTAAGCAAGCTTCCTTGTGACCCCGGAGGTATCACAACCACCCAAACAGTACCGAATGAACAAATACAAATATACACATTAAACCCACACTAACAAACGTTTGTAGTATTACAGTTGTTTTTATTTGTTCATTAAAATGCTTATTTGTTCGTTTTTTTTGTTCATTTCTCGTTCATTTTTCGTATCTTTGGACTAAAGAGATAAACATAAAAACAATATCACAATGGGCAACGTAAATTTTCAATACAGAAGCAAGAAAGATGTTGCAAACATAGAAATAAGATTTACTTTCAAAGATAGCAACGATAAATTTAAATCTTACTACACCCGAACTAACTTTGAAGTATCAAAAGAGTTTTGGAATGAGTACAAAAGCAACACCCGATTTAGAGATGTTGAAAAAGCAAACCTAAAAACCGAAATTGATAAGCATTTGCAAGAAATAGAGAAATTTATTATTGCACAATACCAGCAAGAAACAAGCACCATTCAAAAAGATTGGCTCAAAGATGTTGTAAGTAATTTCTATAAACCAAAAAACGAGACTTCAATACCTGATAATTTACTACAATTCTTTGATTTTTATTTATCCACCAAGAAACAAACCATAAAAGCAAGCACATTGCGAAAATTGAAGGTTGTTCGTAATAAGATAGAAAACTTTGAGAATGATAAAAACCGTAAGTACAAAATAAAAGATGTTGACAAATCATTTTTGACCGACTTTATTAATTGGAGCAAAGAGAAGCAGTACGATAATTCAGTTATCAACGATAATTTTAAAATCATTAGAGGTGTTTGCAAAGAAGCACAACAATATGATATTGAGGTAAACAAGAATTTATATTTGTTATCCACAGGAATTAAAGACACACCCGCTTTTAAAATATATCTAACAGTAGATGAGTTGCAACGAATAAGTGATTTGCAAAACCTACCTAAACATTTAGATAGTGTAAGAGATTGGTTAATTATATCATGCTACACAGGGCAACGAATAAGCGACTTTAAGAGGTTTACACCTGATATGATACGGAAGCAAGGCGGTAGAGCATTTATTGATATAAGACAGCTTAAAACCGATAAGAACGTTTCTATTCCTTTAGTGCCTATTGTAAAAGACATTTTAAAGAAAAGAAACGGCAACTTTCCACATACAATAAGCGACCAAAGATATAACGACTATATCAAAGATGTTTGTCGTATGGCTCAAATAAACGAAAAGATAGAGGGCAAAGTTGCAACCGTTACCGATTTAGGTATACGTAAAGAAGTGGGTGTTTATCCAAAATGGCAACTTATTACCTCACACGTTGGAAGGCGTTCATTTGCTACAAACTTTTACGGCAAATTACCAACTTCTTTTATTAAAGATATTACAGGACATGGAACAGAAGCAATGCTATTAAAGTACATTGGCAAAACTTCAAAAGACACAGCCGTTGAAGCATACGATTTAATGTTGAACTTAAAATAATAGTACTATGAAAACGATGAGCAAAATTAAAGAAAAAGACTTTAAAAACATTTGTTGTTTTGTGAGTGAGTTTAATAAAAAAGCAGAGCAAAACGGAGAAGTTAATTTAACACCAAGAGAAACAGATAGCGAATACATTGAGATAAATGGAGATGTAAATGTATATTCTCAACATTTGGCAGTCTTATTTTTCTCAATTGAACCCATACGGGCACAAAACAGCATTACTCTTGAGAGATATGAAATAAACCCAAAAGACTTATTAGCTATTTACACAGAGGGTTACAAAGAGGGAGTTAAGCAATTCAGTGATGAGTACAGACTGACAATGAAAGATTTGACTACTATTGATACAGAAAATCATGTAGAAGCCTTAAAAGCAAGTTACTTTCATAATGGCGGATGGATGAGCTTAAACGGATGGGTATCTGCGAAAAGTACTGTTTTCTCTTCTTTTACACTTGAACGATTAAAAGAGTTTGGCAAAGAAAGCGGACTATTAAGCGAAGCGGACAAATACATAAAGCTGAACCCAACCATTTTTAAAGATTTCCACGCAACAAACGATAAGTATTCAGAGCAACCCGACAAACAAGAAAGCAAATACAGCAACTTAACTGTTTTACAGTGGGGGGCTATTTTTCATTATGCAGATACTACAAACCTACTCCCGAAAAGCAAAACAAAAATTGCAAAACTAAACACCTTTATAGAAAAGCATAAGATTGAAACAACCTTAAAGCATTTAAGAACACAATACTATAAGGCAAATAATCAAATAAACAAATACAATAATTATCCAATAGACAAACTTGAAGAAATAATACCATTTTTAAAGCAACACTATCCGCAAACCATTGGATTAATAAAAAATGATATAGAAATATTGCAGGAGTACAAAGATGAAAATGAATGAGTTAGAACAAATATAACCACATGTAACAAACATTCGTAACCTTATGTAACCCCTTACACGAATCTATCTTGCAATTGAACATTTAAACAAATTCAATATGCAAGCAGAACAAGTATTTTTTAACGTACCATTATCCAAGTTAGAACCAATTTTCAAACGTTGGATAAAAGAAGCACAAGCAGAAAGCCAAAAAGCTGACACAGTAGAGAAAAGCAAAGATGTATTTGATGAGTACATACCAAAGACAGAAGTAAGAGGAAAACTTGCAAGTAATAGCACCCTTTGGCAATGGGAAAACAAAGGCAAATTAAAACTTTATGCTATTGGCGGGAAACGCTTTTATAAGCGAACCGATATTGAAGCGTTGTTTACTGAAGTAAAAAAGAAAGGAGCGCAAAAATGAAAAAACATTTAAGCACTCCTTTAATATCTTTGAACGGCAATAACAAAGATACTAAAATTAATCAATTACAGAAGGTTTACAGCACTTTATTTGTCCGTCCTATGACTATGCTTGAAGTGGCACAGTTGACAGGCATAGAGCGCGCAAATGTATGCCGTTACGTTGCAGAATTACGGAAGCAAAACAACGTTGAGGTAGTACGTTTAGGTGTTTGTCCAATAACTAAACATAGCCGTGTGCAATTCCTAACTACCAACCCCGAACTTGTTCCACAAAGAAAACAATTAGACCTTATATTTGATAATACACCTAATTGTAAAGGATATTATCAAAGAACAAATAAGAAAGGAGTGAGCAAATGAACAAACATAAATTTTCTTACTTCAAAGCACCAATAAGAAATACCCAACCTTATAAGGATATTACACTTTCAGATGTTGCAAAGGTTATCAAAGGCAATCACTTTAAAACTATTACTGATAACCTAAGAAGCATTACAGATGCAGACGAAGCAAGAAGCTTTAAGGCTACCAAATTTGACTATGTTACATTTTCAGGTACTTTCACCGAAAGGAAAAAAACGGCATTGGTTGAATATTCTTCATTAATTGCTTTGGACTTTGACCATGTAGAGGTTGAAAATATAAAGAATAAACTACTCAATCAAAAAGAAGTTGATACGGTACTTTTGTTTATTTCACCTTCAGGGGATGGCATTAAATGGATTGTGCCGGCAACAACTAAAGATGAGCATGAGAAGGTTTTTAGAATGTATCAAAGGTATTGCAAAGATGCTTTTGATTTAGATGTTGATGAATCGGGAAAGGACATTGCGAGGGCATGTTTTATACCACATGATGCGAATGTTGTTTATAATGAAACTTTTGAGTTTAGGAAGCTTGCGAAGTATTGGAGTGAACCAACTAAAGAAGCACACACACCACCGCAACCACTACAAACCAAAGGGCAAACAAAGCGTTTAGAAGCACTTTCACCCTTTGACGATTATAACATGCGTGGAGATGTTATTTCATTGTTACAGTCGCACGGATGGACTATTGAGGGCGATAAAGGCGATGAGATTACATTAACAAGGGCGGGTAAAAAAAGCGGTGTTTCAGGTGGATACAGGAAACAGGATAAACTGTTTTACGTGTTTACTGATGCGACAGAATTTGAAGCGTCCAAAGCGTACAACCCCGCACAGGTTTTTGCCGTGTTAGAATGTGGCAATGATATGAAGAAGGCAAGAACCCAGCTTTTAAATAATGGATATGGTGAAGAAAATTCATATTACCATGATAGCAATTTAGAGAGCGATAAAGAGAAGGAAAGTTTTAATTTTTATACTGATGATTTTAAGATAAAACCCGCACGTGTGGCGGAATGGTTTAAACGTGATGGTTTTATTAGAATTTCCGAAGAAGGAAATGACACAATCACAATTATCAAAAATGAAAGCAAGATATTAAAACCGTTCAACTTCAAAACTGATACAATATCATACTTGAAAAATCACATTAAGCACCCCGACAATAGAACCGAAATAGAAAATCAATTAATAGCTAAAGAGAATGATATTCTGAAAAGTTGGAAGCTATTAAAGGGTGAACTTTATAACTTGAATAAGGACACAAAAGAAACGGTTTACATTCCTTTCAAAAATGGTGTTGCAAAGATTACCAAAAACGATATTGAGTTAATCGATTATAAAAGTAATGGGTTAGGTTTTTTTATTGGCACGAAATCACAAGAACACACCTTTAAAGAGTTTGACCCCGATAATAGAGGGATAGGGCAATTTGAACGGTTTTTAATTTCTGCAATAATTGGGAAAGATAAAGATGTTCAGGAACTCACACAGAAGGAAACAAGCGATGTACGGGCGTTTTATTCAATGATAGGGTATTTGATAAGCAACTACAAGAACCCCGCTAAAAACCCCGCTATTATACTATCTGATGAAGGAGCGGACGATGAGAGAAGGAACGGCGGGCGTGGCAAATCTTTATTAGCTATTGCACTTCAAACAGTAAGAGGATATAATAAGCGTGGTGGTACTGAATTTGAACCGGGATACAGACACGTATTTGCGGACTTGCAAAAATACCATGATGTTTATATTATTGACGATGTACCCGCTAATTTTAATTACGATGCACTTTATACACAAATTACGGGAGATATAACAGCCGAAAGGAAAGGAACGCAAGCGGTGGTTATACCCTTTCAGGATGCACCTAAATTTGTTATTACAACAAATTGGGCGGTTAGGTATGATAAGGATGCGACTTCAACAAATAGGCGTTTTATTGAGTATAAGTTTTCTGATTTTTGGAACACCAACAATAAACCCGATGACTATTTTAACAGCACATTTTTTTATGATTGGGATGCGACAGAGTGGCAATTGTTCTATGAGTTGCTAATTACATGTGTGATGTTGTATTTGTCGATTGGCGTTGAAGGAATTGAGTACTCCAAAGATGCGGACAACTTCAGGGCGTACTTTTCAAATGATGTTTTATTAGACGAATTTGAGCGAATTTTTGAAGTGATGGAATCAAACGGAAGGTTTAAAGCAATGGATTTTCTTAATGAGTACAATAACGGCACATTAAGAAGTGAAAAAGTTTTTCACCGTAACAACGTGAAGCGTTACATTGATACATACATTGAATATCATAAAAAAGATATTGGATATAATAAGAGAGAGAAAACATGGCATACTTTAATTGATACAAGTGATATTCCTTTTTGATTGATGCGGTCGTAACCGTTACAACCGTGTTACAACCGATGTTACAACCTAAAGTATTGATACTGAACGCCGTTACGACTGTTACAACCTATTTCAATTAACGCACATAAAGAATACAGTAATAGTATAAATAAAAAAAAGTAAAAAAATAAATAATATAAATATGATATGCGTTTAGGTTGTAACGGTTGTAACGGAGCTGTTACACAGATAGTTAGGTTGTAACATAGGTTGTACAAGGTCGTAACATGTTACAACCGACAAAGGAAAAGTAAAAAGCAACTAATTAAAATACTAATAAATATAAATTTAAAAATTAACAGCGATGAGAGAAAAATTTACATTTCACAGATTAATTAATGAAGATGGCACTAATGCAAAGCTATCTGATATAATAGGTTGGTTTAAACCGATTGCAGTATTTAAGATTGACAAGAAAAGCAACTATTATATTATACTATTCCATGATTTAAGTGAGCGTGTGCCAAAGAAAAGATTTGCAAAGGTTGGTACTACTTCATTTCATAAAATGATTAAGGAGCGCAAGCGGGAGTATATTTGGTTATTGGCAAGGGATAGAACCAAAGTAAAATATACGGGCGGTAAAACTTCAATTCCTGATACACAAAAATCAATAACAGTAGAATTTCATCACCCCGTAGGCATGTGTTATAGAAACACAATGTAACACAGCATATTAAGATATAATATTGACAGTCAAATAATTAATTAATTAATTAATAACATTTTAAAAATTACAGTTATGGCATTTGAAAACAATAAAGAATTAGCAAGTAGAGCGGGAAAATTAAGCACTCGCAAGGGCGTACCGAACCGAACCACCCAACAAGTAAGAAAGGCATTCCAATTGCTTATTGATGACAATTTGGAGCAAATGCAAAGTGATTTGGATGCATTAACCCCTCGTGATAGATTACGTTTCATTATTGACTTAAGTAAGTTTATTTTGCCACAGCTACAAGCGGTATCAATTGACGACCTAAGAGAAAAAGACGAATTTAGAGTAATAACTATTAATTTAAAAAATGATGAAAGCGATACGAATAAATAACATGGGCGAACTTCAAAATTTTATCAACAAATATTTTGATGAGTTGGATAAAAAAGCACTCGAAGCTATTATTTTTAATTTGATTGGTGTAAAATCATTCTTTCTGTTTACTCCGACAAAGGAAGCGTTTCTAAAAACAGTCAATGAATTGTTGGAATGCAAAAATAATGAAACTGATATACCGCTTTTTTTAGTTGAAGAAGAATTGAGGGCGAAAATGACAAGGTGAAATTGGCAGTAATTGGCAGTAATTGGCACTAATTGGCAGTAATTGGCAGTAATTTAGGAGTAAAGAAATTGCAACTTTCGGCAACTTTTGGCAAACATTCTGAACTACTCAAATGGTAAAAATGGGAGTATCTAAATTTAATCGTTTTCGCATCTAATAGAGAATTATTTAATCGTCGTTTTCTAATCTACATGAGAAATATTTAATCGTCGTTTTTCGAGCTACAAGAGAAAAGCCATTCAGATGAAAATTTGAGTGGTTTTTTTAATACCTAAATGAGCGAAATAGGCGGTTTTTATGCTAAAACCATGCTACTTGTTCATTTTACGTTCATTTATCTATACACAAAAACGCAAAACAACTGATATACAATGTTTTGCGTTTATATTAAGTGACCCCGAAGGGATTCGAACCCTTGACCCATTGATTAAGAGTCAATTGCTCTACCAGCTGAGCTACGGAGTCATTTTATTGGAGCACAAAGGTAATGCTTTATTTTTTTTTACAAAAGAATTTCTTTTTAATTATCATAAATTATAAAAGAGGAATAAGCTAAAATGATTTATCCCTCTTTCATAATTCTCATCGAGATTACAACTTACAAACTAGCTAGATCTGCTCCTGGTTTGAATTTGGTTGTCTTTTTTGCAGGAATTTCAATGGTTTGTTTTGTACGTGGATTAATTCCTTTTCTAGCGCTTCTTTCAGAAACAGAGAAAGTTCCAAAACCTACTAATACAACTTTTCCACCACCTTTAACTTCTCCAGCAATTGCGTTTAAGGTTGCATCCAACGCTTTTTTTGCATCTACTTTGCTTAGCCCTGATTCTTGAGCTATTGCATCAATTAATTCTGATTTGTTCATAAAATGTTAATTAAAAAATTAAAATACATGATAAAGTAAAGGCTACAAGCCCATTTCGCTCCAAATATAAATGATAATTATTCAATAATCAAGAAAAAATGTAAAAAGAATTCATTTTTACTCAAAAAAAATCATATTATGCCCAAAAAACGGTCATTAAAAGGAAATAATACGTAATTTTGCCCCTCACAGAATTTATTAATGGTTATGAATAATTATAGAACAGGAATTTCAAATTCAATCCCCCCGGTCACTTTGAACCTTATTATTATCAATGTGATTGTTTGGCTTGCTCAATCTTTATTGTTCAGACGAGGAATTGACATTTCTAATTTTCTTGGACTGCATTATATTGAATCAGCTGCATTTCAGATCTACCAACCCATAACATACATGTTTTTACATGACCCTCGCAGTTTCATACATGTGTTTTCAAACATGTTTGCGGTATTTATGTTCGGCAGATTTATTGAACAATACTGGGGATCAAAAAGATTCATTTCTTATTATTTTATTACTGGTATTGGAGCTGCTGCAATTCAGATGTTAGTTGTTTATTTCAGATTGCTGTTTATTAAAAATGGCATGTCAGATGAGGCTATCTCTGAAGTTTATGCTAATGGTCATTCAATTATTATGCAGGGCATGAACTATTCCGATCCACTCCAGGGTAATTTGAACATGATTCTGAATAGTGCAACCATTGGTGCGTCGGGTGCTGTTTTTGGAATATTATTGGCTTTTGCCATGATATTTCCAAATGTTGAAATGATGATTATTCCAATCCCTGTGCCTATTAAGGCTAAATGGATGGTATTGGGTTATGGAATTGTTGAACTATTCTTTGGTGTTGCAAACTTTTCGGGCGATAATGTGGCCCACTTTGCACATTTGGGCGGAATACTTTTTGGACTACTCGCAATTCTTTATTGGAAGAAAAAAGATAGAAAAGATGGGAGATTTTTTTGATAGATTAAAAATAACATATAAAACGGGCGATGTGATGATAAAGCTAATCTTTATCAACACTATTGTTTTTTTATTAATCAAAGTGCTTGAGGTTGTTCTTACGTTGTTTAACCTGCAGCAACTTAATTTTATCCAATATCTTGCTGTCCCATCTGACCCGACAGATTTATTACATAGAATCTGGACGCCAATCACATATATGTTTGTCCACAATGGTTTTTGGCATATTCTGTTTAATATGCTTTGGTTATATTGGTTTGGAAGTATATTCATGCAGTACTTCAGCGGAAGAACGCTGGGAAGTTTGTATATTATTGGTGGATTATCGGGCGCAATTCTTTTTATACTTACTTTTAATCTCATTCCTTTTTATGTTGGAATGGGAAATAGCTTGATGATTGGGGCTTCAGCTGCTGTAATGGCAATTGTTATGGGTATCGCTTTTTATCGTCCTGAAATAAGAATAAACTTATTTTTATTTGGCAGCATTAAAATCATTTATATAGCTGTTTTTGTTTTTTTGCTAGATTTTCTGGCTTTGGATAACGCTAATAATCCGGGAGGTCATGTCGCTCATATAGGTGGAGCAATCGCAGGTTTCATTTTTGCTTCTCGATATAAAAAAGGAAGTGATCTTACTGAATGGATGAGTTTAATGGTTGATAAAACCATCAACCTGTTTAAACCTAAAAAAGGAAAGGCAAAAATGAAAGTCACTTATAAAAAGAAAGAGACCGACAGTGATTATAATTATAGAAAACAGAACGAGCAAGTAGAAATTGATGCTATTTTAGACAAATTAAAACAATCGGGTTATAGTAGTTTGTCGGCTAAAGAAAAAGAGACACTTTTCAATGCGAGCAAAAAATAAACAAAAGAAGTTCAGATTAAGAAACTTAGTAAAATGGATGATATTTGCTACAAATATCGTTGTTATTTTATTGATGTTTTCATCGTATTTTAGTTGGGATGTTTCTCCACTGAAAACGAATCTGTTTTCTTATATCGGTCTCGGATTTGGATTTCTTTTATTTATCAATTGCTGCTATTTATTATTTTGGATAATCTTCAAAAAATGGGAACTTGCTTTAATAACATTACTTTCTTTTGCAATTTGCTATAAACCGGCGCTTACATTATTTCCACTTCATATTCAAACGGATCAGGCTCCAGAAGAGAGTATCAAGATTCTTTCATATAATATTCAGGGATTGTCCAATGAATCAAAAAAATCGTCTAATGAGCATCCTATTTTGGAATATATTGCTGATACAGATGCAGATATTGTTTGCTTGCAAGAATATTTGGTTAGTAAAACCGGAAAATCATTGATTTCGCAACGCGATGTAAATAGGATTCTCAATAAATATCCATATAGCGCAATAACAGGGCTTGAATCGTCTGGGAAATATCATACTTTTGGATTGGCTTGTTTTTCGAAATTTCCAATAGTGAAGACGAAAGAAATAATTTTTGAATCATCATATAATGGTGCAGCTGTTTATGATATTAAGATAAATAATAAAATATATACTGTCGCAAATGTTCATTTGGAATCAAATAGAATCACTGCTGCTGACAAACAGCTCTACAATGATTTCCTTCAACGTAAAGAGACTGTAGATCTGGATGTTGTAACAACAAACATTAGATCAAAACTAGGACAAGCATACAGAGTAAGAGTCGGGCAAGTGGAAAAAGTAAAAAACCATGTTACTAATCAAACGTCAGATGGACAAATTATTTGCGGAGATTTAAATGATACACCCATCTCATACGCATACGGCAAAATGAAAGAAGGGTTAAAAGATGCTTTTGTTTCTACCGGCTTTGGACCGGGAATTACATACCACGAAAATTTCTTCTTATTCAGAATTGATTATATCTTTCATAGTCCAAATATTAAAGCATTTCAAACAAAAGTAGACAGGATAAAATGGTCGGATCATTATCCGGTTAGGACATACTTACAATTAGACAATTAGGGTATTAAAAATAGTAAAATCAGAAAAATAATGTTCAAAATAAGTAAGAAATTCTCTTTTTCAGCGGCTCATATGTTGAAAGGACTTCCTGCATCTCATAAATGCAGCAGAATGCATGGGCACAACTATGATGTGATCGTACATTTAAAATCTAACTCACTCAGTGATACTGGTTTTGTTCGGGATTATACTGAATTGAATGCGATTAAAGAATATATCAATACGCATCTGGATCACAGAAATTTGAATGATATCATGGATCCGCTTAATTCGTCGGCCGAAAATCTGGCAAAAATGATTTATGATAAATTTAAACCACTCTATCCTGAGCTTTATGCGGTTGAGGTTAGCGAAACTCCCAAAACATCAGCATTTTATGAACCTTAAAGTTAATGAGATATTCTACTCGCTCCAAGGTGAGGGTGGAAGAGCCGGTGAGGCTTCAATTTTTATTCGCTTATCCGGTTGTAATTTAAAGTGCTTGTTTTGTGATACTGATTTCGTGTATGGAGAAAGTATGTCATTAGATGAAATACTGAATGCAATCAAAGATTATAATTCGCATTGGATCATTTGGACCGGTGGCGAACCGACGCTTCAACTAACTGACGAGGTAGTTTCTTTCTTTAAACTAAAAGGTTATAATCAAGCGATTGAGTCAAATGGAACTCGCCCGATTCCACAAGGGATTGATTATAAAGCTTGTAGCCCAAAAGGAAATTATTCTGAAGTTTGCGCTGTTAACCCAGAGGTTGACGAAATCCGACATGTCATTGCTAAAGGTGATGTGGTTCCAGATATTTCTTCATTGCCAAAAGCAAAAAAATACTATCTCAGTCCTATATTCGACGGAGTCGAACCTGTTCAGGAAAATATCAATTACTGCATTGAACAAGTAAAACTTCATCCTCAATGGGCACTAAGTCTGCAATTACATAAATTAATAGGGATTCGATAAATTAATGAATGCATTTGAAATAGATATCCTTGGCTGCGGCTCGGCTACACCTACTACTCTTCGCAATCCTTCTGCTCAAGCAATAAATATGAACGAAAAAATATTCTTGGTGGATTGCGGAGAAGGGGCTCAATTACAAATGCGAAAATTCTCAGTAAAAATGAGTCGCTTGCACAGCATTTTCCTTTCTCATCTGCATGGAGATCATGTCCTGGGACTTCCGGGTTTAATTTCCACTTTGCAATTATTGGGAAGAACTGGCGATATAGATTTATATGCGCATAAAGAACTAGAACCTTGGTTAAGACAAACATTGAATTTCTTTTGCAAATATCTGCCTTTTGAAGTTAAATTAATCCCTTTAGAAAGTGAGGGACTTCAAATTCTTTACGAAAACAAAATTATTCGTATTTCTTCTTTCCCTATGAAGCATCGCGTTCCTTCAAATGGTTTTTTGTTTGAAGAAAAAAAAGGTTTACGTCACATTAAAAAGGATATGATTGAATTTTATCATATTCCTATTCGTGACATTCAGGGAATTAAGGAGGGAAATGATTATCTGACAGATGATGGCGAAACTATCTCTAACAATTTGCTTACTACTCCTCCCACTCCTTCAAGAAGTTATGCATATTGTGCAGATACAGCCTTTTGTCCCAATATAATTCCTTTTATAGAGGGAGTTGATGTACTTTACCATGAGGCTACTTTTGCGATTGCGGACACTGCCCGGGCACGTGAAACATTTCATTCTACTACAAAAGATGCGGCGGAGATTGCCCGAATGGCAGGTGCTAAGAAATTGATAATCGGGCACTTCTCTTCGAGATACATAAACACACTATCCCTTTTGAAAGAAGCACAGAATATATTTCCAAATACACAAACAGCATTTGATGGTTTAAAAATTAACATTTAGAATTTAGTAAAGTATTGTTTATTACGCAAAAATGAATAATTTTGTATCTCTGAAGCGGTAAACTTTATCCGTATATTTATAAATTTATATATTTAATTTATTTACAGAAAATGAGAATTGCTATTGTAGGCGCTAGCGGAGCTGTAGGTCAGGAGTTGCTCCGTGTATTAAATGATCGACAATTTCCATTGGATGAACTAGTTCTTTTTGGTTCTTCCAGAAGTGCAGGAAATACATATAAATTTAGAGGTGCAACTATCTCAGTTAAGGAACTTAAACATAACGACGATTTTAAAGGAATTGATATTGCTTTTGTTTCTGCAGGTGGTGGAACTTCGCTAGAATTTGCAGATACAATTACCAAGCATGGTACAATAATGATCGATAATTCAAGTGCTTTCCGTATGGATAACGATGTTCCTTTGGTGGTTCCTGAAGTGAATGCTAAAGATGCATGTAACCGACCAAAAGGGATTATTGCTAATCCGAATTGTACTACTATTCAATTGGTGGTTGCTTTGAATGCTATTGAAAAAGTGTCTCATATCAAACGTGTCCACGTATCCACATATCAGGCAGCATCAGGAGCTGGTGCTTCAGCAATGGCTGAACTTGAAAATCAACATAAACAGATTGTTAACGGAGAAGAACCAACAATTGAAAAGTTCTATTATCAATTGGCTTATAATCTTATTCCTCAGGTTGATATGTTTACCGAAAATGGGTACACGAAAGAGGAAATGAAGATGTATAACGAAACGCGTAAAATAATGCATTCTGATATTGAGGTAAGTGCAACTTGCATTCGCGTTCCCGTGATGCGTGCTCACTCTGAATCTACATGGATAGAAACAGAGAAACCTTTATCTTTAGAAGAGGTTAGAAAAGCTTTTTCTGAGGCAGACGGTGTGATTGTTGTTGATGATCCGGCAAAGAAAGAATATCCTATGCCTCTTGATATTGCTGGAAAGGACAAAGTTTACGTTGGACGAATTCGCAAAGATTTGACAAGTGATAATGGCCTGACATTCTGGACTGTATCAGACCAGATTCGCAAAGGTGCAGCGCTGAACGCTGTACAAATAGCTGAATACTTGATTAAACAGTAAGAACTTATTCCTTATAAAACAAAAGCCTCGTTTGAGACTTTTGTTTTATATATACTTTGATAAATATGAGTTTATCAGTCCAGCGATATTCCAATTAGTATAAATCCGCTGATATATCCATTATACATTCATCCTCAACTGTGATTATGAATTTCATTGTCGTGATGATCATGTTCTTCCAAAATCCGATGTGGTAAATTTCCATGACCAAGCAATTCAATTGGGCAAGATCCATAAGATTGCTGAAGCCATTGTGTTGAAATATTTGTTCCACTGTGGTAATGGATCGACTGATTTACACAAGCAATGTTTTTTACATTTGAAATAATCGTACCTATGTCGTGCGAAACCAGAATGATCGCTCGTTCTTTATTAATCTCGTCAAGAAGTTTGTAAATATTGGATTCAAACATTTTATCGACATAGGAATCAGGTTCATCAAGTACAAGCAATTTTGGGTTATCAACAATTGCACGCCCAAGTAACACTCGCTGAAGTTGACCTCCAGAAAGTTCTCCAATGGATCGTTGTAGAAGATCTTCGACGCCCATCTGTTTGATTACTTTATGCAATTTAGTGAAATCCTCTTTTGAATAACGCTTGAAAACACCATGAGGCGTGACTCCAAGTAATATAACATCTTGCACAGAAATGGGAAACTTTTTATCGATCTGATTAATTTGAGGTAAATAACCAATATTTATAGAATCTACTTTTCGATCTTTATCGAAAAATGTGATTGATCCCGATGAAATGGGAATTAAACCAAGTATACTCCTGAGAAGGGTGGTCTTTCCTCCTCCATTCTGACCGATAATTCCGAGAAAATCATCGGAATATACATCCAGTGATATATTTTTCAGTACTTCGGGTTTTTTGTCATAACCCACACATAAGTTTCGAATTTCAATTAGTTTACTCATTTGTTTTACCTGCAAGAATGCTTGCAATTCGTATCATTTCCTTATCCCATTCATAAGCTAACGGATTAATAGTATAAACTTTAGCTCCAATCTCTTTTGCAATTACTTCTGCATTTTTTGAATCAAAACCAAGCTGAACAAATACAATATCGATGTTCTCGGTTTTTGCTAAATCTATAATATTCTTTATTTGAACAGGTGATGGTTTTTTTCCTTCAAACTCAATAGTATATTGTTTTAAACCGTAATCACGTGCAAAATATGCAAGGGCAGGATGGTAAATGATAAAACTTCGTGAAGGTATATCTTTTAATATTGCAGTCACCGTGCTGTCCGTTCTGTCAATCAACAGGTTAAGCGAATCAAAATTCTGTTGATATTGATCTTTTACACCCGGGTCAATTGTTATAACATTGTCAAACATATTCTTTACAAAAACTTTTGCAGTTTTCGACGACGACCAAACATGCGGATCCGCTCCCCCATGATTATGCCCTTGCTCTTCGGCATGATCTTGGGTTTCATGTATTAAGTCAATTCCTGCAGAACAGTCAACAATTTTCACATTTGGATTATTCTGTTTAAGATTTTCTGACCATGCATTTTCAAATCCCAAAAAGCCTACCTTAAAATAAGCCTCACTTTTTCCAAGATCAACCATTACAGCCGGTGCCGGCTCATATGTCTCCGGACTCGATCCTGGAGGCACCAAAGTGTTAACTTTATACTGTTCTCCTACAATACGTTCCAGAAAATACCGTTGAGGCTCAATGGTCACTGTTAATACATGCTCGTCTTGCTTTTGAGTAGCTGAATTGCATGAAAGCAAAAACAGTAATAATAACGAAGGAATAAAAATAATAATCGCTCTTTTCATTAAGACAAATGTAAGGATTTTGAATCGTTCATGAAAGAATAAACAAACTTTTTATACTTTTGTTTGTAGTTATGCAATTGAAAACGAATTTTGAAATTACAGAAGATGGCTCGCACACTTTGTTTGTACCACAGATAAACGAGCATTACCACTCCACTCATGGAGCGGTACAGGAATCAATGCATGTTTATATTAATGCCGGATTGCGTGAGTGTACAAAAAAACATGTTCATATATTGGAAATAGGTTTCGGGACTGGACTCAATGCATATCTATCGTTACTCGAAGCAGAAAAGATCCAGAAAACAATTGAATATACAGCTCTTGAATTATATCCTATTTCACTTGAAAAGGCAACATTATTAAATTATTCAGTCGGTAAATCAATACAAGAAAAGGATTGGTTTATGAAATTACATCAATCAGATTGGAATAGTAAGCAAGTTGTAACGTATTGTTTCTCAATTGAAAAATTGATTACAGATGTGAGTAAAACAAGTAAAATTCCATTAACTTCATCGTTCGATGTTATATATTTTGATGCTTTTGCCCCGAAAAAACAACCTGAATTATGGACTACAGAAATCTTTCAGTTTTTATATGATCACTGTAATACAAATGCAATTTTAACTACATATTGTGCTAAAGGAAGTGTGCGAAGAATGCTTCAATCAGTGGGATTCACAGTTGAGCGATTACCAGGGCCTCCCGGAAAAAGGGAAATTCTAAGAGCTATTAAATAAGCAAGTTATAAGAAGAATATACCCGCTAAAATAAAATTATTCCTTTATAACTCTAATGTTATTTTGGTGTTTAAATCATCTCTTTTGTGCGTGAAAATTTCCAGCAATGCAATCGATCCCTTTGAATTCCACTAATATCTGATTCACTTACGAACCTTCCGGATATCAACATGAGTTGATAACCGGAATAAACTTTCCTCGAACTAATTAATACCACCGGAATTACTTACAAAAGCAATTCTTTTACTGTCAGGCGACCAAGATGGTACATTTATTGTTCCCTGACCTCCATATAGATAGGCAATAACTTTTGATTCTCCTCCGCTACCGGACATTACACGCAGATATACATTTTTATAAAAAGGATGATCTGAGGGATTTACATCATTCCCGAATGTGAGAAAAACAATCCACTTTCCATCAGGTGAAACATGTGGAAACCAGTTATTTAAATGATCAAAAGTCACTTGCTCCTGTTCACTTCCATCGGACTTCATTCGCCAAATCTGCATAGATCCTGTGCGTACCGAGTTGAAATAAATGAATCGACCATCAGGTGTATATTCCGAACCATCATCCAATCCCTTTGATGTTGTCAGTCGAATCTCCTTTCCTCCATTACGTGGAATCTTGTAAATATCAAAATCTCCATTTCGTTCTGCAGTATAGATTAGATATTTATTGTCTGGCGACCAACCATGCAGATATGATGGGCTGAATTCTGTTACACGCTTTGGTTCTCCACCCATTACCGGCAAATAGTATATAACTGATTGATAGTTATCTTTCTCACTGTGATTACTACTGATACCCAAATATTTACCATCGTATGAAAGTACATGGTCGTTGTTATTTCCCGATGTTGATCCTGTATTAAGAACTGATATTTTGCTTGTTGCAATATTGTAATTATACAACAATCCTTCACTGTTATAAATAAGAGTTGTTCCATCAAGTGTCCAATTGGGTGCTTGAATGGAATTGGAAAATTGATCAAAAATCTTTCGTTCGCCAGTAAACACATTTATTGTTTCCAGATTAGTTCCTAAATAATCGCGATATGGAACTAGTGAATCGTTCACAGGAATTTCGATACGCACGTTTTTGAAAATAGCTTTTTCAGTAATATCAGGATTGTGAGAACAAATGAAAAGTCCTACATAAGCCTCTTCGGGGATATTACAATGAGCAACGCTCTCTGATACAAACATTTCACCCCAATGAGCTACCGACATCGTATAAAAATTTCCTTCGCGCATCAAACGAATTACATTAGGATTTTGGACTGCCACCTGAACTTCATCCATTTCAACACCTTTTGTAGAGCGAAATTGCATTGAAGTCAATCCATCGCCATGAACAGTTGCGCTAACATGAGTCGCATTTTCTTTTAATGATTCACGAACCATCCAACCAATTTTGCGATGGGGATCAACACCTTTTCCCACAAATTCTACCTGTGCTGTAAGAATAAAGTCTCCCTTTATCTTTTTGAACATATATTGAAATTCATCTTTGTTAAACCAGATATTTGAGCCTGAACCTTGTAAGGTATATTGCTGCGTGTCAGCATCGTATAGTGCCGATCCTGAATGATTTACATTTCCGACATCAATATTATCACTAAAGATGCCTGTTTTTTGATTCAATTGTTGTCCAAAAAGCAAACAAGGACTAAGCATAAACAGCCCGATCAGGTAACAGTTAATCTTCTTCATAATTAATAGATAATTAGCAGATTAAAGCATCTGCAAAAATAGTCTATTTTTAAACAATACTCATTTTATTCGATAAGAATCTCTGTTTGCATGCATTGACATAAGAAATAATTTGATTTTGTATCATAATGTGAATTAACTAGATTTGCAATCTAAAACAAATCATTGAATTCATTCAAAGTATTCAAACAACTGAATAAAAAATTAAGATGATATATAAAAATGCATTACTGGTTTCTCTAATATTTACATTGAGTTTGTTACCATGCTTAAACGTATCGGCACAAACAAAATAGTATAATCCGGTAGATAATTCGTTATTCCCCATACAAGGAAGAGGTTGGAATAAAGAAATTGGTAAGATATATCATCGTCTTCCGGATCGAGCTAATGTAATTGTGCGTAAACCCTTATGGAATTTATCAATGCCACATATGCCTTCTACAGGTGTCAGTGGAGTTGACCTTTATATGAAGAATGCTGATGGTAGCCAATATTATTGCAAGGGGAGATTCGATTTTTCTGATACAATAAGTTACTAATATGATAACCTGACATTTAAGAATCAAAAAGAAAAAAGAAATGAATTCACTCTTTATCTTCCTTTACATAACGAGGTAAGTCAGTTGCAAATAGGTGTACCAAGTGGATATAGCGTTGAATTTATTTGTCCGTCAAATGAAAAACCCATTGTCATTTATGGTACGTCTATTGCTCAGGGAGTTTGTGCTTCAAGGCCTGGAATGTCTTGGACAAATATTTTGCAACGGAATATTGACAAACCTGTAATTAACCTGGGATTCTCAGGTAATGGTCGCTTAGAGAAAGAGATGTTTGAATTATTATCAGAGTTAGATGTAAGTATGTATGTGATTGACTGCATGCTTAATATGACCAATGATAGAACTGAACTAATTAAAGAAAGCGTGGAAGCAGGTATCCGAATTTTAAGGAATAAAAGCAATGCTCCAATTCTTTTAGTAAAACATGACGGATATATGGGTTATAATGCATCTGATAATGAGAAAGAACGTTATGTAAAGCCCAATGAACAATTGAACGCTGTTTATCAAATAATGAAAGATAAGGTAGAGAATCTTTATTATATGACATTTGAAGAATTAGGATTGAGCATAGATAGTCATACAGATGGTATTCATGCCTCAGACTTGGGAATGCAACAATATGCTGATGCTTATTATAAAAAGACAAGCAGCATACTTAATCCAATGCGTTCAGCACAAACTTCTAAAGCTTGTCGCTAACTTATTATTCAAAGTTTATAGTTCCACACTGGCTGATTGTATTTACGTTTTCTCAATTTATCAATTTGTTCCATATCGTGTTCTGAAAGTTGAGACAACTTGTCTATATGGAAGTAGTTCATCAACCTCTCAATAAACAATTGAAAAAAACAATCTGTATTGGGTGCTAGAATCTCGTTTTCGAGCAGAAACGTACGAATGTTAGTAACTGGACTTTTAATAGATGCCGTCCTTTTCTTTTTTATCACTTCATTATTTTCTATAGAAACGCCAGTTTCCAAAGACTGTTGAAGTTTCCATAAATCAGTGTTGTACAAAAGTGTACCATGATGCAGCTCCCTGTTCCGCGATATATGAGAAGCTGTTCCTGATATTTTGTGACCACTCTTCAACCACAAATCTTTTCTCTTTCCTAATTCTACTGGAACCTGTAAAGTATTCAATACTTTAATTACAGGAAGAAGAAAATCGGCATTCAATGGTGATCCTCCTCTTCCTTTATTCCAGATGAATGAATAATTCAAATTACCCTTATCATGATAAACAGCTCCCCCGCCCGACATTCTGCGAATTATTTGAATATCATTCTTTTCACAATAATCGACATTTACTTCTTGTTTGACTTCCTGATTAGAGCCAACGATGACTGAAGAAGTATTTACATATAGATACAATACTTCTTCATTATATTCAGAAAAAAGATATTCTTCAACCGAAAGATTAAATGAAGAATTGTCTGAAGATGAAACTATTGCAATCAAAACAATCTTTTAAATTAAGAAAGATAACTACTAATAATTCAATATCATATAAATGAGCCAGTTATTAGGTTGGTCAATGAATCCTACCTATTGAGTTAAAAATCAACATCGTACAGATGTGCCCCATCTTTTTCAAAATCCAACACACCTCTGTCTGTCATTGGATGCCTCATCAAAGCTTCTAATACTTCATATGTAACCGTAACAGCATGACATCCAACCATACTTACACGATATATTTGGTCAACATTTTTAAAGCTAGCGCCCAAAACTTTACAAGAAGAGTTGAACAACTTGAATGTTTTTACAATATCTGCCACAACATCAATACCATGAGACGAGATATTGTCTAACCTGTTTACATATGGTGCAACAAAATCGGCTCCTGCCATAGCTGCAATTAGAGCTTGTTGTTGAGTAAATATAGCCGTAGCGGTCACTTTCATACCAGCTTCCTTTACCATCCTGATTGCTCTGAAACCTTCTTTTGTTACGGGTATTTTTACATAATAATTATCTCCCAACTGAAAATAATCTCTGTATCTTTTTGCTTCAAGGAATATGTCTTCAGCCTTTTCACTAATCATTTGTATGTGCAACATCTTATCGCCAATACATTGCTGGATTTCGGGTACTACCTGCGACAAGCATTTGCCCGTATGAGATAGAATTGTTGGATTTGTTGTTACGCCCTCAAGGGGAAAGTAGGAGAACAAATCTTTTATTTCACTCAGATTAGCAGTATCTGCTAAATATATCATATTCTTTTTGTTAATTATTAAATGCCTTTTTTTGCACGTCTAATTATCTCTCCATCTGTAAAATTCTCCCCTGGAACATAATTTTTCAAAGGCTGAATGCGTTCGTGAATCATATCAATAAACCAACCAGGTTGAGGAAAAAAAGAATCTTCCAGTTCGTGAGCAGGAGTAATCCAATTACGCGAACCAAGCACACAAACCGGTGCATCCAAATAATCGAAACAAAGTGATCCAATGTTTGATGCCAGGTCATTTAAAAAAGAACCACGCGTGGTGGCATCACTGGCAAGTATGATTCTTCCAGTCTTTTTTACGGACTCAATCACTTTTTCGTAATTAAAGGGTACAAGACTGCGTGCATCAATCACTTCTGCACTCATTCCGTATTTCTCTTCTAATTCGGCAGCTGCTTTCAGAGCAGGATAAAGCGTGTGTCCTATTGTCAGGATAGTA
This sequence comes from Dysgonamonadaceae bacterium, assembly GCA_041672395.1. Classification (GTDB taxonomy): domain Bacteria; phylum Bacteroidota; class Bacteroidia; order Bacteroidales; family Dysgonomonadaceae; genus UBA5287. The sequence goes on along the minus strand of JBAYZS010000001.1, from coordinate 31,553 downwards.
ATATCATTTCCTTCCTTCTTTATGTCTGGCTCACCAAAGGATATTTCGTAATATTCTTTTGGTACCCCACCCTTGTGAAACTGTTCACCAATATCGTAAACACGCTGACTTTCAAAGAATACAACCGGATCTGTACCTTGTAAAGCTGCATTCATCAAACCTTTAGCATCAAATGGAGTTGCGGGAAAACAAACCTTAATACCCGGAATGTGCGCTACCAATGACGACCAATCCTGAGAATGTTGAGCACCGTATTTTGAGCCGACCGATACCCTAAGTACAATCGGCATCTTCAAGACATTTCCACTCATTGCTTGCCATTTTGGTAATTGATTAAAAACCTCATCACCACATCTTCCCAAAAAATCGCAATACATAATTTCAGGGATAACTCTGCCGCCACACATTGCATAACCAATCGCTGTACCCACTATTGAACCTTCTGAAATGGGAGAATTAAACAGTCGATTATATGGTAACGCTTCCGTAAGACCGGAATAAACAGCAAAAGCTCCTCCCCAATCACGGTTTTCTTCCCCATAAGCTATCAGAGAAGCATCCTTATAAAATCTATCTATAATAGCTTCAAATAATGCATCCCTCAACTGAAATTGCTTCATCTTACTAAAAGGTTTTCCTTCGCTGTCAAACGCAAAACGTTCTTTCGATGCAATCTTTTTTACTCGAGTATTCTCTTCCATCGGATGTAATACTTCAGGTATTGCATCCGAAAAAGAATCCACTGTTCCATTTGAAAACATCATGTCTCCAATTACCTCACAGTTATTCATACGTGGGGAGATCTCATCATCAATAGCCTTTACGAACATGCTGTAAATCAAATCTTTAATATCCATCCAAACCGCATCAAGATCATCCTGAACTGCGACTCCGGCATCTATTAACTGATTGCCATAAGAAACAATACAATCTTGTTTTTCCCACGCTTCCACCTCTTCTTTTGTCCGGTATGACGAAGCATCCGAAGGTGAATGCCCGCTGTAACGATACGTAAGTACATCCAGCAATACGGGACCATTTTTTTCTTCAAGTACTTTTCGTTTACGCTTATAAGCGTCAATTACAGAAAGTGGATTGTAGCCATCAACTCTTTCAGCATGCATTTGCTCAGGATTCACTCCCGCTCCAATTCTAGCTGCAATATCGTAACCCATTGTCTCTCCGTCTGTTTGACCTCCCATCCCGTATTGGTTATTCATAATATTAAAGATGATAGGTAAACCACCTTTCATTTCACCTTCCCATAATTGTTTGAACTGATCCATAGCAGCAAAAGTTATTCCTTCCCAAACAGGTCCGCATGCCATAGACGCATCGCCAATATTAGCCACCACTAATCCCGGCTTGCGATTTACCTTTTTATATAAAGCCGCACCAACAGCAATATCTCCTGATCCACCCACTATTGCGTTATTGGGATAAACTCCGAAAGGGGTAAAAAAAGCATGCATCGATCCACCTAAACCTTTATTGAATCCCGTCTGACGTGCAAATATCTCGGCCAGAGTTCCATAAATCAGAAAACGACGAGCAAGTTCTTTTGTGGTACCATGAAAATCTTTTTCAACAATCTTCAGAACAGCACCATCAAAAAAAGTATTCATAATTTCCATTAATGTTTTATCATCCAATTTGTGGATTGCAGACATACCTTTTGCAAGTATTTCTCCATGAGAGCGATGACTTCCGAAAATAAAGTCATTTACGTCAAGAGTCCACGCCATTCCAACTGCCGCTGATTCTTGTCCTATAGAAAGGTGAGCAGGACCTGGATGATTATAAGGAGTTCCATTATATTCCCCTTTTATTTTAATTTGATTGATCATGGTTTCAAACTCCCTGATCAATACCATATCGTGATAAATAGTTTTTAATTCATCATCTGAAAAATTGTTTCTTTCTTCTTTTACTGTCTTCTGATATTGATTCACAGGTATCGACTGAAATTCAATGAATCCAGGTTTACGAACTTCTGTCGGATCAATGATTTGAACTTTTGGCATAGTATATAATTTTTGATTATGTTATTTATTTATATGTTCCAATTAAAACTTAAAAATGGTTTCTTTGATTATTTCACTTACCGTTGGATGAGGAAATATCACTTCTTTCAGTTCGTCGATAGTCATTTCTTGTTCGATTGCCATTCCCGCTCCGAATATAATCTCACTACAAGGTGTCCCAAGCATGTGTACTCCAATTATCTCTCCGTATTTTTCACCAATTAGAATTTTACAAAGCCCGTTTCCACCCTCATTTTCTGCAACAAATCTACCTGCATATGACATAGGTAATTTGGCTACCTTATACAATATTCCTTTAGATTTTGCACTCTCTTCTGTTTCACCGACACCCGCAACTTCAGGATTTGTATAAACAACTCCGGGGATGCCATTATAACGCATAATATCGTTACCTCCAGTAAGATTATTTATCACAACTTCACCTTCGCGTGAAGCAGTATGCGCTAATAATGAAAATCCAGTAACATCTCCCGCTGCATACACACCAGGAATATTTGTTTTCATTTTTTCATCTACTTTTATACCTGACCGTGTTGTCTCAACATTCAGGTTTTCAAGACCAAAACCTTTAATATTTGCTCTTCTTCCAACACTTAACAGAATTTTTTCTCCTTCAACACTCTGAGTAACACCATCTTTTTCATACACAACCTTATTTTCGTCAACCTGAATTACTTTTGCATTGAGATTAAATTGGACCCCTTTCTTGGCATAAATATCACGCAACATTGCACTGATCTCGTAATCCAAACCACCTAAAATTTCAGGTAACATTTCCACAACAGTCACTTTTGTCCCAAAGCTATTGTAAAAACTCGCAAACTCCATTCCGATAACACCTCCACCTATTATAACAAGTGATTCCGGAATGTTTTCTAATTCCAGTATTTCTCGATTAGTTAAAATCAACTCACCTGCTTCTTTTAATCCGGGAATCGGTGGAACAGACGCTTCTGAACCCGTACAAATAAGCAAATTCTTGCTCAAAAATTTTTCTCCGTTACATTCAACTTCAAAGCCATCCTTATTGCGTCCTTTTATCATTGCTTCAGCAGAAACAACCGTAACATTATTAGCTTTCATTGATGACTCAACTCCAAGAACCAGTTTGCGAACGATTTTCTTCTTTCGCGACATAATTTTCTTGAAATCAAATGTAACATTCTCGCAAGTAATGCCATACTTGTCTCCATGAATTGCATTTTCATAAGTTTTTGCACTGTATAATAATGTTTTAGTAGGAATACATCCTTCATTCAAACATACTCCACCCATGGCTTTTTTCTCAAACAACGCTACCGAAAGCCCTTTGCTACCAGCTCTTTCTGCAGCTACATATCCCGCCGGACCTCCTCCTATAATGATTAAATCAAACATATCTTTTTTTTTACTATAAGTTTATATTCATTAGAAAAACTTTATTTCTAAATTCTCAATTTCGTTGGCAATCTGCTTCAAAAAACGAGTTGCTTCGCCACCATCTAGCGAACGATGGTCGTATGTCAAACTTAACCCAATAAATGGGACAAATGCATAAACACCATTCCCTAAATCTTTTGGACGTGGAACAATTGTGTTTACACCCAGAATTGCAGATTGAGGCAAATTAATTACCGGTGTAAACATTTCAACACCATAATTACCTAAATTCGATACTGTAAAAGTGCCAGCTTCAGACGACAAAATATCAGGATCAATATTTCCTTTTCGACATGCTTCAGCAATCTCCTTAAACTTATCAGATAAGTCAACGATTGAAAGATCATCTGCATTTCGAACCACAGGAACCATAAGTCCACGATCCGTATCTACGGCTAGTGCTAGATGTACTTTATTAAAATAGCGTTTTGTCTCTCCCAAAAAATGAGTATTTACATTTGGATATTTTTTAAGTGCTTTGATAACCGCAAAACAAACCATATCATTCAACGTGATATTTGTTGTGAGAGTTCCTTTTTCCAAAGCTTTTTTTACTTGTCCGCGAAGTTCCAATATACGTCGTGCATCAGCACCAAGATGATGTGTTAGTTGAGCCGAGTTTTGAAGAGATGAATGCATCGCTCGTGCAATAATCTTTCGCATATTAGATATTTTCTTGTCCTCATAATCGACGCTGTACTCTTTTTTTGCAAGAGGAGAAAGATCAGTTGAGCGAATATTCCCGTTTAAACCTGAGCCCCTACCTGAAGGTTGTAATTTTTCTTGTACCACCATCTTTTTTGCAAGAGGTGTAACTTTCCCTTGATTATTTATATAATTTTGAATATCTCTTTCAATTATCCGGCCATTAGGACCTGTACCAATAACATTATCTACATTTACGACCTCCTTTTCTGCTAATTTACTTGCACGAGGAGAAATAAACAATGACATATTTGGCTCAACATCCTGTGTCAATACATCTTGTGTTTCTGTAGTTGATAAAGAAATAGAATTATCAGGTTGCTCAAATTCTGGTTTAGGGATTGATTCCGTTGAGATGCTATTTGCAATTAATGTAGAATAGTCCTCACCTTCATCCCCAATCACCATCATCTTCTCCAACACTGGAACTTCGTCACCTTCTCCGTAGAAAACTTCTAAGACTGTACCTTCATTAGGAGCCTCTTCATCGAAAGAAGCTTTGTCTGTTTCATATGAAAAAAGAATGTCACCTTTCTTAACAAAATCACCCTTCTTCTTTTTTATTTCTGTGATAATGCAACTTTCTACGGATTGGCCCTGCTTGGGCATGATTACTAAATAAATCATTTGTACAATATTTGATAATTTACAAAATTAATAAAAACATCATATTTTAGTATCAAGTCCATGAGCAATAAATCATATGATTTTCTACGGATTCGATACATTAAAATAAAGATCTTATTTTACATTAAAAGCAATTCTTAAATCTTCAATTTCCTTATCGCTTATCGGACTCAGTTTACCAATAGACGTTGCCATAACCAGAGAATTAGCCGAAAACTCAGCAACCTCCAGATAATCAAACGTGTTTAATAATTTGTCGCCCGTAACATAAACGCTGTCATTTTCAACCAAAACCACACGGTTATGATTAAACATCTCCGCAACCTTATCGATATCGTTGTAAATCAGCCCAAAAGGTATTGATGGAGCATCTTGCAAGAATATCCAACTTTCCGGAATTGTTCGTACATCAAACTTTGTACCGCTAACAGCATGAGCCATAAGATTTACCGGTTGTGTACAAATTATCGAATTTATGTGTGGATTCAGTTGATAAATACGCTGATGAAGTGCAACAGAGCGACTAGGTATTTTTCCCGCTTCAGCCATTCCATTTTTGATTTGTACTATGTCGTCCGGAATTATATCCCATCTGGCAACATTACTTGGTGTAATCAAAAAATCATCATTCTTCCACCGCACAGACACGGTTCCATAAGTTGATATCATCAACCCTTGATTACATGCGCGACGAATAATACTAACCATTTCTGAACGCAATGCTCGTTCCGAGGAGGGATGTTCAACCCCCATAAAATATGATTTGGTTGCCGGAAAATGATTTACATATTTTGCAACTTGTTCATCTGACAGATAGTTTACACCACCCAACCGTTGCGCGTTAATAATTGTACGGGAACAAAACTCCAGCGTTTCAAAACGTTGATATGCATCCATCATATCTATGCCCCCTAGTACAATTCCATGATTTTCCATAATCACAGCTTTATATCTGGTATCTTTAAATTCATTAGCAATTTTCTTACCCAAATCTTCACTTCCCGGTGTTCCATAAGGTGCAAACCCCACATCGCCACAAATGCTATATGCTTGTGGAACAATCTTTGTATCAGGCACTTTACGCGCAATACTAAATGCGACTAATGCCGGTGGATGTGCATGGATTATAGCCTTTAGTTCGGGACGAGATTCATATATTGCTTTATGAAAAGGCAGTTCAGATGATGGTTTATGGAGACCCTCTATGGTTCCATCTTTTTTTACCAGCATTATGTCTTTAGTCGTAAGTGCACCTTTGTCCACTCCTGATGGAGTTATCCAGATATCTCCATTCTCATCTCTGATAGAAATATTTCCACCTGAGGTTGTGGTCATTCCACTTCTATAAATTCGACCGATGATTACATGAATTTGTTCCACCGGATGCATTAAGTTTACATCTAATTGTTTCATTTATAATGAATTTGCTTTATGTTAAAAATCAAGCTTGTCGACGTTTTCTAATAAATAAGTTTCAGCCTCAACACTCCATAGACCCTTATGTTTATCACAAATCGATGCAAGATTCGAAAATATCTCATTTGATTTACCCAAATGCTCAAATTCTGTAATTGCGATTAACGGCATTGTTATATGAGTATAAATCAATTTTTTACCGCCGGGTATTTCAGGCAAATGATTTGTTGTCTCGGGTACCACATTCAAGCCTCCAATATGTGTAATCAACCCTGCCGGATCTAAACCTTTATTCATAATATCAAGCGCTTCAATCATGTCTTCACTATTTCCACCATTTGTACCTACCACGTGCGTGTACGCATAATGAACATTGTAAAAATTAAACATCGCTTTGAAATTTGGATCGGCGGGACCCGCGAAAAAGTTCAGACAACCATCAAAAGCTAAAAGTGCATCTCCTTGCTCAACAACCGGCTTGACCGGTGCAAAAACAAAAACATCATCATAACCATCTCCTCCTGTTAAGTCCTTCATCTCTCTAACAGGATCTTGCATAAGAGAAGTATTGATATAACGTAAATCTATTCCTTGTTTTGCAGCAAATTCCACTGTATATAATGATGCTGCTCTATCGAGACGGGTCTGATCAATATCGGTTACAATTAAAAACGATGGGCGACAATCATCACGATGTAAAACATAATTGATCGCAGCCAGTCCCATAGGTCCAACGCCTGCCAATATTGCCATTTTACCTCCATTCAAAATACCCATTTTATGAACATAGCTGCCAGAAGTTGTATGATAATTGGCATGCATGGCTGCAATTACACAAGAAAGAGGCTCAGCCAAAGATGCAGGGTAATAACCTTCACCATGATATGCAAGCAGACAATCACGTTCCATTACCTCATTCGGAATTATAACATATGTTGCGTCACCTCCAATATATTGGTAACTATAACCGGGGGCACTTAAAATCCCTATTGGTCCATCCTTATAATTTATTGCCGGTTGAATGGAAAACTTATCACCTATATTGAATTTATGTTTCCATTTATCTCCTATTTCTATTAATTCCCCGGCAAATTCGTGCCCAATAATTATTGGATTTTCAGCCACATCATCAGGAATCCGTTTGTGGTCTTTTCCTTGTACGGATGCTTTGTAAGATGACATGCAAATGGAATCAGAAACAACTTTTGCAAGAATTTCATTATCCTTTATAGGAGGTAAATCAAATTCTTCTAAGCGTAAATCTTTTTTACCATATAATCTAACTGCCTTTGTTTTCATATCTTTATTTTAAATTATTCAAATGATTTGTTAACTCATCATCACTTGTCCACCCGTTATTGGCAGTGCTTGTCCCGTTTCACCTGTTTGTTCCATCAGGTATAGTGCGGCCTTGGTAACATCTTCAGGAGAACAGCCCTTCTTCATGGGTACTTGTGACAAATAATAGTTTTTTACATCTTCAACCGTTTTTGCTCCTGGCACTTTGCCAGCTCTAAGATACTGTATGAATAATCCATTTTCAGGATTACTCCAAAGTGGTCCCTCATAATAATTCCCGGGACAAATGGAATTTACTTTGATTCTGAAAGGAGCCAACTCCAGAGCAAACGACTGTGTCAGACCAATACCTCCGAATTTACCTCCTGCATAGGCAAAATTGGCCTTACTTCCTCGCAAACCGGATTTAGAATTGATTTGAATTATATCTCCATAATAATCTATTGAAGCGTATTTGGTTTGCAATTTCATAATACGACTAACCGTTTTGGTACAATAAAAATATGAGTTGTAATTTATTCGGGTTACAAAATCAAAGATTTCTGATGTCATGTTTTCCAGATCTCCTGCACGTAGAACGCCGGCATTACTGATAAAACAATCTATTGCTCCAAAATGACAAACTGTTTCACACATCAGGTTTTCAAGGCTTTCTATCTTGCTCACGTCGGTTTTTACAAAAATAGCACGATTCTTTTTTACGCTAGTATTCAAATCCTTTACAGTTGCCAATCCTACTTCAGCATTGAGATCGGCTACTACAATATTTGCACCTTCTCTTAGCAAACATTGCGCAATACCTTCACCAAATCCCTGAGCAGCTCCTGTAACAATTATTGTCTTATTCTCTGATCTTCCTTCTACTTTGTTTTTGTTGACGGAACGACGGTAATTTTCAACTTCCCAATTATCAATAAAATCTGTTTGATCTTGAGTCATTGATTGCGGTCCTCCAAAAGAGCATGATAAATATGCAATTTTCATGGCATCTTCATAAACATCAAGAATTGTATCGCATTGAAGATCATTATCTCCTACAGCAACTAATCCGTAACACTTTATTAGTAAGACTTTGGGATCGTAACCGTATTTTTTTCTAAATGAATCAATTTGTACTTCAGCATCATTTAAAATTGCTTCGGGAGTTTCTCCATTTAAAAAAATATAGTTTGATTTACAATAAACAATTTCGTCGGGAGTAAACGGATGCATTATTGATTGCTGATTTTCTATACTTTCACTATAGAATCTAATTAGCTTATTATTTCTTATTCTTAAAGTCTTGAGTTCATTCTTTGAGATTATCATTCGAATAGCCGGAATAATTTCCACAATTTTGGGGTCGATAACCTCGACACCTTCAGAAAGTGTTTCTTTCAGTGCTTTCCCCAGCGTATCAAATATTTCATCATACAGCTTCTTTATTTCTTCAATGGTATCGGCAGCAACAAAAATTCCATGATTTTGCAACCAAATTATGTTTGGTTCTTCATTATTGATTGTTCTGAACGTTTTGATTTTATCTTCTACCTTCTTGAAAAGTACAAATCCGGGATCGGTATATTCTACAAATAATGTCTTCTCTCCAAAAAGGTTTAAAAGTTGTAGTTCTGTATCTTTCGCGCACATCAATCCATTTACAATTGTTGGATGTAAATGAACAACAAATGAATAGTCGATTATATTATGCATCGAGGTTTCAACCGATGGGCGCTTGCCTTTTGTTATTGTTGCAGCGGAAAGATCATTTTTTACTTCCTCTTCGCGTTCCACAGGATTATTACTATACACTTTTTTCGACATCAGATTTAGCTTTTCTCTGTCAAGTATGGCTAGACCATCCTCAGTGATGCTCTCAAGTACCTGTCCACTTGCCTTCACCCATATTTTCTCGTGGTTCTTATAAGAAGTATTGCCTCCGCCTGCAATAACATACCTATTATCTTTACCGTAATATTGTGATATTTGAATTAAGTCATCTATTTCTTTCATTTTGTGCGGCTTTAATTGTTTCTTGATATTATAAATCTTTAATTAATTGGTCTCCTAAATTGACATAATCGCTTCTTTTTGAACGATCTGCATAACCATATTTATCGATATACCCTTCAAGGCCTTGCGATATTAAAAACTGATGTGCAGCTATAACACATGCTCCTTCATAGTTTATTTTCATCAGTTTATCTGTTAAAGGAGTATGATTTCGCGCAAAGAGTTCTACTGGTTCCATCACTGGCGAATTATGTTCACTTCCAAAGGTAACCACGAAGCCTTGATTATACAAATAGTCAGCATATTTTTCCAAAAGTTTTATATCATTACGGGTAGTGATAAATTCAACAGAATGAAATCCACGTTGTGTAAGTTGTGCGGCAACTCCATCCAGATCATTTTCAAATTCAGTATACAGACCATTTTCATTGTCTGCTAAAAAAGGATAGGTAGGAATTCCTCCTGCTGCAATTATGATTTGGCAAACCGTCTTAATTGGTAAAAAAGCTTTGGGATCTTCAGGAACAAAAGCTATTCCTCCTGCTTTTAACAGATTAGCTCTAATCTCGTTTTCTACCCCAGCAATATTATCAGGATCGGATTTCAACTCCTTTCCATTAAAGAGTTTTTCAAGCACGGTTTTAATCCTAGATCTATCGTTCTCGCAATAATTATACACTTTTAGTCGTAAGGCTTTTGCCAAATGACGTTCACGAATCAGCCCGCGGGTTAGTTCTTTTTTAATCCAATTAATATCTAGCAGAATTTCAATATTATTTGCTTTAAATAAATCATTCAACTTATTACACATCGCAGATACCTGCGAAAGGGATTCGTCCTGAACATCAACCAATTGTGTAGCAAGTGGTTTTTCAAGTTTAAATGGATAAGCTAATCCTTTTCCACTCAAATATGTTCTGCCTGGATTGACAGGATCGTTCACCTTTATTCCGGCTTTTTGATCTTCTTTATCCAGACTGATAAATTCAATATTGAATAGTGGGTAGAGGCGACGCACCTTGCATCCGGCAGCCCATTCATCATAACCATCAGTTGTGTAAAAATCATTTATTCCCACAACCTTAACATCCTCATCCACAGCTCTATTCAATGCATCGTTCACATCTGAAAATGCGCTGAAAGAATAAGGTGTATGCATGTGAGCATTTACTTTTGGGTAATACATATAATATAAAATTAAGTATCATTTCTAAGATATCCTTTAATAAATGACATCGTTAATTAGATGCTCTTATGGGTAAATTATCTGATAAATTATTAAGCAAATGTAGTGTTTTCCTAATAGTGTTTAATTCAATTATTGATTTTTAAACTATACTATTTGATATTCATATAAAAAAAATGAATCACACTCATGGTTTATAAAGAAATGTCAAAAAGTACAGTTCTTGAATCATTTTTGTAATCCTTTTATCGACTATAAAGTTTAATTTTGTGCATTTAGTATTAATCTTATAAATTTAATCTCATTTATGAGTGAAAACAATTTAACCTCTTTCCTGGCCATTGATCTTGGTGCAAGTAGCGGAAGAGCAATTTTAGGAAAAATAGACAATGGCATTCTGGAATTAAAGGAGATCAATCGGTTTCCTAATCCAATTACAAATATAAATGGTCGTATGTATTGGGACCTTTTTTATCTGTACAATAAAATCTTGCAATCTCTTATTGAAATCAAAACTGACCAAACACCCATTAAATCGATAGGAATTGATACTTGGGGTGTTGATTTTGTCTGCTTTGGCAAAGATGGAGAACCTTTGCGAATGCCATACAGTTATCGTGATCCAATAACATTTGGTGCACCTGAGAAGTTTTTTAATATAATCTCAAAAGAAGATGTATATAAAATGACTGGGATTCAAATAATGAATTTCAACTCTCTGTATCAATTGTTCACTCAAAAAGATAGAAATTGCTCAACATATAGCAAGATTGATAAGATTCTGTTTATGCCTGATGCTTTATCTTTTTTACTTACCGGTAAAATGGTTACTGAATATACAATTGCATCTACTTCTCAATTAATAAATCCATACAATCGTTGTTTTGAATCAACTTTACTTGATGCTATTGGACTATCTGAAGATAATTTTGCTCCGATTGTTTTTTCAGGAACATCAATAGGCCAATTATCCGAAAATGTCAAACAACAAACTGGGCAGGAAGATGTTTCTGTGATAGCTGTCGCCGGTCATGACACAGCATCTGCAGTACTTGCCACTCCTGCCGAGAATGACTGTTTTGCATATCTTAGTTCCGGGACTTGGTCATTAATGGGTATCGAGTCTTTAGAACCAGTTATCAACGAAAAGACATATTCTTTCAACTTTACCAATGAAGCAGGCACCGATGGTTCAATTCGTTTGCTTAAAAACATTTGCGGGATGTGGCTTATTGAGCAATGTAAAAAAGATTGGGAGAAAAACCAATCGTTATCTTATGACGATATTGTTATTGAATCAGAAAAAGCGACTCCCTTTAAATGTTTTATTAATCCTGATTCTCCATGTTTTGCCAATCCCTCATCAATGATTCAATCTATTCAGAATTATTGCAAATTGACAGGACAATATATTCCACAAAATATAGGCGAGATTTCCCGTTGTATATACGAAAGTTTAGCTTTTCGTTATAAACAAGTCTTAGAAAGCTTACAACAATTATCTACAAAAAGGATAGAAACATTGCATATTATTGGTGGAGGATCACAAAACAGACTCCTTAATTCATATACAGCAAATGCGATTGGACTGACTGTCATAGCTGGACCTTCTGAGGCTACAGCAATCGGAAATATTCTACTCCAGGCAAAAGCTTGCGGATTGGTAAAGGATAAAAGTGAGATGCGAAGAATCGTAAGAAATTCCGTAAAACTAGAAACTTTCATTCCTGAGAATGTTGAAACATGGGAAAAACAATATTTGAATTACCTTGATGTTTACAAAGAAATATAAGAATTTACATATATCATAATCATTAAATCATGAATAAAGAACAAATTTATCAAGCGTATTTAGACGCAAAAAATCAATATGCAGCTATTGGGGTTGACGCAGATGCGGCTATTGAGAAACTAGACAAGCTTTCCATCTCAATCCATTGTTGGCAAGCTGACGATGTTTCCGGATTCGAAAATCCAGATGGTGATCTTACAGGTGGAATCCAGGTTACCGGGAACTACCCAGGTAAGGCGCGCACTATCACCGAATTACAGATGGATATAGAAAAAGTACTCTCACTAATTCCAGGAAAACATCGATTGGGTTTACATGCAATTTATGGTGATTTTAAGGGTGAATTTGTAGAACGTGATCAAATTAAGCCAATTCATTTTCAATCATGGATTGACTGGGCTAAGAAAACTAATATAGCCTTAGATTTTAATTCTACGTTTTTCTCTCATCCAAAAGCAGACAGCGGTTATACTATGTCTAATTTCGATCCGGAGATAAGAAATTTCTGGAAAGAGCACCTTCGCTGTTGCAGAAGAATAGCAGCAGAAATTGGGCGCCAGCAAGGCAGTCCGTGTGTTCATAATATTTGGCTTCCCGATGGTGAAAAGGACAAAACTGTTTCAAGATTCAAACATCGTGAACTACTCAAAGAGGCATTAGATGATGTATTAACCGAAAAAATAAGCACCGACTACCTTATAGATTGTGTTGAATGTAAATTATTTGGTGTAGGAAGTGAAAGTTATGTGGTTGGCTCACATGAATTTTATATGGGATATGCAGTAAAAAATAACATGGCTTTGACTTTAGATGCAGGTCATTTTCATCCAACAGAAGTAATATCAGACAAAATATCATCTATGTTACTATTTGTTCCGGAAATTAATCTACATGTGAGTCGCCCCGAACGTTGGGATAGCGATCATGTTGTAATCTTAAACGATGAACTACTCGCTTTATCTCAAGAAATCATACGCTCAGGTTATGCCGATCGAGTACATGTTGGATTAGATTATTTTGATGGGTCTGTCAACCGAATTGGAGCTTATGTTTTGGGTATTCGTTCTACTCAGAAAGCAATGTTACAGGCACTTTTAGAGCCCACCGATAAATTAAGAGAATATGAAATTTCCGATAAGAACTTTCAGCGAATGGCATACTTGGAAGAATTAAAATCAATGTCATGGAGTGCAGTGTATAATTACTACTGTTACAACCAGAATACTCCTATAGGCGATAATTATATTAAGGAAATAGAAAAGTATGAATTGGAAACAACATCTAAAAGATAAAGTATGAACACTTTAATTGGTCTGCTAATAATTGCTGTAGGAAGTATGGGGCAATCAAGCTCTTACGTTCCAATCAACAAGATCAAGGAGTGGTCGTGGGAAAACTTCTGGCTTACTCAAGGCATTTTCGCCTGGCTAATCTTTCCATTTTTAGGTGCTCTTCTGGCTAATTCTTTTCCAGAATTGATGGAGATATATACATCAAACCCATCAGCAGTTTGGCAAGCAATTGGTTACGGCGTACTTTGGGGAATTGGAGGTTTAACCTTTGGATTAAGTATGCGCTTTCTTGGAATTGCTTTAGGACAATCTGTAGCTCTGGGGACTTGTGCTGCTTTTGGAACACTTATACCGTCAATACTTTCAGGTGATAACCTATTTTCACCAAAGGGATTAATACTACTTTTAGCTGTAACTGTAACATTGATAGGTATTGCACTTGTTGGATTTGCAGGAAGTTTACGTGCTAAAAATATGTCAGAAGAAGAACAAAAGAAAGCCATTAAGGATTTTGCCCTCAAAAAGGGATTATTAATCGCTTTGTTTGCGGGTGTAATGAGTGCTTGTTTTAATCTTGGATTGACTGCCGGTGTGCCTATAAAGGAAACAGCCATTAATTTAGGTGCAAATGAGTTATTTGCTCAGAATCCAGTAACTCTTCTTGTAACTATCGGAGGTTTTTTCACCAATTTGGTCTATTGTCTTTACATGAACCATAAAAATAAAACAGGTGGAGAAATCAGACGTTCATCCGGTAAAGTATTGATCAATAATCTTTTATTTTGTGCATTGGCAGGATTACTCTGGTATTCACAATTTTTTGGATTGGGAATGGGACAAAGTTACTTTGAACCCGGAAGCGTAATGATGGCTTTCTCATGGAGTATCCTTATGTCATTAAATATTGTCTTCAGCAATGTTTGGGGAATAATCTTAAAAGAATGGAAAGGTGCAGGTAAGAAGGCAACTTCTTATCTGATATGGGGAATGGCGATACTGATATTTTCTCTGATCATTCCTAATCTTTTTAAATAGAATAATAGAAAGTTTTTTAATATTAGATTCACTCTCTCAGTTTATTGAATATACAATGCGGTGAAATTTAAGCCTACATTTAAAGTGGACTTAACCGCATTGTATATCAATAGTTTTAATTATATTTGTAGCATTGTAACATTAAAACTGAGAGAAAAGAAAACATTATGAGATACAATAATTTGGGAATTGACTTTAAATATCTTTTAGTAAATGAAAAGGATAAAAGTTTTGGACTTACAGTAAACACAGTAGGATTTCAACCAATTGCACCAAATACCATTTATCCATCCACTCAACATCCTAAGAGTTATTATTTTAATCCTTGCAAAGGCAGAATATTAACAGAGTATCAAATTCTATACATCAGCAAAGGAAAGGGAGAATTCCGTTCTGAGTCGTTAAAAAAAACAGAGATTTCAAAGGGACAGATTATTCTTCTTTTCCCTGGACAATGGCACACTTATTGTCCTTCTGTAGAATCAGGATGGAATGAGTATTATATAGGTTTTGAAGGATCTATTATTGAAAATATAATAAATAATGATTTCATTAACAAGAATAATCAGATTCTTGATATTGGTGTGAATGAAGATTTGGTCAAGCTATATACTTCTGCCATTCAAGTAGCTAAAGATGAGAAAAAATCTGCACAACAATATTTGGCAGGTATAGTACTTCACATCATTGGATTGATTTTGTCTTATTCGCATAACAGAAACTTTGAGCTCAATAATTCAGATCAAATTATTGAAAAGGCCAAAATCATCATGACAGAGAATATTCATCATCAAATTGATATTCAAGAAATAGCAACTAAATTAGGTACAAGTTATTCATGGTTCAGAAAAACATTTAGAGAATATACCGGTTACGCACCAGCCCAATATTTCCAGGAACTTAAATTAAGAAAAGCAAAAGAGTTAATAGCTGAAAGTGTGCTCTCAATCAAAGAGATTGCTTTCAACTTAGATTTCAGTTCGTATGAGTATTTCTTATCTTTCTTTAGAAAAAGAGTTGGATGTACTCCGCTGGAATACAGGAATTTGGGGCGACATAAAATATAAATACAAATGCAATTCATTTCCAATATAAGAAATTCAAAGATCAGAAAATTATTGTTTATAGCTATAGCAAATTTATTTATTTGTCATACTGCTTTCACGCAGAATAAACTTGAACCAAATTATCTAAGTGTAAATCTTCTATTAAACACTGAACAAACATTCGTAAATGGTTATTTGACTTCTAAACCATTAAATGAATCAATTCTAAGAAATGAGAATTTCCAATTCATTGAAATCAGTACGTTTAAACCTTTTTTAGGATGGAACATTCATTCTGATTTACAGAATTCGATACAGACCTCCTACAGAATTTTAGTATCATCCAATATTGATTCATTGCGAAAAGACAAGGGAGATTTATGGGATTCAGGTAAAGTGATGAGTGATCAATCCTTGAATATTTTGTATGGTGGCAAACCCCTTGAGTCTGGCAAGGTCTATTTTTGGAAAGTTCAGATTGGAGATAATCACGGTAATGAATCAGCTTTTTCAGAGCCATCCCAATTTAAGACAGCTAAAAAGCTTCATGATTACGTCACTGACAGATATCCACTTCAAAAGCAAGACGAGAAACCCATTTCGATAGATCAAACAGATAAAAATGGCTACTATATTGATTTCGGCAAAGCCGCTTTTGGGCGAATAAGAATTAATCTCTACGCTGAAAGTACAAACGATACGGTTACCATCCATTTAGGTGAAGATCAACAAAATGGACATGTTAACCGCAATCCTCAAGGCAGCATACGATATTCCAGATATCAGATCATTCCAAAAAGCGGATGGAATACCTATGTCGTCACTATTAAACCCGATAAAAGAAACACAGGATCACAAGCCATTTTAATGCCCGAATATATAGGTGAAGTAACCCCTTTCAGGTATTGTGAGATAGAGAATTACGCACATAAACTTAACAAAAGCGATATCTCAAGAGAAACCGTTTACTATTCCTTCAACGAATCCGATTCCTATTTTCACAGTTCAGACACTATTCTGAATCAAGTTTGGGAATTATCCAAATACTCGATAAAAGCAACCTCATTTGCAGGAGTTTACTTAGATGGAGATAGAGAACGAATTCCGTATGAAGCTGATGCATTAATAAATCAGCTCTCACATTATTGTGTTGCCCGTGAATATAGTTTAGCCAGATACACACATGAATATTTAATAAACCATCCGACATGGCCAACAGAATGGATATTGCAATCCGTTTTAATAGCCTGGGAAGATTATTTGTACACAGGGAATAAACTATCTCTTGAAAAATACTACGAAGATTTAAAAGCAAAAACACTCACGACATTATCAAATGAATCAGGTCTCATCAGCACCCGAACTGGAAAAGTAAACAAAGAAGTACTTAACTCCATTCATTTTAACGGTCAACTTAGAGATATAGTAGACTGGCCACACGATGGAGAAATTGACGGTTTTGAATTCACAGATATAAATACCGTTGTAAATGCTTATCACTATCAGGCGCTCACTCTCATGACAAAGATTGCCGCACTATTAAACAAAACAGACGACAGCAAGTACTATAAAACTCAAGCGGAAAAATTAAGAAAGTCGTTTAATTCGAAACTATACGATAAAAGCATAGGACTGTATATTGATGGGGTAGGTTCAAAGCATAGTTCACTTCATGCGAACCTGTTTCCCCTTGCATTTGGACTTGTCGACAATAAAAACGCTGTCAATATAATGGAATTCATCCGTTCAAAAGGTATGGCTTGCAGCGTTTATGGTTCACAGTTTTTGCTTGAAGGAATCTATAATATTGGCGATGCAGACTATGGATTGAAGCTATTAACATCAACAACCGACAGAAGCTGGTACAATATGATCCGTTCAGGATCGACAATCACGATGGAAGCCTGGGACAATAAATACAAATCCAATCAAGACTGGAACCATGCATGGGGAGCAGCCCCAGCCAATTTAATTCCCCGAAAATTAATGGGTATTGAACCCATTGAATCAGGCTTTAAGAAAATCAGAATCAAACCCCAGCCCTCATCGCTTAGGTATGCAGAGATAAAACATCCAACAATACAAGGTGAAGTATTCGTGAAATTCACCAACGAACCCGGTAAAACATTTTCATTAGAAATTGATATTCCAGCAAATACAACAGCAGCAGTATATCTACCATATTACAGTAAAAATCAGAAAGTAACACTAAACGATAAACCCATAAAGTTCACCAAAGACGGCAATTTTGCTGTTGTTGACAATATTGGTTCAGGAAAAAGCACATTAAAAGTCAATTAACAGATAATAATATACGAACAGAATAAAATTATAAGCATATGAAATTCAAGGCCTTATTTATTGCGATCTTCACTATTCTTTCATTAAATCTGATTTCCCAAAACAGTGTCTTGGAGAATAATTTCGAGGACAACCTGTCGCACGATGAAATAACCCGTAGTTATGTGAATCCCGTAAAGATTGTCTGGCAATCCGACGATCAAAATATTAACATCAAGAATTCAGCAGTCTTACTAAAAGATTTTCACGGTCAGCTTTCGACCAGTGGAGAAGGCATGTGTGTCCTTCGTTCAGATTCCGAAAACCAAGCCTCCATTTTATTAGATTATGGCAAAGAATTGTACGGTGGAATTCAATTAGCCGCTGCCATAAGAAGCGATAAAAAGCCAATAAAGATCCGCGTTCGTTTTGGCGAATCCGTTTCAGAAGCCATGAGTGAAACAGGATCAGTAGTTTTCGGCATGAGTTCAGCAACGAATGATCATTCATTGCGTGATTTCACAATGGAATTGCCATGGCTCGGCACCATTGAGATTGGCAATTCAGGTTTTCGATTTGTACGAATAGACCTATTAGACAAAGACGTAGATTTGCCATTGCAGTCGGTCCGTGCTATATTTCGCTATCGCGATATCCCATATTTAGGTACATTTAAGTGTAATGATGAGCGACTTAACAAAATATGGGAAACCGGTGTCTATACCGTTCATTTAAATATGCAAGAATATTTATGGGATGGGATCAAAAGAGACAGATTAGTATGGGTTGGCGATATGCACCCTGAAGTAGCCACGATAAACAGAGTCTTCGGTCAAAACGAAGTCATCAATAAAAGTCTCGATTTTGCTCGCGACACCACTCCATTACCCGGTTGGATGAATGGAATGACCACATACTCAATGTGGTGGATCATCATTCACAGAGATTTATATTTACATCAAGGAAATATTTCCTATTTAAGAGAACAGCATGATTATTTAACCGCTTTGATCCAACAAATTACCAGTCAAATAGATAAAAACGGAAAAGAGAAATTGAACGGTACTCGGTTTTTGGACTGGCCCACATCAGAAGATCCAGATGTAATTCATTCAGGCATTCAAGCATTAACCGTTCTTACTATCCAAGCAGGGAAAGACATTGCCAAATGGTTAAAAGACCCATCATTAGAGAAGACCTGTGACGATGCACTTACTCTTTTGAAGAAATATATTCCAGAAGACCATAACAATAAACAAGCAGCCGCATTATTATCACTTGCGAACATCACCACCCCACAGGCAGGTTCATCCGTTATTTTAGATAATGGATCACAGAACTTTGCCACATTTTACGGCTATTATATGCTAGAAGCCTTAGCGAAAGACGGAAAATATAAAGAAGCCATGCAAATTATTTCCGATTATTGGGGAGCGATGTTAGACCTTGGCGCCACAACCTTTTGGGAAAACTTCATTTACGAAGAAAGAACAAATGCCACCCGAATTGACCAGCTTCCAAAAGAAGATCTATTTGACATACATGCAGATGGAGGCGCTTTTTGTTATGTTGGATTAAGAGCAAGTCTCTGTCACGGTTGGGCATCCGGTCCTACATCATGGCTCACCGAACATGTATTAGGGATAAAAGTCTTAGAGCCAGGCAGTAAAACCATAGAAGTTAAGCCACATCTTGGAGACTTAAAGTATGCAGAAGGAACATTTCCCACCCCATATGGAATTGTGAAAGTTAAACATGTTAAGCAAGTCGACGGTCGCATAAAAAGTGAAATCAACGCACCCAAAGGTGTGAAAATCATCAAATAAGAAACCTTTAATAGAAAACGCGAGTTATAAAAAGCCGTACAAAGCTGCTATCTTAGCAGTCAAATTATTAAACAATTAAAACATGAAAAGAGTCAAGTCAAGTATAATAATCATCATTTTGATTAGCATTTCAATACTATTCTCCTCTGCCAAATGCAGCATACAAAAACAGAAGAACAGTACCCTTGGATATCAATTACAAACAAGTTTTGTCAACCCTCCTGAATCCATACAAACCAGTGTTTATTGGTATTGGATATCGGACAACATCTCAAAAGAAGGTGTTGTTAAAGATTTGCAAGCGATGAAAAAAGCAGGTATCAACAGAGCATTCATTGGCAATATCGGTATTGAAGACTTACCCTTTGGAAAAGTCAAGATATTAAGTGAAGAATGGTGGGATATTCTTCATACAGCATTAAAGACAGCTACAGATTTGAATATTGAAATAGGGATATTCAATTCACCCGGTTGGAGTCAGTCCGGTGGACCCTGGGTAAAACCCGAACAATCCATGCGTTACCTTGCCTCATCCGAAATCACTGTCACCGGTCCCAAGAAGTTAGTTCAAAAACTTGATAAGCCTCAGGATATTTTTCAGGACGTCAAGGTGTTAGCCTGGCCTGTAAAAAATAGTAACCAGAAAATTAATAACGAAACTGCAACCATCACCTCTTCACCGGCAATCATTGACATACAGAATGCATTCGATGGCGATAATGGAACAGGTGTTACACTTCCAACAAACGGACCATTGACAATAGACATGGTTGCCAAAGACAATATCAGCATCAGAAATATTACAATTGAGACCACAAATCATCCCATCACTGCAAAATGTCTTTTCCAGGTAAAAATGGAAGGCAGTAATGAATTTAAAACGATAAAAGAGTTCGACATCAGTCGCTCTAATCCCGCGCTGAACGTGGGTTTCATGCCTTATGCGCCTATATCAGTTTCAACGGGAAAGGTTGAAGCAAAAGAGTTCCGACTGTTATTAACTCTTATCAGTAATAATGCAGGCATTACCGAAATTGCACTACAATCGACCCCAAGAATCGAACATTATAGTGAAAAGACCCTAGCAAAAATGTGGCCCACCCCTCTCCCCTATTGGGATGCCTATCTTTGGCCAGATCAAGCAGAGATTGATGATCCAGAAACAGTAGTAAGAGCAGACGAGATTATTGACTTGAGTAATCAAATCACATCCGACGGCACCCTCAGTTGGAATGTACCCGCCGGCGAATGGATTATAATGCGTACAGGTATGACCCCTACAAAAGTCACCAATGCACCCGCATCACCAGAAGGCACCGGACTTGAAATAGATAAAATGAGTAAAGAACATATCCAGAGTCATTTTGATGCATTCATAGGAAAAATAATAAAAAGAATTCCCGAAGAAGACAGGAAATGCTTCAAGGTAGTCGTACAAGACAGTTATGAGACTGGAGGACAAAACTTTACCGATAGCTTTATAAAAGACTTCAAGCAACGCTATAATTACGATCCCACCCCATTTTTACCCACATTTTATGGTTATGTTATTAATAATGAGAAGGAATCCGACCGATTCCTCTGGGATATGCGTCGTTTTGTAGCCGACAAAGTCGCCTATGACTATGTAGGCGGATTACGCGAAGCAAGTCACAAGTACGGTTTGACCACCTGGCTCGAGAATTACGGTCATTGGGGATTTCCCAGCGAATTTTTGATGTATGGCGGTCAATCCGATGAAATAGGCGGAGAATTTTGGAGTGAAGGCGATTTAGGAAATATAGAGAATAGAGCTGCTACCTCTGCCGGTCATATTTACGGAAAGAGCAAAATTTCGGCAGAATCAAATACAGCAGGTGGTCCCGCCTACTCACGATACCCCGCGATGATGAAACAGCGCAACGACCGATTTTTTGCAGAAGGCATTAACAATACCCTGTTGCATGTATATATCTCCCAACCCTATGAAGACAAAAACCCCGGAGTCAACGCATGGTTTGGCAACGAGTTTGACCGCAAGAACACCTGGTTCTCACAATTAGATGTATACATCCAATATTTGAAAAGAGTAAATTACATGTTACAACAAGGATTAAATGTAGCAGATGCCGCCTATTTTATTGGAGAAGACACCCCCAAAATGACAGGAATAGTCGATCCCTCATTACCCATCGGATATCAATTCGATTATATCAATGCCGAAGTCATAGAGAAGAATATGACCGTAAAAAATGGTTTACTTACCCTACCACACGGCACACAGTACAAAATATTAGTCCTTCCCAAGCAAGAAACCATGCGCCCAGAATTATTGAAAAAGATTGAGCAATTGATTCTTGCCGGAGGAGTTGTTATGGGTCCCGCTCCAAAGCGTTCGCCCAGTTTAGAAAATCAACCAATAGCAGATAAAATCGTACAAGACATCTCTAAAAAGCTATGGGACAATGTTGACGGAGTTACTGTTACCCATCGGAAAGCAGGTAAAGGAATGATTTTGAACGGCATGACAATGGAAGACGCCTTCCAATTATTAAACTGCGTTCCCGATTGCAAGTTACCAGAAGACAATACGATTCATTACGGTCACCGTACAATGAAAGACGGGACAGAGATCTATTTCATATCCAATCAGACCAATGAACAAAAAGTTATATATCCAGAATTTAGGGTAAGCGGACTTCAGCCAGAGTTATGGGACGCAACAAACGGCAACATACGCAAGTTGAAAGCCTATGAATCAATAGGACAAAGTACTAAAGTACCGATCAAACTAGCACCATTTGAAAGTGCGTTCATTGTATTCAGAGATAAAATCTCGAAAACAGAAACCCCGACAAACATTGAAGTCAACTATCCAGAATTGCAATTAATTTCAAATATCTCCAGCAATTGGAAAATCACCTTCGACCCATCCCAAAGAGGTCCCGTAGAGCCCATAATTATTGACACATTAAAAGACTGGACGACTTTTTCAGATGAACGCATAAAATACTATTCCGGTGCCGCCGTTTATGAAAACACCTTTAATATCGACAATAAATCCAATGACAGTGATATCATCATTGAACTTGGCAATTTAACAGCGATGGGAAAAGTATATATCAACGATACATATGCAGGAGGAGTTTGGACACAACCCTATCGATTAAATATTTCGAAGTTAGTAAAAACAGGTAATAACACTTTAAAAATTGAAATAGTAAACAATTGGATGAATCGAATTATTGGAGATCAGCAGTTGCCAAAAAATCAGAGAAAGACCTGGAGTTTTGTGAACCCATATAATGCACAAAGCAAATTGCAACCATCCGGACTATTCGGACCAGTATCCGTTCATTCAGTGAAGTATTAGTCGTTAAGAAAAACCACTTTTTTTTGTCGGAAAAATGAGAGAAGAAGGTGCGAGTGAGGTTAAAAGAGAGTGGGACCATAGTGAGAGGAGGGTGAGACCATGGTTAGAGGAACAAAAGAAGAATATTGAATATAAAACAATATAAATATGAAACGCTTAAGTATTAAAATCATTTTTTTGTTAATAGCGATTGGTTTATTGAGCACCGTTAGTTGCAAAAGCCCATCTCAGACAAAGACCAGAGATGCAGAAAATCAATATACCGTCGCAGCCTTTTACTGGCCAGCCTATCACTATGAGCCACGAGCTGAATTTCTGTTTCCCGATAAGAAAGGAGAATGGGAGATAATTTACAATGCCATTTCCAAAGAAGAGGGCCATCAACAACCCAAAGTTCCGTTGTGGGGATATCTTGATGAAGCCAATCCAGAAGACATGAATAAGAAAATTGATCAGGCGATTTCTTATGGTGTAAACACCTTTATTTTCGACTGGTATTGGTTTGAAGGCAAGCCCTTTTTAGAAGATTGCATTAATGAAGGATTTTTGAAAGCCAACAATAACCGGATGAAGTTCTATCTGATGTGGGCAAATCATGATGCAACCACCTATTGGGATGTTGATAATCCACGAAAAGATTCAATTTTTTGGGATGGAGAAGTCGACCGTGCACAATTTAATATTATTGTAGACAGGATTATCAATCAGTACTTTAAAGACCCATCCTATTATAAGATTAACGATGAACCCGTTTTTTGTATTTACGAGTTGAACACCCTTATAAATGGATTAGGCGGACCAGAGCAGACAAAAGAAGCCCTTGACTATTTCACACAAAAAACAAAAGATGCCGGTTTTCCCGGTTTGCATCTTCAAGGAATTCTATGGGAAGCACTACCCTCTTCTATAGAAGGAGTGCCCGGTGACAGCATAAAAAGTCAGGATGAAGTACTCGATTACTTCGGTTTCAAAAGTTTAACCAACTATTGTTGGGCCCATCTTCAGAATCCCGATGGGGATTACGAAACCTGGGGTGACGCATCTACCGATATGTGGAACACCTTCAGAGATGATTTTTCTATGACCTACTATCCCAATGTGACAATAAGTTGGGATGCCAATCCCCGATTCCCATTCAAAGCAGGATATATCAATAACTCCACCCCTGAGAAATTCGAAAAATATCTGTTGAAAGCAAAAGAATTCATTGACAGAAACAATATCGAGCCAAAAATCATCACCATAAATGCTTGGAATGAATGGTCCGAAGGAAGTTATTTAGAACCAGACACCATTTGGAAATATGGCTATTTAGACGCAGTAAAAAATGTTTTTAGCAGCCCCAGAAAATAAAAGAGAATCACTATGAAAGTCGTCAGATTTATATCCTTTATCATTGTCACGTTCATTGTGATGGGATCGTCATGTAAAGACAAGAATCTTGAAACAATTGAGGATACCGCTCAAAATGAATTAGACTCATCTTCAAAAGAATTTATTTTCCCGTTAGCAGGAACAGATGAATTAGGTCGTGTTTTGCCCGGGAATGAAGAAGTCGGAAATCCAAGAAACGATAGGCAAGTCGGCATTTTCTATTTCTTGTGGCAAGGCGATCCAACGTCGAGAACCTCAGAAAAATATTGGGATCTATCAAAAATAATACCCCAGCACCCCGAAGTCCTTGAAGACGAAGACAATGAGTTTTGGGGAACTACAAGCAGAGGATCCTATTATTTTTGGGGAAAGTCAATTTTTGGTTATTATAGTGGAGACGATTATTGGGTTCACTTACGAAATATGCAGTTGTTGACCGATGCCGGAGTAGATTTTCTGGTACTCGACGCAACAAACGCCATCATCTATGAACGACAGTCGCATGCGTTGATGAAAGCCATAAAAGCCCTACAAGATCAAGGTAGAAAAGCCCCTAAGTTAGTATATTATACAAATACAGTGTCGGGAAATACAATGCAAAATATTTATAATGCTTTTTATAAAGAAGGAGCCCCCATTCGTTATTCCTCAACCTGGTATTTTCTAGAAGGCAAGCCCCTGATTTTAGGCAGGACTAAAGAAGCAAAAGGGAAAGATTTTAAAAACTTTTTCACATACCGTGAGTCGCAGTGGCCAAACGAACCCGATCAGCAAAACGGCTGGCCATGGATTGATTTCAAGCGACCTCAAATGGTTTATGAAAATTACAAAGGAGAAAGAGAAATCATAAATGTCTCCGTCTCGCAACATCCAAACCCATCCGCAGGAATGGGAGGTTCAGCCTTTTATGGAAATATGGATAATTGGGGAAGAAGTTACAGAAACGGTTCACATGGTAATCCAGAAACAGATATCAAATACGGTTTTAATTTTCAAGAACAATGGGATCACGCATTAAAACAAAATGTCCCATTCATCTTTATTACCGGATGGAATGAGTGGATTGCCGGCAGATGGGGCAGTCAGGACAACAACAAAGAACACTCCTATTTTGTCGACCAGGCCAATCCCGAATACAGTAGGGATATTGAACCCACATTTACCGCAGGTTTGAAAGACAATTATTATATGCAGATGATCTCCAACATTAGAAAATATAAAGGCGTCAATCCAGTACCAAAAGCAAAGATTTCGAAATCCATTACATCTTTTGACGATTGGAAACAGATTACTCCCGTATATACAGATTATATTGGCGACACTCAGCATAGAAATCACCCAGGCGCCATGTCCAATCCTCCCAAGACCTATATTAATAATACCGGCAGGAATGATTTTGAAACAGTAAAAGTCGCGAGAGACAAAGAAAACATCTATTTCTATGCCCAGACCGTCGGCAATATTTCCGAGCAAACCGATAATAACTGGATGTGTTTATATATCAATTCAGACCGTGTTCACTCTTCCGGATGGTACGGATATGATTACAGGATTAGTGGCAAAAACCAACTGGAAAAATTTGAAGAAGGGAAATGGTTAACAATTAAAGTTGTATCTTTAGAGTTCAAAAATAACATGCTTGTTTATAGTCTCCCCATTAAAAGCATCTTCAAGGACACGAAAGCGCTTGATTTTGAGTTTAAATGGTCTGATAACATGCAAAACGAAGATCCGATGGATTGGTATATAAATGGAGATACCGCTCCTGAAGGAAGATTCAATTATGTTTATATCTCTGAATAATTTTTTTGAACTTAAAATATAAATATCTAATTATGAACTATCGATTTATTTTAGTAGCCATTATCATTCTATTATTTACATCCAATGTAAATTTAAATGCCCAGTTGGATCTTCCAATCTTACCCAAACCAAGAGAAGTTGTTTCGACTGGTGATTATGCTAAATTGAACAAGAATTTCAACATTTACATAGACTCAAAATCCGAACTGGACAAACAATATGTCTCCTCAATTTTTTACGAATTAGGATTTAACACATATTTCACCGGAAAAGAAAATGCAAACCTTGTAATTTCAATTGATAAAAAAGCTTCAGACAATGTTGAAGGCTATATCTTAAAAATTCAAGACAAGTCAAAAAATCAAATTAAAGTCAGCGCCCCCACCAAAAGTGGTGCCCTCTATGCGATACAAACATTGCGACAGATTATCAAAACCACAAACGGAGTATTTTCTGTTCCCGAATGTACTATCAAAGATGAGCCAGCCTTTCCATGGCGTGCATATATGCAAGACGAAAGTCGCCATTTTCAAGGAATGACAACCGTGAAACTGCTATTAGATGAGATGGCACGTTTAAAAATGAACACATTCCATTGGCATTTGGTAGACGATCAAGGCTGGAGAATTGAAATAAAACAATATCCAAAGCTTACAGAAGTCGGCTCAAAGCGAGATTTCTCTGATGGAGGATTAACGGCAGCCCAATGGGATGAAAAGTATCCAGGCAGAAAAATGTATTATACCCAAGATGATATAAAAGAAATTATTTCTTACGCAGATAACAGAGGCATTCGTATCATACCCGAGATAGAAGTACCCGGTCATGCTTCAGCCTCAATTTTTGCTTATCCCTGGTTAGGTGCAACCAGCAGTAAGGAAGGTATCGGTCTTTGGGGAGATTTGTACAATGTAACAGATCCCAAAGTTGAGGAATTCATCCGTAATGTATTGGATGAAGTAGTTGCGTTATTCCCCTCTAAAATTGTACATATTGGAGGCGATGAAGCCAATTACACCCATTGGCAGAACAATCCCCAGATTGTTGAATTCATGAAAGCCAACAACATCCCCACCCACTCCGATTTGCAGGTATGGTCTATCAACAGATTTTCAAAATATCTTGCATCCAAAGGCAGTAGAATGATTGGTTGGAATGAAATTACAGGCGATAATATTCGTGGAGAAGCCCATATTCAGGCAAGTCAATCCGAAAGTCTGGCCCCCGGTACCATCGTTCAGTTTTGGGACGGCGACATCAGTCTTGTTAACAAAGCTATTGAAAAGGGATATGATGTAGTCAATTCAAATCGTCTCTTTACCTATTTAGATTATCCATACTCATCAATTTCATTTGAGAAAGCCTATTCTTTCAATCCCATCCCCGAAGGATTAAAGAAAGAAGATGAAAATAAGATCTTTGGTACCGGTTGTCAGATGTGGGGCGAATACACCCCAACAAAAGACAGGCTTTATTTTCAAATTTTCCCAAGATTAGCCGCCTATGCAGAATGCGGTTGGACTCAACATAAAGATAAGAACTATACAGATTTTCGCAAAAGGTATAACACAACCATTGAGCCCATTTGGAAAGAAAAAGACTATTTAAAACTTCAAGATTATTAAATAAAGTCGACCGATTGTCGCATTTAATACGTTTCAGTAATACGATCAAAGTTAATGAAAATGATGAAAAAAATATTACCATTCATTTGTTTAGTCATTCTATTTATGAGTATTCAACATTGTCAGAGTCAAGACAAAGAAACTGGCAACAGGAATTTTATTACTAAAAACGTAACCTTTGCTGCAAATCAATATACACAACTATTACAAAGTATTTCGGGTTCAACAAAATTGTTGAATCCGAAATCATATATCGATGGGAAAATGAAATTTATCCCAGCTCAAGAATGGACCTCAGGTTTTTTCCCCGGCAGTTTATGGTATATTTACGAACTAACCGGAGATGAGAGTTGGAAAACCCAAGCGATCAAATATACCGAGATGTTGGATACCATTCAGTATTACACCGGCAATCATGACGTAGGTTTTATGATTGGATGCAGTTATGGCAATGGCTTAAGACTCACTGGCAAAGGAGATTACAAAAAAGTAATCATAGAAGCAGCAAAATCATTATCAACACGTTACAATCCAGCCACAGGAGTCATTCAGTCGTGGAATACAAACAAGTCCAAAGATTGGGAATATCCTGTGATTATTGATAATATGATGAATTTAGAGCTACTTTTTGACGCCACAGAACTTTCTGGAGATTCTACTTTTTATAAGATAGCTGTAAGTCACGCCGATAACACAATTAAAAACCATTACCGTCAAGATTTCAGCACATGGCATGTAATTGATTATAATAAAGAAGACGGAACCGTAAGACACCGAAACACCAGTCAAGGATATTCCGATGAAAGTGCATGGGCTCGAGGTCAATCGTGGGGTGTTTATGGATATCTACTATGTTACAGGAAAACAAAAGATCAAAAATATCTGGATCAGGCAGAGAAAGCCCTTGAGTTTATTGCCAACCATCCTAATTATCCCAAAGACGGCGTACCTTATTGGGATTATGATTCGCCAGAAATTCCCAATACCTATCACGATGCTTCAGCAGGATCAATACTTGCCTCCGCTCTATATGAATTATCCACCTATTCCGACAAAAAGAATTACAAAAAATGGGCAGACAAGATTATGAAAACCCTTTCAAGCAGTAATTTCAGAGCCCCATTAGGAGAAAATGGGAATTTCATATTAATGCATTCCGTTGGCAGTTTGCCCCACAATTCAGAGGTTGACGTACCTTTGAATTATGCCGATTATTATTATCTAGAAGCCTTAAAACGTAAAAAGGATTTAGAGAGAAAAAAGTGAATTATATGTTCGTTCAGTATTTTATCTTGGTTCATCTTCACCAAGGATTTTCCAGCCATTCGGAATGATTTTTTTTGGAGCAACGTTATAATATTGAAGTTTATTATTTTCAATATCCCCATAGAGATTCCATGAAAATACAATGTTTACAGGTTGGTAAATGACACCATTCCGTAAAAAACGAGGGTAGAAACTCCCTTTGGGCAGCATATTTGCAAAGTTCATATGTGAAATCATTGACCGTGCAGCCATACTCTTATCCAAACTCATACTTTGTACAGTAAACTTTTTGGTCGACTGTCTTGGTGCATAGTATGATTCACCTTCCGCTGAAGTTATCAAAGGAATTTTATCGTTAAAGAATCCATTCTTGTCGTCTCTAGCAATATTTTCTCTGAACTTTTTGAGTTTATCAAAGTGTAAATACACATCCAACAATGCTCCGCTGTTCTTTTTCAAAAACATTTGTAACTCCAGTTTATCCTCCAACGAACCAGTCGGGAACATATTGATCGTCTCATTGACCAGCGTTCCCTTGCTAAATTCAAATTCATACACCTGTTTAAAAGCATAGCCGTAATTAGTTCTTACAGCATCAGTCCCCCCGCTAATTTTTCCCGAAATCCAAATAGCGTTGACAGGTCTCTTGTTAATATCTTTAATCCGCTTCAGTCCCAAGATTTTTCCCACCTGCTTGTTGTCATTTTGGCGCAAGTGCACATTAAGAAGAAATATTTTCTTATCCTCCATTTTCCATGTTGCCGTGTATCCTCTGGAACAATTGAAAATGCTATCGTAAGATTGTTTGTTTTCATGTTTAACCAACGCACTTATTTCATCCAATTGTAGCAAAGGAGAAGACTCCAATAAAATGATTTTATTATCATAAAACAATGTGTCGCAGATTGTATTAGAATAATCCAAAGACAATCCAACTGAATCATTGTATCCATAAATCACAGTCTGTCTATCTTCAATACTTTCTATAATATTTTGAGCATTGACATAAAAAAAATTAAAATTAAAAAGTAGTAGTATTAATAGAATCAATAGTTTTTCTTTCATGATGTATATAATTTTAGTACTCAACGAGTTAATGAATGTTATCAATCCAAAGCTTCCAGCGCAAGTTTCTTATTAATTATTAAAGAGATAAAGGACGTTTGGCCCTTCTCCATATTTCATTTTCCAATTTCAGCTTATTTCTATTCTGACTATTATCAGTGTTTAAGGGGATTTTGATAAGGTTATCATTCTCTATTTTATATTTAAATTTTAATTCTTTGCCAATAAAGTTAGGATTGGCATTATATTCAATTTTTTCAGTATAAATGCTGTCGGATTCCAGTGTAATCTTCCCTTCATTATTAATAAAACCTCCATTCATTGGCGAAAATAAAATGAAAATGAAATTACCATCGGGATTAATCTGCATAATGCTGCCCGGATAAACGGTAATTTTATTTCCGTTGTTATCAACCATAGTTCTTTCAAATATCCATATACCTACTAATGGTGAGTTTTTCAACTCTTCTTTTTGACTTTGAGCATTTAAGTTAATAGCACAACATGTCGACATTAGACTTACACAAATCACAAAATTTAAAATAAAATGTTTCATAGTTTTGATTATTAAAATATATAAATGAGTTTACCTCCACAAAGAAGATATTAATAGAATCAATAGTTTTTCTTTCATGATGCATATAATTATAGTACACAGAGAATTAGTAAATATCTTTAATCTAAAGTTTCCATTGCAAGTTTAGTAATTATATTTGAATAAAAATCATTTAAGGACATTTTTCTTCTTAATTACATAGATTCTTAATTTAATCTCTCTTCTTATTTTAAATTATTTTATCAATTCAGCCAAAATTAACATCAATAAGAGTTAAGACTCCCCTAGAATTATGATTAAATTTATTTATTATGTTGGCGTACACATGTAGGCTGGAATGAAGAAGTTTTTAAAAAAAAAGGGATAAGTTTGCAATTATCATTTTTTTATCTATATTTGCAACCATTAGCATGAAATAAATATTTTAATATCATGTATTGTCTTAGGTAACAAACATTTATCTTAGTCTGAGCTTAATTCAATACGTTTTATTTACTGTTTACTATCATCAATAGTTCGTTAATCTTTCGTTTATGCATCTGATTATCAATA